>NZ_VIUG01000031.1:0-74226 GCF_007828255.1 Pseudomonas sp. SJZ078 | reverse complement strand
TGGGCATAAAAAATCCGATACCAGAGGACTGGTATCGGATTTTCTAGAAAGCCCGGCTTGGACTCAAATGCTTAAGTGAACAGCATTACGGCTTATACCGGGCGTTTTTGTTTGCCTGGAATTTGATAAGCACCACAAGCCCGCTTCCACAGGGCAGTGTTTTTCCCAGGATAAGCAAAAAGGCGCCTTCCGGCGCCTTTCTGCTTATTACAGGTTTCGATCAGGCCATTTCGGCCGTGGTTTCGAAGTCGAAGGTCAGCTCGCCGTCCTTGATGTCGATGTGAACCACACCGCCATGCTCGGCCAGTTCGCCAAAGAGGATTTCCTCGGCCAGCGGACGCTTGATCTTGTCCTGGATCAAGCGAGCCATCGGCCGCGCGCCCATCGTCACATCGTAACCGCCCTCTGCCAGCCAGCTGCGGGCCGCATCGGTGACTTCCAGCAACACACGCTTGTCTTCGAGCTGCGCCTGGAGTTCGGTGAGGAACTTGTCCACCACGCTCTTGATGACCTCATGGCTGAGGCGACCAAACTGGATGATGGTGTCCAGACGGTTGCGGAACTCAGGCGTGAAGCTCTTCTTGATCACTTCCATCGCATCGGACGAATGGTCCTGATGGGTGAAGCCGATCGAAGCGCGCGCCGCGGTTTCGGCACCGGCGTTCGTGGTCATGATCACGATCACGTTGCGGAAGTCCGCCTTGCGCCCGTTGTTATCGGTGAGCGTACCGTGGTCCATGACCTGCAGGAGCAGGTTGAAGACTTCCGGATGCGCTTTCTCGATTTCATCGAGCAACAGCACGCAGTGGGGCTGCTTGGTGATGGCTTCGGTCAGCAGGCCGCCCTGGTCGAACCCGACATACCCTGGAGGCGCACCAATCAGACGCGAAACAGTGTGGCGCTCCATGTACTCGGACATGTCGAAGCGCACCAGCTCGATGCCCATCGCCTTGGCCAGCTGCCGTGCAGCCTCGGTCTTGCCGACACCGGTTGGACCGGCGAACAGGAAGGAGCCGACCGGCTTGTCCGGCGACTTGAGGCCGGCGCGGGACAGCTTGATGGCGGTCGACAGCGAGTCGATTGCCGCATCCTGGCCGAACACCGTCAGCTTCAGGTCACGCTCAAGGTTACGCAGCAGCTCTTTGTCGGAACTGGTGACGTGCTTGGGCGGAATACGTGCGATCTTCGCCACGATGTCCTCGACCTGAGGCACTTCGATGCGCTTGACGCGCTTCTCTACCGGCTGCAGGCGCTGATAGGCACCCGCCTCGTCGATCACGTCGATAGCCTTGTCCGGCATGTGCCGGTCGTTGATGTAGCGCGAGGCCAATTCCGCCGCGGCCCGCAGGGCTTCATCGCTGTACTCGATACTGTGGTGCAGCTCGAAACGCCCCTTCAGGCCGCGCAGGATACCGATGGTGTCTTCCACCGAAGGCTCCGAGACGTCGACTTT
Source organism: Pseudomonas sp. SJZ078 (assembly GCF_007828255.1). Lineage (NCBI taxonomy): Bacteria > Pseudomonadati > Pseudomonadota > Gammaproteobacteria > Pseudomonadales > Pseudomonadaceae > Pseudomonas > Pseudomonas sp. SJZ078. The sequence continues at coordinate 72,773 of NZ_VIUG01000031.1, read as the reverse complement.
CTGGAAACGCCGGGCCAGGGCACGGTCCTTCTCGAAGATCCCGCGGAACTCCTGGAAAGTGGTCGACCCGATGCAACGGATATCGCCCGACGACAGCAGCGGCTTGAGCAGGTTCGAGGCATCCATGACCCCGCCGGACGCGGCACCCGCACCGATGATGGTGTGGATTTCGTCAATGAACAGGATCGCCTGCGGACGTTTCTTCAACTCGCCCAACAGCGCCTTGAAGCGCTTCTCGAAATCGCCGCGGTACTTGGTACCGGCCAGCAGGGCACCCAGGTCGAGGGAATACACCACGCTGTTGGCCAGCAGGTCCGGCACCTGGTTGTCGACGATGCGCTTGGCCAGGCCTTCGGCAATCGCGGTTTTACCCACGCCCGCCTCGCCCACCAACAACGGGTTGTTCTTGCGACGCCGGGCCAGGATCTGCGCAACGCGCTCGACCTCGACTTCGCGTCCGACCAACGGATCGATACGCCCCTGACGCGCCAGTTCGTTCAGGTTGCTGGCATAGGCATCCAGCGGATTGCCCGAAGAAGAAGACTCACCACCCTCCTCGTCCTGCATATCCTGTTCACCTTCGGAATGATCGCCATGCCCCGGCACCTTGGAAATGCCATGGGCGATGTAGTTGACGACATCTATGCGCGCAACGCTCTGCTGCTTGAGCAGGAAGACCGCCTGGCTTTCCTGCTCGCTGAAGATGGCGACCAGCACGTTGGCACCGGTGACCTCACGCTTGCCCGAGCTCTGCACATGAAAGACAGCACGTTGCAGGACACGCTGGAAGCCCAGGGTTGGCTGGGTTTCGCGATCCTCGTCATGGACGGGGATCAATGGCGTGGTGGAGTCAATGAACTCCTGCAGATCATGCTTGAGTTTATCGAGGTTCGCGCCACAGGCACGCAATACGGTGGCGGCAGCCTCGTTATCCAGTAGGGCCAGCAGCAGGTGCTCGACGGTCATGAATTCATGACGCTTCGAACGGGCCTCCTTGAAGGCTAGATTGAGGGTGACTTCGAGCTCGCGGTTTAACATGGCTTCACCTCATACCCAAGTGGTCGGCGTTAACCGTCCTTCTCGATTTCACAGAGTAGCGGATGCTGGCTTTCCCGGGCGTACTGGTTGACCTGCATGGCCTTTGTTTCGGCAATGTCGCGGGTAAACACTCCACACACTGCCCGTCCCTCTGTATGAACGGCCAGCATGACCTTGGTCGCCAGCTCGCGATTCAGGTTAAAAAACACCTCGAGCACTTCGACGACGAAATCCATCGGTGTGTAGTCATCGTTGAACAAAACCACCTTGTACATCGGTGGCGCCTGCAACGTAGGCTTTGCTTCCTGAACAGCAATGCCTGCGGAATCGTCGTCGTGTAGATCCGGGCGATCCTGATTGAATGTTAGTCGAATCTGGCTGATTGCATGCATGGAAAGAAAGGTTCGTTTAGTTGGCAAATACAGTGATGGGGGCATTGGCTGGCGATTTCAACCGCCGCTGCCAGGTCACCTTGACTATCGGCAAAACGGTGTTACAACCAATAGAGCCCATCGTGGGTTAAAAAGGTCCGTGGAATCGATCCTTAAAACAAGATTAGATTGCGGATGAACTGGATGATACTCCAGTGATGGAGTGCGTTGCAGAGGGAAATGGTCTATGTCGGTCGTCAAGATGAGTGGCAAGGTGAAATGGTTCAACAACGCCAAGGGCTACGGCTTTATTCTGGCGTCTGGCAGGGATGAAGACCTTTTCGCGCATTTCTCGGCCATCAGGATGGAAGGCTACAAAACCCTGAAGGCCGGGCAACCTGTCACATTCGAAGTGATCCAGGGCCCCAAGGGGCTGCATGCGGTCAATATTTCGCCGGTCGAGGTCGAAAGCACCTCTGCCCCCGAAAAAGTCAAAGTCAAAACCAGAGTCACTGAAACCCATTGACCTGCTGTAGTCATCGGTCAAAAAAGACGCCCGGCTCGATCACTCGAGCCGGGCGTCTTTTTATGCGCGTCGATCCGCTTACATGTGTGAGATCAAGGCATCGCCGAAGCCCGAGGACGATACCAGCTTGGCGCCTTCCATCAGGCGTTCGAAGTCATAGGTCACGGTCTTGGCCGAAATCGCGCCATTGGTGCCCTTGATGATCAGGTCGGCCGCTTCGGTCCAGCCCATGTGACGCAGCATCATTTCTGCCGACAGGATCAGCGATCCCGGGTTGACCTGGTCCTTGCCCGCATACTTGGGCGCGGTGCCGTGGGTCGCTTCGAACATCGCCACGGTGTCGGAGAGGTTGGCACCCGGCGCGATACCAATACCGCCCACCTCCGCCGCCAGGGCGTCGGAGAGGTAGTCGCCATTGAGGTTCAGGGTTGCGATCACGTCGTATTCAGCCGGACGCAACAGGATCTGCTGGAGCATCGCATCGGCGATGGCGTCCTTGACGACCACGTTCTTGCCGGTCTTCGGATTCTTGAATTGCATCCACGGCCCGCCATCGAGCAGGGTCGCGCCGAACTCCTCGGCAGCCACTTCGTAGGCCCACTCCTTGAAGGCACCTTCGGTGAACTTCATGATGTTGCCTTTGTGTACGATGGTCAGGGACTCGCGATCATTGTCGACCACATATTGCAAGGCCTTGCGGGCCAGGCGCTTGGTGCCCTGCTTGGAAACCGGCTTGACGCCGATGCCGCAATCTTCGTCGAAACGGATCTTGGTGACGCCCATTTCTTCTTTCAGGAACTTGATGACCTTGGTGGCCTCCGCCGAACCGGCCTTCCACTCGATGCCCGCATAAATGTCTTCGGAGTTCTCACGGAAAATCGTCATGTCCACGTCGCCAGGCTTCTTCACCGGACTCGGTACGCCTTCGAACCAGCGCACCGGGCGCAGGCAGACATACAGGTCCAACTGCTGACGCAGGGCCACGTTCAACGAACGGATACCGCCGCCGACCGGCGTGGTCAGGGGACCCTTGATGGAAACCACATAGTCCTTGACCGCATCCAGGGTTTCCTGGGGAAGCCAGGTGTCCTGGTCATAGACCTGGGTGGCTTTTTCACCAGCATAGACCTCCATCCAGGAAATCTTGCGCTTGCCGCCGTAGGCCTTCTGCACCGCAGCGTCCACAACCTTGATCATGACCGGGCTGATGTCGACGCCAATGCCGTCGCCTTCGATGAAGGGGATGATCGGGTTGTCGGGAACATTAAGAGAATGGTCTGCATTGACGGTGATTTTGTCACCGACGGCTGGAACCTGAATCTTTTGATACCCCATGCTGAACTCCATTGCTTGGATTGAACATCTGGCTGCGTTCGAGCGTACCCCAGTTGAATCGACGCGCAAACCCTACGTTAGACCCATCGGCGGGAAACTCGCCCAGTTCGCCGTGTACAAGCCTGAAAAACAAGGGAAAAGCGCCAAATGTGAGCATAGCCCATACCTCTGGGCCTGCGACGTTTAGACCAATGGACGTGTACGGAGGTCTATGAACCATCGGCAGATTGCCAGCTACCTATGTATAATGCCGCCGCTGACCGCAGGGTCACGACGGCTGACTGCTCTACCAAGAGCCTTCCCGCCAGTTATAAAGCCGGACCGTTACCGCGGCCCGACCGCTTGACGCTCGACTGATGCACCCAACATCACCGCGAAGAAACCTCGACATTCGGCTCACGGCTGACTTTGAACGAACGCGCTTACCCGGCGCCCCTCGAGTTTCTGCGCATGCTTTAGCAAAGAAGAGAGTTAATCCGAATATGCCCACCCGCTCGAAGATCATCTATACCTTCACCGACGAAGCGCCCGCCCTCGCCACCTATTCGCTGCTGCCAATCGTCGAAGCCTTCACCGCTTCGGCCGATATCGCCGTGGAAACCCGCGATATCTCCCTCGCAGGGCGCATCCTGGCCAGCTTCCCCGAGCAACTGGGTGACAAAGCCGTAGCCGACCACCTAGCCGAACTGGGCGACCTGGCCGTTACGCCTGAAGCCAACATCATCAAGCTGCCGAACATCAGCGCCTCGGTGCCGCAACTGCAGGCCGCGATCAAGGAATTGCAGGCCCAGGGCTACGCACTGCCGGACTACCCGGAAACCGTGACCAGCGAAGCCGACAAAGAAGCCAAGGCCCGCTACGACAAGGTCAAGGGCAGCGCCGTGAACCCGGTCCTGCGTGAAGGCAACTCCGACCGCCGCGCACCGCTGTCGGTCAAGAACTATGCCCGCAAGCACCCGCACAAGATGGGCGCCTGGACAGCCGACTCCAAATCCCATGTGGCCCACATGAGCACCGGCGATTTCTACGGCAGCGAAAAAGCCGCCCTGATCGACGCCGCCGGCAGCGTGAAAATCGAGCTGATCGCCCAGGATGGCACCGCCACCGTCCTGAAGGAAAAGACCACCGTACAAGCCGGTGAGATCCTCGACTGCGCCGTGATGAGCAAGAATGCCCTGCGCAACTTCATCGCCGCCGAAATCGAAGACGCCAAGGAAAAAGGCGTACTGCTGTCGGTTCACCTCAAGGCCACCATGATGAAGGTCTCCGACCCGATCATGTTCGGCCAGATCGTCGCCGAGTTCTATAAGGACGCCCTGGCCAAGCACGCTCAGGTGCTGGAGCAGATCGGCTTCAACCTGAACAACGGCATTGGCGATCTGTACGCCCGCATCAAGGCCCTGCCGGCCGAGCAGCAGGCGCAGATCGAAGCTGACATCCAGGCGGTCTACGCGGTGCGCCCATCCCTGGCGATGGTCAACTCCGACAAGGGCATCACCAACCTGCACGTACCGAGCGACGTCATCGTCGACGCCTCGATGCCGGCCATGATCCGTGACTCCGGCAAGATGTGGGGCACCGACGGCCAGTTGCACGACACCAAGGCCGTGATTCCGGATCGCTGCTACGCCACCATCTACCAGGCAGTGATCGAAGACTGCAAGGCCAACGGCGCCTTCGACCCGACCACCATGGGCAGCGTACCGAACGTCGGCCTGATGGCCAAGAAAGCCGAAGAGTATGGCTCCCACGACAAGACCTTCCAGATCAAGGCCGACGGCGTGGTCCGTGTCTCGGACAGCAACGGTCGCACCCTGCTGGAGCAGAACGTCGAGGCCGGCGACATCTTCCGCATGTGCCAGACCAAGGACGCGCCGATCCAGGATTGGGTCAAGCTGGCCGTCAACCGTGCCCGCGCCAGCGACACCCCGGCCATCTTCTGGCTGGACCCGATGCGCGCCCATGACGGCGTCGTCATCGAGAAAGTCCAGACCTACCTGAAGGACCACGACACCAGCGGCCTGGACATTCGCATCATGTCGCCCGTCGACGCGATGAAATTCACCCTGGCTCGCACCCGCGAAGGCAAGGACACCATTTCGGTGACCGGCAACGTATTGCGTGACTACCTGACCGACCTATTCCCGATCATGGAACTGGGCACCAGCGCCAAGATGCTGTCCATCGTGCCGCTGATGAACGGCGGTGGCCTGTTCGAAACCGGCGCTGGCGGTTCCGCGCCGAAGCACGTTCAACAACTGCTGGAAGAGAACTTCCTGCGTTGGGATTCCCTGGGCGAGTTCCTGGCCTTGGCCGCTTCCCTGGAACACCTGGGCGTGACCTACAACAACCCGAAAGCCCTGGTGCTGGCCAAGACCCTCGACCAGGCGACTGGCGAGTTCCTGGACCGCAACAAGTCGCCTTCGCGCAAGGTCGGCGGTATCGACAACCGTGGCAGCCACTTCTACCTGACCCTGTTCTGGGCCCAGGCACTGGCCGCCCAGGATGACGACGCAGCCCTCAAGGCGCAGTTCACCACCCTGGCCAAGACGCTGACCGACAACGAAGAGAAGATCGTTGCCGAGCTCAACGCCGTTCAAGGCAAGCCGGTGGACATCGGCGGTTACTACTTCGCCAATCCCGAGCTGACCAGCAAGGCCATGCGTCCGAGCGCCACCTTCAACGCGGCAATCGCTGCGCTGGTATAAGGTTGTAAGGAAGCACCACGAACCCCGGCCTTGTGCCGGGGTTTGTGTTTCCAGGCATACCATCTTTTCCCTGTGGGAGCGGGCTTGCTCGCGAAAGCGGCTTATCATCCGACATCTTCATTGGCTGATACTCTGCCTTCGCGAGCAAGCCCGCTCCCACATTTGACTACCCGCGTCTGGCTTGACAGAACAACGAGGCAGCCTAGCCTTGAAAGCATCGTTCTAAGTACGCCTCTTCACTGAAGGCGCATGAAGTAACCATCAGCGTTGAAAGCCTCGGCGTGACCCGAACACAGCTCTTTCAACCTTTGGCGGATGCGAGATGTCTCGGCAAGAGAACGAGAGAGCGTCAGATCGGGCGTCATTCTGATTGCCTGCAGGTGTATCGACCTCAAGTGAGCGAAACCGGATTGCTGAAATCGGCTACGTAGCGATAGCAGCCCTTAGGTGGTTTGAGTTTTCTGCGAAAAATACGCACTTAAAACTCACTACCTGACTCCTAGACCGAGGAAATACACCGTGAAAAAGACTGCGCAAGTCATTATGAACGCCCAAATACCCTTCTCAATTGGAAATTTAGACCGCCAACAACTGCGAGGCACTCCCACTCTATTCAGGAGAGAGGGCCTTGATGAGCCTTTTGAATACCCTAAAATAGAGGAATTCCCCGACCATTACGCCATACGCTGCTCTACAGACATCCGCCCCAATCGCCATGGACAGATATATAACTACACCCCCGCCACGCAACAACTAAACTTTACAAGCCCAGATACCACATACACATTCAATTTAAATAAATTCGGAAATCAAGTTATCTACTCAACCAACTCACCCGGCGCAAGCGTCAGGGCCCCGTCTATTGTTTTCGAGGACTTCCCAGGGTTAATTCAGCTTGAAATGCGCATACCCGGTAAAGAAATCGACCAAAAGCCAGATGAGGACGGATGGCTCGAGGTACAAATCAATGACCAGGTCGTCAAACATCCCTCAACCAGTCCCGTACTTCCTGCCCCGAAAAAAACAGCCTTACCGGTCGTTATCAACCCCACGGACAAATTTTCTTTTTTAGGTAACGTCACGCTCTATCTTTCAGGCTGCGATGTATACCAAGAGTACCCACCAGGAGAAATGGGCAAAATCGACAAATTCGTAGGAACGATGTCTACCGATCTCTACCTGACACCGGACAAAAGCTATCCACCTGGCGTAACGACCCTGACTATAGAAGACGGATTTTCGGATGCAACTGCCGTCATCGAATTTAACCACGACACGTCAAAAAAACAGGTAACCATGACAATCAAATCATTTAGAGGCACAGGCAAACTTTGTGACATACGGGACTTTCCTTACCTCGACAAATATTATCCGAATGCGATATGCATCGCTCTTTAGTTTCGACCGACCGGCCGTTATCGCGAGCAGGCTCGCTGCCACAGGGCAGCAGCGGACGCAGCATTTGTAAACACCGGAAAATCCCTGTGGGAGCGGGCTTGCTCGCGAAAGCGGTATATCATCCAACACATTCACTGACCGACACTGCGCCTTCGCGGGCAAGCCCGCTCCCACAGAGGCCCAACCCGAGCAATAGAGGAACCCCATGGACTGGCAACCCCACATCACCGTCGCCACCATCGTCGAGGACAACGGCCGCTTCCTTATGGTGGAAGAATCCAAGGGCGGGCGCGCGGTGCTCAATCAGCCCGCCGGCCACCTGGACCCGGACGAGACCCTGGTCGAAGCCGCCGTGCGCGAAACCCTGGAAGAAACCGGATGGGACGTCGAGCCCACCAGCGTGGTCGGCATCTACCTGTACACCGCTCCCAGCAATGGCGTGACCTACCAGCGGGTCTGCTTCGCCGCCAAAGCCCTCAAGCACCACCCCGACTATCAACTGGACGATGGCATCCTGGGCGCCCGCTGGCTGACCCGCGACGAACTGCTCGAACAGCGCAATCATTGGCGCAGCGAGCTGATCATCCGCTGCATCGACGATTATCTGGCCGGCCATCGCCACAGCCTGGCACTGATCCGTCCTTCCCTTTAGCCTTGCGCGCCCGGGCCTGATAGAATCGCGTCCTTTTTCAAGACACTCATTGAATCCCTATGCGTGATCCAGCTCCTTCCGGCACCACCAAGAAGCGCGTTATTGTCGGCATGTCCGGCGGCGTGGACTCCTCCGTTTCCGCCCTTCTGCTGATCGAGCAGGGTTATGAGGTGGAAGGCCTGTTCATGAAGAACTGGGAAGAAGACGACGGAACCGAATACTGCACCGCCATGGACGACCTCGCGGACGCCCAGGCCGTGTGCGACCGGATCGGTATCAAGCTGCACACCGCCAACTTCGCCGCCGAGTACTGGGACAACGTGTTCGAGCACTTCCTGGCCGAATACAAGGCCGGGCGCACGCCGAACCCGGACATCCTCTGCAACCGCGAAATCAAGTTCAAGGCGTTCCTCGACTACGCAATGATGCTGGGCGCCGACCTGATCGCCACCGGTCACTACGTGCGCCGCCGCGATGTCGACGGCCGCACCGAGTTACTCAAGGGCCTGGACCCGAACAAGGACCAGAGCTACTTCCTGCATGCCGTCGGTGGCGAGCAGATCGCCAAGACCCTGTTCCCGGTAGGCGAACTGGAAAAGCCCGAAGTGCGCGCGATCGCTGAAAAGCACCAACTTGCCACCGCCAAGAAGAAGGACTCCACCGGGATCTGCTTCATTGGCGAGCGCCGTTTCAGCGACTTTCTCAAGCAATACCTGCCAGCCCAGCCGGGCGAGATCAAGACGACTGAAGGCGAAGTCATCGGTCGCCACCACGGCCTGATGTACCACACCATCGGCCAACGCCAGGGCCTGGGCATCGGCGGGCTGAAAGACGCCGGCGAAGAGCCGTGGTACGTGCTGATCAAGGACCTGGAGCACAACGAGCTGATTGTCGGCCAGGGCAACGACCATCCCTGGCTGTTTTCCCGCGCCCTGCTCGCCTCCGACATCTATTGGGTCAACCCGATCGACCTGAGCGAGCCGCGCCGCCTGACGGCCAAGGTGCGCTATCGCCAGAGCGACCAGCCTTGCACCCTGGAAAAGACCGCCGCAGGCTACCGCGCCACCTTCGATGATCCACAACGGGCGGTGACGCCCGGCCAGTCCGTGGTGTTCTACGACGGTGAAATCTGCCTGGGCGGCGGCGTGATCGAAGTCGCAGAGCCGTGGAGCAGCAAGGCATGAGCCCGACCCAGGAACAGCTGACAGCGCTGGGCGGTGTGTTTCTCGCCGCCGTGCTGGTGGACCGGATCGCCAAGACCGGCCAGACCTCCGAGGCGGGCCTGAGCTGCATGCTCGGCAGCCTGCTGGTACGCGACCCCAAGGACACCCTGGAAGTCTATGGTGGTGACGACCTGAACCTGCGCGAAGGCTATCGCGCGTTGATCGGTGCCCTGGAGCGCGACCCCAGCGCCCTGCAACGCGAGCCGCTGCGCTATGCCCTGTCGATGCTGGGCCTTGAACGCCAGCTCGCCAAGCGCGACGACCTGCTGGACACCATCGGCAAGCGCCTGCCGCAGATCCAGTCCCAGGTCGAGCATTTCGGCCCCTCCCATGAAAACGTCATCGCTGCCTGCGGCGCGCTGTACCAGGACACCCTGAGCACCCTGCGCCAGCGTATCCAGGTCCACGGCGACATGCGCAACCTGCAGCAACCGAGCAACGCCTCGAAAATTCGCGCGCTATTACTGGCGGGCATTCGTTCGGCACGCCTGTGGCGACAACTGGGCGGGCATCGCTGGCAGCTGGTGATCAGCCGACGCAAATTGCTGAAAGAGCTTTACCCGTTGATGCGCAACGAATAAGTCGCCTCAACCCATTTTTTTGCTTCATTACGCGTAATACGCCGGTCAGTTGGCGACGGACCGGCGATTGTTTTCATGTATGATACGCGCCCCATTTCGTTGCCCGACTGTCCGAGAACACCCCATGCAGCTCTCTTCGCTCACTGCGGTTTCCCCTGTAGACGGCCGCTACGCCGGCAAAACCCAGGCCCTGCGCCCGATTTTCAGCGAGTACGGCCTGATCCGTGCCCGCGTCCTGGTTGAAGTGCGCTGGCTCCAGCGCCTGGCCGCCCATCCCGCCATCGGCGAAGTCCCGGCGTTTTCGGCCGAAGCCAACGCGGTGCTCAACGCCCTGGCGGAGAACTTCGAGCTGGAGCACGCCGAGCGCGTCAAAGAGATCGAGCGCACCACCAACCACGACGTCAAGGCGATCGAATATCTGCTCAAGGAGCAGGCGGCCAAGCTGCCGGAACTGGCCAACGTCAGCGAGTTCATCCACTTCGCCTGCACCAGCGAGGACATCAACAACCTGTCCCACGCCCTGATGCTGCGTGAAGGCCGCGACGACGTGATGCTGCCGCTGATGCGCCAGGTCGCCCAGGCCATCCGCGAGCTGGCGATCCGCTTCGCCGACGTACCGATGCTGTCGCGTACCCATGGTCAACCGGCATCACCGACCACCCTGGGCAAAGAGCTGGCCAACGTGGTGTATCGCCTGGAGCGCCAGATCGCCCAAGTCGCCGCCGTGCCGCTGCTGGGCAAGATCAACGGCGCCGTGGGCAACTACAACGCCCACTTGTCGGCCTACCCGCAGATCGACTGGGAAGCCAACGCCCGCGCCTTCATCGAAGACGAATTGGGTCTGAGCTTCAACCCATACACCACCCAGATCGAACCGCACGACTACATCGCCGAGCTGTTCGACGCGATCGCGCGCTTCAACACCATCCTGATCGACTTCGACCGCGACATCTGGGGCTACATCTCCCTGGGCTACTTCAAGCAGCGCACCATTGCCGGCGAAATCGGTTCCTCGACCATGCCGCACAAGGTCAACCCGATCGACTTCGAAAACTCCGAAGGCAACCTGGGCATCGCCAACGCACTGTTCCAGCACCTGGCGAGCAAACTGCCAATCTCCCGCTGGCAGCGCGACCTGACCGACTCCACCGTGCTGCGCAACCTGGGCGTGGGCTTTGCCCACAGCGTCATCGCCTACGAAGCCAGCCTCAAGGGCATCGGCAAGCTGGAGCTGAACGAACAGAAGATCGCCGCCGACCTGGACGCCTGCTGGGAAGTCCTCGCCGAACCGATCCAGACCGTGATGCGTCGCTACAACATCGAAAACCCGTACGAAAAACTGAAAGAACTGACCCGTGGCAAGGGCATCAGCCCTGAAGCACTGCAGACTTTCATCGACGGCCTGGACATGCCTGCCGATGCTAAGTCGGAGCTGAAGAAGCTGACCCCGGCCAGCTACATCGGCAATGCGGCGGCACAAGCCAAGCGCATCTGATACACGGTTGCACCCTTGAGAGGCCCGGCCGCGCCGGGCGTTTTTATTCGCGTCTGAAAAGTATATTTTTTCAATAGGTTACACATGAATCCTGACATTCCTCTGCAACTCCTGGGCGGCATCACGGCACGGGAGTTCCTGCGCGATTACTGGCAGAAAAAGCCGCTGCTGATCCGCCAGGCGATTCCTGACTTCGAAAGCCCGATCGACGCCGACGAGCTGGCCGGCCTGGCCTTGGAAGAAGAAGTCGAATCGCGCCTGGTGCTCGAGCACGGCGAGCGCCCGTGGGAACTGCGTCGCGGCCCGTTCGCCGAAGACGAATTCAGCAAACTGCCGGAGCGCGACTGGACCCTGCTGGTGCAGGCAGTCGACCAGTTCGTCCCGGAAGTCAGCGAACTGCTGGAACACTTCCGCTTCCTGCCGAGCTGGCGCATCGACGACGTGATGATCAGCTTCGCCGCCCCAGGTGGCAGCGTCGGTCCGCACTTCGATAACTACGACGTGTTCCTGCTGCAAGGCCACGGCAAGCGCAACTGGAAGATCGGCCAGATGTGCGACTCCCACAGCCCGCTGTTACCCCATGCCGACCTGCGCATCCTCGCCGACTTCGACGCCACCGACGAATGGGTCCTGGAACCGGGTGACATGCTCTACCTGCCGCCGCGCCTGGCCCATTGCGGCGTGGCCGTGGATGACTGCATGACTTACTCGGTCGGTTTCCGCGCACCGAGCGCCGCCGAAGTGTTGACCCACTTCACCGACTTCCTCAGCCAGTTCCTGCCGGACGAAGAACGCTACACCGACGCCGATGCGCGCCCAGTGGCCGATCCGCACCAGATTCAACACGACGCCCTCGACCGCCTCAAGGGCCTGCTGGCCGAGCACATGAGCGACGAACGCCTGCTGCTGACCTGGTTCGGCCAGTTCATGACGGAGCCGCGCTACCCCGAATTGGTGGTAGGCCCCGAGCTGGAAGAGGACGACCTGTTGGCCGGCCTGGAACAGGGCGCCGTGATCATCCGCAACCCGAGCGCGCGCCTGGCCTGGTCGGAAGTCGATGACGACCTGCTGCTGTTCGCCAGCGGCCAGAGCCGCTACCTGCCGGGCAAGCTTCGCGAGCTACTGAAAATGATCTGCGCGGCCGATGCCCTGCACATTGAAAACCTCAGCCCATGGCTGGCCGATGAAGACGGTCGCGGCCTGATCCATGAGCTGGTCAAGCAAGGCAGCCTGGGGTTCGCCGATGAATAAAATCCACGTTCGTGTCGCAGACTGGCAAAAGGAAAACGCCGAGATCCGGCGCATTCGTGAGAGCGTATTCATTGTCGAGCAGTCCGTCCCGCCCGAGCTGGAATGGGACGCCGACGATCAGGGCGCGGTGCATTTCCTCGCCTTCGAAGGCGACTTCCCCATCGGCACCGCCCGCCTGCTGACCGACGGTCACATTGGCCGGGTCTCGGTGCTCAAGGACTGGCGCGGTCTGAAGGTGGGCGACGCGCTGTTGCATGCAGTCATCGCCGAAGCCGAAAAACGCGGGCTCAAGCAACAGATGCTCAGCGCCCAGGTGCATGCCACGCCGTTCTATGAGCGACTGGGCTTTGCCGTGGTCAGCGAGGAATTCCTGGAAGCCGGGATTCCCCATGTGGACATGGTGCGACACTCGGCCTGACACAAATCCCCTCGCCACAAAGTAATCACTCAGCTCACATCAAAACGCCCCGCCATCCCCGATGCCGGGGCGTTTTGCCGTCTATCATTCAACTTGCCCCACCCTGGGCCGACAAACTGGCAATATCAAGCCTTTGTCTCGCGGAGAAATGGAATGTCGCTACGCACCCTCCTGGCCACCCTGCTGCTCGGTTGTAGCCTGTCGGTCATGGCCGACACGCAAATCGTGCCATTGAACTACCGCACCAGCGCCGACCTGCTTCCGGTGGCGCAGAACTTCATCGGCAAGGACGGCCAGGTCAGCGCCTATGGCAATCAACTGATCGTCAACGCCGCCCCGGGCAAGATCGAAGAGCTGCGGGAATTCCTCGCGCAATTGGACACCGCGCCCAAGCGCCTGCTGATCACGGTCGACACCAACGAGAACAACCTGCAAGGCGACCAGGGTTACTCCATCAACGGCGCCGCCCCCGGCCAGACCCGCATCATCAACCGCAGCACGGCCAGCCGTGACGGTGGCGTGCAACAGGTGCAGGCCAGCGAAGGCCAGCCGGCGCTGATCCAGGTGGGCCAGAGCGTACCGTTCACCAGCAGCCAGACCGACACCTATGGGCGCATGCAAAGCCAGACCGAATACCGCAATGTCACTCAGGGTTTCTATGTCACGGCGAGCGTCACCGGCGAGACCGTTCATCTGAGCATCAGTACCAACCGTGACCGCATGAGCCAGGAACGTCCCGATGTAGTGAACGTTCAAAGCACCGACACGACGGTCAGCGGCCGACTGGGCGAATGGATCACCTTGGCCGGCGTGAATCGCCAGACTCAGGCCGATAAACAGGGCCTGACCCGCAGCTACTCGACACAAGGCCGCGACGACATGATTCTGCGGGTTAAGGTCGATACCCTGAACTGAAGCACCAAAAACTGACTGATGAGTCGTATTAGACCAAAGATGTAGTGCTTGAAAAAAAGCACTACAAAACGTTTGACGAGCCAAAAAACCGAAGGCATGATGGCCTCGCTCCCGCTAATCAGGGGCCCTGGCAAGGGCCTTCGGGTCGCCGCTTGCACCTACCCCGCAAGCCGATCCGTGTCTGTACTGCCCACAAGGTGTGTTTGACGAGGTTGCGACTGGAACGAAGTTGTCCCGAGGGACGGAAGCGTAACTAGGTAACCCGGCATCACTCTGAGTTCGTACCAGGGCCCACGACGCCCGAATGCGCCCGCAGTCCGCCTCTACCTGCTCACTTTCCCCTCGAGCCCATCGTTCATCCCGTCGCCTCCCCGCCTGAACCGACTTGTACGCCCGGCCCCCTGGCCAGCGAGCAGCCTTCTTCGCCAATGACTGGCGAATCGGCAGGAGCAGGAATCTTCCACACCCGACGATGCGACGAGGTTTATTTCCATGGCACTGACACGCGAACAGCAAATTGCAGCCCTTGAAAAAGACTGGGCTGAGAACCCACGCTGGAAAGGCGTGAAGCGCAATTATTCCGCTGCTGACGTCGTCCGCCTGCGTGGCTCGGTTCAACCTGAGCACACCTTTGCGAAAATGGGCGCCGAAAAGCTGTGGAACCTGGTGACCCAGGGCGCCAAGCCAGCCTTCCGTCCCGAGAAAGATTTCGTCAACTGCATGGGCGCCCTGACCGGCGGCCAGGCCGTACAGCAAGTCAAGGCCGGCATCCAGGCGATCTACCTGTCGGGCTGGCAAGTGGCCGCGGACAACAACTCCGCCGAGTCGATGTACCCCGACCAATCGCTGTACCCGGTGGATTCGGTTCCGACCGTGGTCAAGCGCATCAACAACTCGTTCCGTCGCGCCGACCAGATCCAGTGGAAAGCCGGCAAGAATCCAGGCGATGAAGGCTACATCGACTACTTCGCACCGATCGTGGCTGACGCCGAAGCCGGTTTCGGCGGCGTCCTGAACGCCTACGAGCTGATGAAGAGCATGATCGAAGCAGGCGCCGCCGGCGTTCACTTCGAAGACCAACTGGCCTCGGTGAAGAAATGCGGCCACATGGGCGGCAAGGTATTGGTACCGACCCAGGAAGCCGTGCAGAAGCTGACCGCTGCCCGTCTGGCCGCCGACGTTGCTGGTGTACCGACCATCATCCTGGCCCGTACCGACGCCAACGCCGCTGACCTGCTGACTTCCGACTGCGACCCGTACGACCAGCCGTTCGTGACAGGTACCCGCACTCAGGAAGGCTTCTACAAGGTGCGCGCCGGTCTCGACCAGGCCATCGCTCGTGGCCTGGCCTACGCGCCGTACGCCGACCTGATCTGGTGCGAAACCGCCAAACCGGACCTGGACGAAGCTCGTCGCTTCGCCGAAGCGATCAAAAAGGAATACCCGGACCAGATCCTGTCGTACAACTGCTCGCCTTCCTTCAACTGGAAGAAAAACCTGGACGACGCGACCATCGCCAAATTCCAGCGCGAACTGTCCGCCATGGGCTACAAGCACCAATTCATCACCCTGGCCGGCATTCACAACATGTGGCACAGCATGTTCAACCTGGCGCACGACTACGCCCGCAACGACATGACCGCCTATGTGAAGCTGCAGGAGCAGGAGTTCGCCGACGCCGCGAAAGGCTACACCTTCGTGGCTCACCAACAGGAAGTGGGCACCGGCTACTTCGACGACATGACCACCGTGATCCAGGGCGGCGCTTCGTCGGTGACCGCACTGACCGGCTCGACCGAAGAAGAGCAGTTCCACTGATCGATGAGTAACGGCCCTTGCGGACCGGATAAAAACTAACCGCAAAGCCGACGATTTGAAGCCCCGACTGGTTCGGGGCTTTTTTTTGCCGTTTTTTTTACACTTTGAAGTGACTGACCAGTTGCTGCAACTGGTTACCCAGGCGCGCCAGCTCGACGCTGGAAGCGGCGGTTTCTTCGCTGGCCGAGGCGGTCTGTTCGGACACATCGCGCACGCTCAGGATACTGCGGCTGATGTCCTCGGCCACCGAGCTTTGTTGCACCGCAGCAGCGGCAATCTGCTGGTTCATGGCCTGGATGCCAGAAACCGCCTGGGTGATGTTGCCCAGAGAGACGCCAGCCTTGCCGGCCAATTCCACGCTGCTATCGGTCAGTTCGCGGCTATTTCGCATGATGCTCGACACCTGGCGTGTGCCGTTCTGCAAGCCCGCCACCAGGCTTTCAATCTCTTCGGTGGAATGCTGGGTACGCTGGGCCAGCCCACGTACTTCGTCGGCGACCACGGCAAATCCGCGCCCGGCGTCACCCGCGCGGGCAGCCTCAATGGCGGCGTTAAGGGCCAGCAAGTTGGTCTGCTCAGCCACCGCCTTGATCACGTCCATGATCTTGCCGATGCGTGCGCTTTCTTGTTCCAACTCATCCATGGCGTCGACGGAGCGCCCGACTTCGCTGGCCAAGCGCTCGATCTGAACGATGGCCTGCGCGACAACCTGGTCGCCAATACGCGCCTGTGCATCGGCCTCTGAGGCAACCGTGCAAGCCTGTTCGGCATTACGCGCGACTTCATGCACGGTGGCCGACATTTCGTGCATGGCGGTAGCCACCTGGTCGGTCTCGGTCTTCTGACTATTAACCCCGGCGCTGGTCTGCTCGGTGACGGCCGATAACTCTTCGGCGGCGCTGGCGATCTGAGTGACGCCATCGCGGATGCCACCGATCAAGTCGCGCAACGTGGCGCCCATGCGCTGGATACCTTGCTGCAAGACACCCAGTTCATCACGACGGGTCACGACCATGTCTTGCGTGAGGTCGCCTGCTGCAATGCGATCGACCACAGCCAATGTGTCCTGCAACGGCCGCGTAATCTGGCGAGTGATGATCATGGCCGCAAGAATCCCCAACAGCATCGCCAAGGCAGTACAGCTCAGTTGCAGGATGCGGGCCTGGGCGCTGTCTTCGTCACGGGAGACCAGTTGGCTGGCATACATTTCTTCAGACAGACGGGTAATGGTGCCACCCAAGTCGATGGTGTCCTGCACAGCCTTGCCAATGGCCTGGTTGCTGGCGGTGAAGTCCTGCACCGAACGGCGGTAAGCAATCAGTGCGGTTTCCAGCTGCTTGATGGTGTCGGCATAGGCCGGGCCGAAAGCGCCGTTGAGGGTTTCAATGCCCTTGAGCGTATTTTCGATCTGGCGGCTGGCGGCTTGTTCGGTGGCGCTGTTGGGGTTGCCGGTGTAGCCACGCACTTCATAGCGCACCAACGCCACGTCCTCCTTGGCCTTGAGGATGATCCTGTACAACTCGAAACGTCGCTCATCCGAAGCAGGCATTGCTTCTACGTCATTGATGACCTTGGCAATCAGCGCGCCCCCCTTGACCGCATTGACCCCCATCTCCTTGCGCATGGCTGCGTCTTTGCGATAAGCCTCACGCATCGTATTCAGTGCCACTTGATACTGCGCGCTGGCCTGCTCGATCAGCGCAAGTTTTTTCAGGTTGTCAGGTTTCTTCAACTCGGTTGCGAGGCTTTTCTGCTTGGCGACAAACTGCTCCAGCGCCGCCTGGATCAGTGCCCCCTTTTGTTCATCGCCCTTGTCCAGCTGGTATTGCAAGCGAGCCGTGCGCAACTCATCAAGACGGTTGCCGAGTTCGGTAATGCTGGTCATTCGATCAGTGCGCTCGATCATTTTTCCCAGACTGAACCAGCCGGTCGCGGCAAGGACAGCGGTCAGAAGCAGCACAACGGCAAAGCCCAAAGCCAACTTGAGCATAACGCTGATATTCGCGATCCAAGAATTCATGACATTCCTTTGGTAATCAGCCGCGAACGATGAAGACTGACGCAGCTATTAAGGGAGCGATTACCTAACCAATATTGATATAGATGATTAGATAAGTGAGCTGCAAAGATAGCCATTTGCCACCAATCGTTCAAGGCTCTAGGTTAGGCCTCGTGCCGATTTTTGTTGGCAAAGAGGTTTCGCTTGACGCTCCAATGCTCCGGGACCGCGCCGCTGACGGCGCGAACAAGCCTGGCTTCTATGGGAGCGACCCCTCATGCAGATCCAACCCCTTACCGACCCTTTCCCTTTGGCGCGCCGATAGAAAAATTGATCGAACGCAGTAACAGGCAGTCTGAAAAAGAGTAAAACGGCCAGCGCTGACAATTGCAGTCGCAACCCTGTAAGAAAAGTTCTCAGCTACTGTGCCGGGTTATTGATGAAAAACCCGGACAAACAATAATAATTATCATTTGAAGGGCATTATCATTGTTGCAGCACGAATAAAGCAGAATGGATGAATAGTCGGCCAATGCCCGCAGGGCCGGGGTTGCGCAGCTTTGGAGGAGCGCTATGTCCTTATTCCAATAAATAATTTCGCTATAGGAATTTTACTTGCCCGGTGTTTAGCCATAAAATCACCGCGATTGATTGCTGCGACATATCGTCACTGCGTTATTTCTTTCAAGCTCAGAGGCCCTTTGCCCTCTGTTAAGGATTTCCAGCATGCCCGAAGCGACAGGACTCATGGCCCACAACTGGGGCTTTGCCATTTTCCTTCTGGGTGTCGTCGGCCTGTGTGCCTTCATGCTCGGGCTGTCGAGCCTGCTCGGGTCAAAAGCCTGGGGCCGCAGCAAAAACGAACCGTTCGAGTCCGGCATGCTGCCTACCGGTGGCGCCCGCTTGCGGCTCTCAGCCAAATTCTATCTGGTCGCGATGCTCTTCGTGATCTTCGATATCGAAGCCCTCTTTCTCTTTGCCTGGTCTGTGTCCGTCCGCGAAAGCGGCTGGACCGGATTTGTCGAAGCTCTCGTTTTCATAGCAATTCTGTTGGCAGGTCTTGTCTACCTATTCCGGGTGGGGGCACTTGATTGGGCTCCGGAAGCTCGGCGCAAGCGGCAAGCGAAGCTGAAACAATGAGGCTTTGGCAATGCAATACAATCTCACCAGGATCGACCCCGATGCTCCTAACGAGCAGTATCCGATTGGCGAACGGGAAACCGTCTCCGATCCGTTAGAAGATCAAGTCCACAAGAACATCTTCATGGGCAAGCTCGAAGATGTGCTGAACAGCACGGTCAACTGGGGTCGCAAGAACTCCCTGTGGCCGTACAACTTCGGCCTTTCGTGCTGCTACGTGGAAATGACCACCGCCTTCACGGCGCCCCACGACATCGCGCGCTTCGGCGCCGAGGTAATCCGGGCATCGCCGCGTCAGGCGGATTTCATGGTTATCGCCGGTACCTGCTTCATCAAGATGGCGCCGATCATCCAGCGTCTCTATGAGCAAATGCTCGAACCGAAATGGGTGATC
This sequence comes from Pseudomonas sp. SJZ078, assembly GCF_007828255.1. NCBI lineage: Bacteria > Pseudomonadati > Pseudomonadota > Gammaproteobacteria > Pseudomonadales > Pseudomonadaceae > Pseudomonas > Pseudomonas sp. SJZ078. Next base: position 53,511 of record NZ_VIUG01000031.1, on the reverse strand, counting down.
TCCATGGGTTCGTGCGCCAACTCCGGTGGCATGTACGACATCTATTCCGTCGTTCAAGGGGTGGACAAGTTCCTGCCCGTGGACGTCTACGTGCCTGGCTGCCCGCCCCGCCCCGAAGCTTTCCTGCAAGGCCTGATGCTGTTGCAGGAATCGATTGGCCAGGAGCGTCGCCCACTGTCCTGGGTCGTTGGCGATCAAGGCGTCTATCGCGCCGAGATGCCATCGCAAAAGGAACAGCGCCGCGAACAGCGTATCGCAGTCACCAACCTGCGCAGCCCCGACGAAGTCTGATCCAGCTCTGTTCCTGAACAAGAAACACGAACCTGGCTTCATTCTTTACGTTGACCGAAAGCGATAAATAACCATGACTACAGGCAGTGCTCTGTACATCCCGCCCTACAAGGCAGACGACCAGGATGTGGTCGTCGAACTGAACAACCGTTTTGGCCCCGAGGCGTTCACCGCCCAGCCGACCCGCACCGGCATGCCGGTGCTTTGGGTTGCTCGCGCCAGACTCGTCGAAGTCCTGACCTTCCTGCGCAACCTGCCCAAGCCGTACGTCATGCTCTATGACCTGCACGGCGTGGACGAGCGCCTGCGCACCAAGCGCCAGGGCCTGCCCGACGGCGTCGACTTCACCGTGTTCTATCACCTGATGTCGATCGAGCGTAATAGTGACGTAATGATCAAGGTCGCCTTGTCCGAGAGCGACCTCAGCGTGCCGACCGTGACCGGCATCTGGCCGAACGCCAACTGGTACGAACGTGAAGTGTGGGACATGTACGGGATCGATTTCCCCGGCCACCCGCACCTGTCGCGCATCATGATGCCGCCGACCTGGGAAGGTCACCCGCTGCGCAAGGACTTCCCGGCCCGCGCCACCGAGTTCGACCCGTTCAGCCTGTCCCTGGCCAAGCAGCAGCTCGAGGAAGAAGCCGCGCGCTTCAAGCCTGAAGACTGGGGCATGAAGCGTTCGGGCGCCAACGAGGACTACATGTTCCTCAACCTGGGCCCGAACCACCCTTCGGCCCACGGTGCGTTCCGCATCATCCTGCAACTGGACGGCGAAGAGATCGTCGACTGCGTCCCGGACATCGGCTACCACCACCGTGGCGCCGAGAAAATGGCCGAGCGCCAGTCCTGGCACAGCTACATTCCGTACACCGACCGCATCGACTACCTCGGCGGCGTGATGAACAACCTGCCGTACGTGCTTTCGGTCGAGAAACTGGCCGGGATCAAGGTACCGGACCGGGTCGACGTCATCCGCATCATGATGGCCGAGTTCTTCCGTATCACCAGTCACCTGCTGTTCCTGGGCACCTACATCCAGGACGTCGGCGCCATGACGCCGGTGTTCTTCACCTTCACCGACCGCCAGAAGGCGTACACGGTGATCGAAGCCATTACCGGTTTCCGCCTGCACCCGGCCTGGTACCGCATCGGTGGCGTGGCCCACGATCTGCCACGTGGCTGGGAAAAGCTGGTCAAGGACTTCGTCGAGTGGATGCCCAAGCGTCTGGACGAATACACCAAGGCCGCCCTGCAGAACAGCATCCTCAAGGGCCGTACCATCGGCGTCGCCGCCTACAACACCAAGGAAGCTCTGGAATGGGGCGTCACTGGTGCTGGCCTGCGTTCTACCGGTTGCGACTTCGACCTGCGCAAGGCACGCCCCTACTCCGGCTACGAGAACTTCGAATTCGAAGTACCGCTGGCGGCCAACGGCGATGCCTATGACCGCTGCATGGTTCGCGTCGAGGAAATGCGCCAGAGCGTCAAGATCATCGAGCAATGCCTGCGCAACATGCCGGAAGGCCCGTACAAGGCGGATCACCCGCTGACCACGCCGCCGCCCAAGGAGCGCACGCTGCAGCACATCGAGACCCTGATCACGCACTTCCTGCAGGTTTCGTGGGGTCCGGTCATGCCGGCCAACGAGTCCTTCCAGATGATCGAAGCGACCAAGGGCATCAACAGTTATTACCTGACGAGCGACGGCGGCACCATGAGCTACCGCACCCGGATCCGCACCCCAAGCTACCCGCACCTGCAGCAGATCCCTTCGGTGATCAAAGGCAGCATGGTCGCGGACTTGATCGCGTACCTGGGTAGTATCGATTTCGTTATGGCCGACGTGGACCGCTAAGCATGAACAGCACGCTTATCCAGACAGACCGTTTCGCCCTGAGCGAAACCGAGCGCTCGGCCATCGAGCACGAGCTGCATCACTACGAAGACCCGCGCGCGGCGTCGATCGAAGCCCTGAAGATCGTCCAGAAGGAACGTGGCTGGGTGCCTGACGGCGCGCTTTACGCCATCGGCGAGATCCTCGGCATCCCGGCGAGCGACGTCGAAGGCGTCGCCACCTTCTACAGCCAGATCTTCCGCCAGCCTGTAGGCCGCCACATCATTCGCGTCTGCGACAGCATGGTCTGCTACATCGGTGGCCACGAATCCGTGGTCAGCGAAATCCAGAGCAAGCTGGGCATCGGCCTGGGCCAGACCACCGCCGACGGCCGCTTCACGCTGCTGCCGGTGTGCTGCCTGGGCAATTGCGACAAGGCCCCGGCGCTGATGATCGACGACGACACCTTCGGTGACGTCAAACCAGACGGCGTCGCCAAATTGCTGGAGGGCTACGTATGACCCTGACTTCCTTCGGGCCCGCCAACCGCATCCAGCGTTCGGCCGAAACCCATCCCCTGACCTGGCGTCTGCGTGACGACGGCGAAGCGGTGTGGCTGGACGAGTATCAGGCCAAAAACGGCTACGCCGCTGCGCGCAAGGCGTTCACCCAGATGGCCCAGGACGACATCGTCCAGACCGTGAAGGACTCCGGCCTCAAGGGTCGCGGCGGTGCGGGCTTCCCTACCGGCGTGAAGTGGGGCCTGATGCCCAAGGACGAATCCATCGACATCCGCTACCTGCTGTGCAACGCGGATGAAATGGAACCCAACACCTGGAAGGACCGCATGCTGATGGAGCAACTGCCCCATCTGCTGATCGAAGGCATGCTGATCAGCGCCCGTGCGCTGAAAACCTACCGTGGCTACATTTTCCTGCGCGGCGAATACACCACCGCCGCCAAGCACCTGAACCGTGCCGTGGAAGAAGCCAAGGCCGCGGGCCTCCTGGGCAAGAACATCCTGGGCAGCGGCTTCGATTTCGAGCTGTTCGTCCACACCGGCGCCGGGCGTTACATCTGCGGTGAAGAAACCGCACTGATCAACTCCCTGGAAGGCCGCCGCGCCAACCCACGCTCCAAGCCACCCTTCCCGGCAGCCGTGGGCGTGTGGGGCAAGCCGACCTGCGTGAACAACGTCGAGACCCTGTGCAACGTGCCGGCGATCATCGCCGACGGCGTGGACTGGTACAAATCCCTGGCCCGCGACGGCAGCGAAGACATGGGCACCAAGCTCATGGGCTTCTCCGGCAAGGTCAAGAACCCCGGCCTGTGGGAACTGCCTTTCGGCATCACTGGCCGCGAGCTGTTCGAGGATTACGCTGGCGGCATGCGCGACGGCTACAAACTCAAGTGCTGGCAGCCCGGTGGTGCCGGTACCGGCTTCCTGTTGCCGGAACACCTGGACGCGCAGATGTACGCCGGCGGCATCGCCAAGGTGGGCACCCGCATGGGTACCGGCCTGGCCATGGCGGTGGACGACAGCGTCAGCATGGTGTCGCTGCTGCGCAACATGGAGCAGTTTTTCTCCCGTGAGTCCTGCGGCTTCTGCACCCCTTGCCGCGATGGCCTGCCCTGGAGCGTCAAGCTGCTGATGGCCATCGAGAACGGCGAAGGCCAGCCCGGCGACATCGAGACCCTGCTGGGTCTGGTGGGTTTCCTCGGCCCAGGCAAGACCTTCTGTGCTCACGCACCGGGTGCCGTGGAGCCGTTGGGCAGCGCGATCAAATACTTCCGCTCTGAATTCGAGGCCGGCATCGCGCCTACCCGCGCAGGCGATCTCAATCAGGTGGTCACGCCGACCATGGTCGGCGCGTAACACGCTTAAGAAGGCGAAGGGTCCGTGCCCTTCGCCTTTCGTCCGATGACGCCTTTGCAGGCTGTTTGGATTCGGACGAACGACAAGATTCCATTAGCCACGCCCGCTGACACCGGGCCAACGAAGAACTTTGAACCATGGCCACTATCCACGTAGACGGCAAAGCGCTCGAAGTCGACGGGGCAGACAACCTGTTACAGGCATGTCTGTCGCTAGGCCTCGACATCCCATATTTCTGCTGGCATCCCGCGCTTGGTAGCGTCGGGGCCTGCCGCCAGTGCGCGGTCAAACAGTACACCGACGAAAACGACACCCGTGGTCGGATCGTCATGTCCTGCATGACCCCCGCCACCGACAACACCTGGATCTCCATCGACGATGAAGAATCCAAGGCGTTCCGCGCCAGTGTCGTCGAATGGCTGATGACCAACCACCCGCACGACTGCCCGGTCTGCGAGGAAGGCGGTCACTGCCACCTGCAAGACATGACCGTGATGACCGGCCACAACGAGCGCCGTTATCGCTTCAAGAAACGCACCCACCAGAACCAGCAACTGGGTCCGTTCATTTCCCACGAGATGAACCGCTGCATCGCCTGCTACCGCTGCGTGCGCTACTACAAGGACTACGCCGGCGGCACCGACCTGGGCGTGTTCGGTGCCCACGACAACGTGTACTTCGGTCGCGTTGAAGACGGCACCCTGGAAAGCGAGTTTTCCGGCAACCTCACCGAGGTCTGCCCGACCGGTGTGTTCACCGACAAGACCCACTCCGAGCGCTACAACCGCAAGTGGGACATGCAGTTCTCGCCAAGCATCTGCCACGGCTGCTCCAGCGGTTGCAACATCAGCCCGGGCGAGCGCTATGGCGAACTGCGTCGCATCGAGAACCGCTACAACGGCTCGGTGAACCAGTATTTCCTCTGCGACCGTGGCCGCTTCGGCTACGGCTACGTCAACCGCACGGACCGCCCTCGCCAACCGCTGTTGGCCGACGGCACCAAGCTGAGCCTGGACGAAGCCCTGGATAAGGCCGCCGAACTGCTGCGCGGCCGCAACATCGTCGGCATCGGGTCGCCACGGGCCAGCCTGGAAAGCAACTACGCACTGCGCGAACTGGTCGGCGCCGAGCACTTCTACAGCGGTATCGAAGCCGCTGAGCTGGAGCGCATCCGCCTGGTGCTGCAAGTGCTCAAGGACAGCCCGCTGCCCGTGCCGACGATGCGCGACATCGAAGACCACGACGCCGTGTTCGTCCTCGGCGAAGACCTGACCCAGACCGCCGCCCGCATGGCCCTGGCCCTGCGCCAGTCGGTCAAGGGCAAGGCCGAGGACATGGCCGACGCCATGCGCGTCCAGCCGTGGCTCGACGCAGCCGTGAAGAACATCGGCCAGCATGAGCTGAACCCGCTGTTCATCGCCAGCCTGGCCGAAACCAAGCTCGACGACGTCGCCGAGGAATGCGTCCACGCTGCCCCTGACGACCTGGCGCGCATCGGTTTTGCCGTGGCCCACGCCCTGGACGCCAGCGCCCCGGCCGTCGAAGGCCTGGACAGCGAAGCGACCGCCCTGGTCCAGCGCATCGCCGATGCCTTTCTGGCGGCCAAGCGTCCGCTGGTGATCGCCGGTACTTCCCTGGGCTCCAAGGCCCTGATCGAGGCCGCCGCCAATATCGCCAAGGCCCTGAAGCTGCGCGAGAAGAACGGTTCCATCAGCCTGATCGTGCCGGAAGCCAACAGCCTCGGCCTGGCCATGCTCGGTGGCGAATCGGTGGATGCCGCCCTGCAAGCGGTGATCGACGGCAGCGCCGACGCCATGGTGGTGCTGGAGAACGACCTGTACACCCGCACCGACAAAGCCCGTGTGGACGCCGCATTGAACGCCGCTAAAGTGGTGATCGTGGCCGACCACCAGAAAACCGCCACCACCGACCGCGCCCACCTGGTGCTGCCGGCGGCGAGCTTCGCCGAAGGCGACGGTACGCTGGTCAGCCAGGAAGGTCGCGCCCAGCGCTTCTTCCAGGTCTTCGACCCGCAATACCTGGACGCCAGCATCCTGGTCCACGAAGGCTGGCGCTGGCTGCATGCGCTGCGCGCCACCCTGCTGAACCAGCCGATCGACTGGACGCAACTGGACCACGTCACCGCTGCCTGTGCCTCCAGCACCGCGCAACTGGCCGGCATCGTCGACGCCGCACCGTCCGCTTCGTTCCGCATCAAGGGCCTGAAACTGGCCCGTGAACCGCTGCGCTACTCCGGCCGCACCGCCATGCGCGCCAACATCAACGTTCACGAACCACGCACCCCGCAGGACACGGACACCGCGTTCGCCTTCTCCATGGAAGGTTACTCGGGCTCCGCCGAACCGCGCTCGCAAGTGCCGTTCGCCTGGTCGCCGGGCTGGAACTCGCCGCAGGCCTGGAACAAGTTCCAGGACGAAGTCGGCGGTCACCTGCGTGCCGGTGACCCGGGCACGCGCCTGATCGAAAGCCAGGGCGATGGCCTGAGCTGGTTCGCCAGCGTACCGCGCGCCTTCAACCCGGCACCAGGCACCTGGCAGGTCGTGCCGTTCCATCACCTGTTCGGCAGCGAAGAGAACTCTTCCAAGGCCGCGCCGGTGCAGGAACGCATCCCGGCTGCCTACGTGGCCCTGGCCAAGTCCGAAGCCGATCGCCTGGGCGTCAACGACGGCGCCCTGCTGAGCCTGAACGTCGCCGGCCAGACCTTGCGTCTGCCGCTGCGCATCAATGAAGAACTGGGCGCCGGCCTGGTGGCCCTGCCGGCCGGCCTGGCGGGCATTCCACCGGCGGTGTTCGGTAAAACCGTCGACGGTCTGCAGGAGGCAGCGCAATGAGCTGGTTCACCCCTGAAGTGATCGATGTGATCCTGACGGTCCTCAAGGCCATCGTGATCCTGCTGGCCGTGGTGGTCACAGGCGCGTTGCTGAGCTTTGTCGAACGTCGCCTGCTGGGCTGGTGGCAGGACCGCTACGGTCCTAACCGCGTCGGCCCGTTCGGCATGTTCCAGATCGCCGCCGACATGATCAAGATGTTCTTCAAGGAAGACTGGACACCCCCCTTTGTCGACAAGGTGATTTTCACCCTGGCGCCGGTGGTGGCCATGAGCGCCTTGCTGATTGCCTTCGCGATCATCCCGATCACCCCGACCTGGGGTGTGGCGGACCTGAACATCGGCCTGCTGTTCTTCTTTGCCATGGCCGGCCTGTCGGTGTACGCGGTGCTGTTCGCCGGTTGGTCGAGCAACAACAAGTACGCCCTGCTGGGTAGCTTGCGGGCATCGGCCCAGACCGTGTCCTACGAGGTATTCATGGGCCTGGCGCTGATGGGCGTGGTGGTCCAGGTCGGCTCGTTCAACATGCGCGACATCGTCGAGTACCAGGCCCAGAACCTGTGGTTCATCATTCCGCAGTTCTTCGGCTTCTGTACCTTCTTCATCGCTGGCGTGGCCGTGACCCACCGTCACCCGTTCGACCAGCCGGAAGCGGAACAGGAACTGGCCGACGGTTACCACATTGAATACGCCGGCATGAAATGGGGCATGTTCTTCGTGGGCGAGTACATCGGTATCGTCCTGATTTCGGCATTGCTGGTGACGCTGTTCTTCGGCGGCTGGCACGGTCCGTTCGACATCCTGCCGCAACTGTCCTTCGTGTGGTTCGCCCTGAAGACCGCGTTCTTCATCATGCTGTTCGTCCTGCTGCGCGCCGCCATCCCGCGCCCGCGCTACGACCAGGTGATGGACTTCAGCTGGAAATTCTGCCTGCCACTGACCCTGATCAATTTGCTGGTGACCGCTGCGATCGTGTTGATGAACACGCCTGCGGCCGCGGTTCAGTGAGGATTTGACCCATGTTCAAATATATTGGCGACATCGTTAAGGGTACCGGTACCCAACTGCGTAGCCTGGTCATGATCTTCGGCCATGGCTTCCGCAAGCGCGACACCCTGCAATACCCGGAAGAGCCGGTCTACCTGGCGCCGCGTTACCGCGGCCGCATCGTCCTGACCCGCGACCCCGACGGCGAGGAGCGCTGCGTGGCGTGCAACCTGTGCGCCGTGGCCTGCCCGGTGGGCTGCATCTCGCTGCAGAAAGCTGAAACCGAAGACGGTCGCTGGTACCCGGACTTCTTCCGCATCAACTTCTCGCGCTGCATTTTCTGCGGCCTCTGCGAGGAAGCATGCCCGACCACCGCGATCCAGCTCACGCCGGATTTCGAAATGGCGGATTTCAAACGTCAGGACCTGGTGTACGAGAAAGAAGATCTGCTGATTTCCGGTCCCGGTAAAAACCCTGATTACAACTTCTATCGTGTTGCAGGTATGGCCATTGCCGGTAAGCCGAAAGGCGCCGCGCAGAACGAAGCCGAACCGATCAACGTGAAGAGCTTGCTGCCTTAAGGAAGAAAGATGGAATTCGCTTTCTATTTCGCATCGGGTATCGCTGTGGTGTCCACGCTTCGTGTGGTCACCAACACCAATCCCATACATGCCCTGCTCTACCTGATCATTTCGCTCATCGCCGTGGCCATGACCTTCTTCGCTCTCGGCGCGCCGTTCGCCGGGGCCCTGGAAGTGATCGCCTACGCCGGCGCCATCATGGTGCTGTTCGTGTTCGTGGTGATGATGCTGAACCTCGGCCCGGCCTCGGTCCAGCAGGAGCGCAACTGGCTCAAGCCCGGCATCTGGGCGGGGCCGGTGATTCTCGCCGCCCTGCTGCTGGGTGAACTGCTGTATGTGCTGTTCGCTCACCAGAGCGGCCAGGCCATCGGCCACACCACCGTAGGCGCCAAGACCGTGGGCATCAGCCTGTTCGGTCCGTACCTGCTGGTGGTCGAACTCGCCTCGATGCTGCTGCTTGCCGCAGCCGTCACGGCGTTCCATTTGGGCCGTAACGAGGCGAAGGAGTAATCACATGCCTGCTATCCCTCTCGAACACGGTCTGGCAGTTGCCGGCATCCTGTTCTGTCTCGGTCTGGTCGGCCTGATGGTCCGCCGCAACATTCTGTTCGTGCTGATGAGCCTGGAGGTCATGATGAATGCCGCCGCCCTGGCCTTCATCGTCGCGGGCGCTCGCTGGGCGCAGCCCGATGGACAGATCATGTTCATCCTGGTGATCAGCCTGGCAGCCGCCGAGGCCAGTATCGGCCTGGCGATCCTGTTGCAGCTGTATCGCCGCTTCCACACGCTCGATATCGACGCTGCCAGTGAGATGCGCGGATGAACATGATCTTTCTGACTTTCGTATTTCCCCTGATCGGTTTCCTGCTGCTGGCGTTCTCCCGTGGACGCTGGTCGGAAAACCTCTCGGCGCTGGTTGGCGTCGGCTCCATCGGCCTGTCGGCGATTGTTGCCGCCTACGTGATCTGGCAGTTCAACGTTGCACCGCCCGAAGGTGGCCACTACACCCTGGTGCTGTGGCAATGGATGGCGGTGGAAGGCTTCACGCCGAACTTCGCCCTGTACATCGACGGCCTGTCGATCACCATGTTGGGTGTCGTGGTCGGCGTGGGTTTCCTGATCCACCTGTTCGCCTCCTGGTACATGCGCGGTGAAGCCGGTTACTCGCGTTTCTTCGCCTACACCAACCTGTTCATCGCCAGCATGCTGTTCCTGGTGCTCGGCGATAACCTGTTGTTCCTGTACTTCGGCTGGGAAGGCGTGGGCCTGTGTTCGTACCTGTTGATCGGTTTCTACTACAGCAACCGCAACAACGGCAACGCGGCACTCAAGGCGTTCATCGTCACCCGCATCGGCGACGTGTTCATGGCCATCGGCCTGTTCATCCTGTTCCAGCAACTGGGCACGCTGAATATCCAGGAACTGCTGGTCAAGGCACCCGAGCACTTCAAGGTCGGCGACTTCTGGATCGTCCTGGCGACCCTGATGCTGCTGGGCGGCGCCGTCGGTAAATCCGCGCAACTGCCACTGCAGACCTGGTTGGCGGATGCGATGGCCGGCCCTACCCCGGTCTCGGCCCTGATCCACGCCGCCACCATGGTGACCGCAGGCGTCTACCTGATCGCCCGTACCCACGGTCTGTTCGCCCTGGCGCCGGACATCCTGCACCTGGTGGGCATCGTCGGTGGCGTGACCCTGGTCCTGGCCGGCTTCGCCGCCCTGGTGCAGACCGACATCAAGCGGATCCTCGCCTACTCGACCATGAGCCAGATCGGCTACATGTTCCTGGCCCTGGGCGTCGGTGCCTGGGAAGGCGCGATCTTCCACCTGATGACCCACGCGTTCTTCAAGGCGCTGCTGTTCCTTGCCTCCGGCGCGGTGATCGTGGCCTGCCACCACGAGCAGAACATCTTCAAGATGGGCGGCCTGTGGAAGAAGCTGCCGCTGGCCTACGCCAGTTTCATCGTCGGTGGCGCGGCCCTGGCGGCCCTGCCACTGGTCACCGCCGGCTTCTACTCCAAGGACGAGATCCTCTGGGAAGCGTTCGCCAGCGGTAACCAGGGCCTGCTCTATGCCGGCCTGGTGGGTGCGTTCATGACCTCGCTGTACACCTTCCGCCTGATCTTCATCGCGTTCCATGGTGAAGCCAAGACCGAAGCCCACGCCGGCCATGGGATTGCCCATTGGCTGCCGCTGTCGGTGCTGATCGTGCTGTCGACCTTCGTCGGCGCCATGATCACCCCGCCGCTGCACGGTGTACTGCCGCAGAGCGTCGGCCATGCCGGCGGCGAAGCCAAGCACAGCCTGGAAATCGCCTCCGGCGCCATCGCCCTGGCGGGTATCCTGCTGTCCGCCCTGCTGTTCCTGGGCAAGCGTCGCTTCGTGACCGCGATCGCCAACAGCGGCCTTGGCCGTGTCCTTTCGGCCTGGTGGTTCGCTGCCTGGGGCTTCGACTGGATCTACGACAAACTGTTCGTCAAGCCATACCTTGCGATCAGCCACATTCTGCGCAAAGACCCGCTCGACCAGACCATTGGCCTGATCCCGCGCATGGCCAAGGGCAGCCACACCGCCCTGAGCCGTACCGAGACCGGTCAACTGCGTTGGTATGCGGCTTCCATGGCGGCTGGCGCCGTGCTGGTTATCGGCGCCATCGTGCTGGTAGCGGTCTGATATGAACCTTGCGAACTTGCGAAAGGAAACGAGCCCGTCATGATTCTGCCCTGGCTAATCCTGATCCCCTTCATCGGCGGCCTGCTGTGCTGGATCGCGGAGCGCTCCAGCTCCACGCTCCCGCGCTGGATTGCGCTGCTGACCATGTCCCTGGAACTCGCGCTCGGCCTCTGGCTGTGGGCGACCGGCGACTATTCATTCGCCCCTGCCCCCGGCGCCAACCCGACCTGGGCGCTTGAATTCAAGCACCTCTGGATCGAACGCTTCGGCATCAGCGTGCACCTGGCCCTCGACGGCCTGTCGCTGCTGATGATCCTGCTGACCGGCCTGCTGGGGATCCTCTCGGTCCTCTGCTCCTGGAAAGAGATCCAGCGTCACGTCGGCTTCTTCCACCTCAACCTGATGTGGATCCTGGGCGGTGTCGTCGGCGTGTTCCTGGCGCTGGACCTGTTCATGTTCTTCTTCTTCTGGGAAATGATGCTGGTGCCGATGTACTTCCTCATCGCGCTCTGGGGTCACAGTTCTTCGGACGGCAAGAAGACCCGGATCTACGCGGCGACCAAGTTCTTCATCTTCACCCAGGCTTCCGGCCTGATCATGTTGGTGGCGATCCTGGGCCTGGTGCTGGTCAACTTCAACAACACCGGCGTGATTACCTTCAACTACGCCGACCTGTTGAAAGTACAGATGTCGCGCAGCACCGAGTACGTACTGATGCTGGGTTTCTTCATCGCCTTCGCGGTGAAGCTGCCGGTGGTGCCGTTCCACTCCTGGCTGCCGGATGCCCACGCCCAGGCGCCGACCGCCGGTTCCGTGGACCTGGCCGGTATCCTGCTGAAGACGGCAGCCTACGGCCTGCTGCGTTTCGCCCTGCCGCTGTTCCCCAACGCCTCGGCCGAGTTCGCGCCGATTGCGATGACCCTGGGCCTGATCGGAATCTTCTACGGTGCGTTCCTGGCGTTCGCCCAGACCGACATCAAGCGCCTGATCGCGTTCTCCAGCGTCTCGCACATGGGCTTCGTGCTGATCGGGATCTACTCCGGCAGCCAGCTCGCCCTGCAAGGCGCGGTGATCCAGATGCTCGCCCACGGCCTGTCGGCGGCGGCGCTGTTTATTCTCAGCGGTCAGTTGTACGAGCGCCTGCACACCCGCGACATGCGTGAGATGGGTGGCGTGTGGTCGCGCATCGCCTACCTGCCGGCCATCAGCCTGTTCTTCGCAGCCGCCTCCCTGGGCCTGCCGGGCACCGGCAACTTCGTCGGCGAGTTCCTGATCCTGATCGGCACGTTTGCCAGTTCGCCGTGGATCATCGCCATCGCCACCTCCGGCCTGGTGTTCGGTTCGGTCTACTCACTGATCATGATCCACCGCGCCTACTTCGGCCCGTCGAAGTCGGACGAAGTGCTGCGCGGCATGGACGGTCGCGAACTGATCATGGTGCTGGGCCTGGCGATGCTGCTGGTCTACCTCGGCGTCTACCCGCAGCCGTTCCTCGACACGTCTGCCGCCACCATGCATGGCGTGCAGCAGTGGCTCGGCACCGCCTTCTCTCAACTCGCTTCGGCCCGGTAAGAGCGCTATGGAATTCACGATTCAACACTTTATCGCGCTTGCACCGCTGTTGATCACCAGCGCCACGATCATCGTGGTGATGCTGGCGATCGCCTGGCGGCGCAATCACTCACAGACCTTCCTGTTGTCGGTGGCAGGGCTGAACCTGGCCTTGCTGTCGATCCTGCCGGCCCTGAAAGTCGCGCCTCTGGCGGTCACGCCATTGCTGCAGATCGACAGCTTCGCCTGCCTGTACATGGCGTTGATCCTGGTCGCCACCCTCGCCTGCGTCACCCTCGCCCACGCCTACCTCGGCGACGGCGGTTCGGGTTACCCGGGCAACCGCGAAGAACTGTACCTGCTGATCCTGATGGCCGCCGCCGGCGGCCTGGTCCTGGTCAGCGCACAGCACCTGGCCAGCCTGTTCATCGGCCTGGAACTGCTGTCGGTGCCGGTCTACGGCCTGGTGGCCTACGCCTTCTTCAACAAGCGCTCCCTGGAAGCCGGCATCAAGTACATGGTGCTGTCGGCCGCCGGTTCGGCGTTCCTGTTGTTCGGCATGGCGCTGCTCTACGCGGAAGCCGGTACCCTGAGCTTCGTCGGCATCGGCCAGGCCCTGGCGGCCACCGGCCTGCCCAGCCCGATCGCACAACTGGGCCTGGGCATGATGCTGATCGGCCTGGCGTTCAAGCTGTCGCTGGTGCCGTTCCACCTGTGGACCCCGGACGTCTACGAAGGCGCCCCGGCGCCGGTGGCGGCGTTCCTGGCCACTGCCTCGAAAGTAGCAGTGTTCGCGGTCATGGTGCGTCTGTTCCAGATCTCGCCCGTGGCCAGCAGCGGTGTGTTGAGCAACGTACTGACCATCATCGCCATTGCGTCGATCCTGTTCGGTAACCTGCTGGCACTGACCCAGAGCAACCTCAAGCGTCTGCTGGGTTACTCGTCCATCGCCCACTTCGGTTACCTGCTGATCGCCCTGATCGCCAGCAAGGGCCTGGCGGTGGAAGCCATCGGCGTTTACCTGGTCACCTACGTGATCACCAGCCTCGGCGCCTTCGGCGTGATCACCCTGATGTCCTCGCCGTACAACGGCCGCGACGCCGACGCGCTGTACGAATACCGCGGCCTGTTCTGGCGCCGTCCGTACCTGACCGCCGTGCTGACCGTGATGATGCTGTCCCTGGCCGGCATCCCGCTGACCGCCGGCTTCATCGGCAAGTTCTACATCGTCGCCACCGGCGTCGAGGCTCACCAATGGTGGCTGGTCGGCTCCCTGGTGCTGGGCAGTGCCATCGGCGTGTTCTACTACCTGCGCGTCATGGTCACCCTGTACCTGATGGAACCCAACCTGCGTCGTCACGATGCCGAGCTGCACTGGGAACAGAAGGCAGGCGGCGTGATGCTGCTGGCCATCGCCATCCTGGCGTTCTTCCTCGGCGTGTACCCGCAGCCGTTGCTGACCCTGGTCCAGCAGGCGGGCCTGACGGGCTGATCGCCTGGGCAGTGTCGTTGTGAAAAAAACCCGCGTCGCGAGATGCGGGTTTTTTATGCCTGTATTCCTGAAAGCAACCGGAGATCTGTGGCGAGGGGGTTTATCCCCGCTGGGCGTACAACTGGCCGAGAACCTTGATCAGATAACTGAACGCAGTTGCCTGACCCTCGAGGCCTTGGCTGATGTCGACGCCGACCGAGTGACAGATCACTTATCGGTCCTAGCCTGGACTGATAGCCTTAGTACTGACACTCCGTTGCCAGTACCGCGCTGATGGAATTGAAGCGGATAAACAATCTGTACAAGACAATCGTGGCGAGGGAGCTTGCTCGGCTTTGTGCCTCGTCCGCCTCCCGCGGATTCGCTACTATGTACGCTCCCCTGCCCTATCAGTCACCGAGCCCACACCAATGCCCACCTCCAAGGACATGGCCAACGACAGCCCTGCACCGATGATTCCCGAGCAGCGTCGGGAACAGATCCTGCGTCAGTTGCGCAAGCATCAGGTGCTGAGCGTTCATCAGTTGATGGAGATGTTCGATTGCTCGCACATGACCGTGCGCCGCGACATCGCCCTGCTGGAGCAGGAAGGTCGAGCCTATTCGGTGACGGGTGGGGTGCGCATCGCCAGCCAGTTGCACAGCGAGCCGAGCCACCAGTCCAAGGCCGTGGTGGAACTGCCGCAGAAACAGGCCATGGCCAAACTGGCGGCCAGGCTGCTCAAGGATGACATGACGGTGTACCTGGATGCCGGCACCAGCACGCTGGAGATCGTGCCTTACATCAAGGCGTTGTCGGGGATGACGGTGGTGACCAACGATTTCGGCGTGGTCCAGGCGCTGATGGAAGCACCGCAGGTGACCGTGATTCATACCGGCGGGCAGTTGGATCATTCCAATCACTCCTGCGTCGGCGGGCTGGCGGTGGCGACCTTACGTCAGATAGTGACGGACATTGCCTTCATGTCCACCAGTTCGTGGGACCTGCAACGGGGCATCACCACGCCATCGGCCTTGAAAGTGGAGGTCAAGCAGGTAGCGATGCAGTCGGCCTCGCAAGTGGTGCTGGTGGCCAGCAGCTCCAAGTACGGCACCTTCAGCATGTACCGCATCGCCGGGCTGGAACAGTTCGACTTCATCATCAGCGACAACGCCCTGGCTCAGGCGGCGGCCGATGGCATCCGCAAGCAGGGGGTTGAATTGCTGTTGCCGTGAGGGGCCTGCTCCGGGTGGGCGATCCGACGAAAGCGCTGGGTCAGCAACATCTGTTTGACTGACACTCCGTCTTCGCGAGCAAGCCCGCTCCCACAATGGGCCAGTGCACGCCCGTTAGAACCAAACCTATCCATAAGCCACGCCGCGGCTTTTGATCTTCCGCCCCTTCGGCAGGCTGAGCGCAGGCGTTCAGCAGGGGGATGGCGCACAGCGCCGTTCGACGCAGTCGAACCCATCGAGTGGAGGTCAAGCGCAGCGGACCGGAGCCGATGCCCCCCTGATGAATGCCGGAGCGAAGGAACCCCGAGCCTTGGCGAGGGGCCGTACGCTGGGGCGGAGCGTTCTTTGCCTACTTTCTTTGGCGTTTGAAAGAAAGTAGGTCGCCGTAAGGGCGAAACCATAGGTGGCCGTTACGCAATAATGGATATGTACACGGTCAACATCAGACCGCCATCGCGAGCAAGCTTTGCTCCCACAAAAGGCGAGTTCACCCCCTTTTGTGGAGCAGACAAAATCAGCGTGCCTTCCAATCCCGCAACCATTGCAAGCCGGCCGAAGTATCTCCGCGCGGCCGATATTCGCAACCCACCCAGCCGTCATACCCCAGCTCATCCAGCAGCTCGAACAGGAACGGATAATGGACTTCCCCCAGGTCCGGCTCATGGCGATCCGGCACGCCGGCAATCTGGATGTGGCCGATGCCATTGAAGTCACGCCGCAACTTGCTCGCCAGATCACCCTCGACGATCTGACAGTGGTAGCAATCAAACTGCACCTTGAGGTTATCGGCCCCCACCTCCCGGCAAATGGCATGGGCCTGGTCCTGGCGGTTCAGGAAAAAGCCCGGCATGTCCCGGGTGTTGATCGGCTCCAGCAACACCGTGATCCCAGCCTTCGCCGCCTGGGTCGTGGCGTAGGCGAGGTTTTCCAGGTACACAGCGTGGTGCCGGGCACGCTCGGCTTCGGACGGCAGCAAGCCGGCCATGACGTGAACGTTTGAATTGCCCAGCGTCGCGGCATAGCTCAGGGCCCGGTCGAAACCCTCGCGGAATTCCTGCTCACGTCCTGGCAGAGTCGCAATACCCCGCTCCCCTGCCGCCCAATCCCCGGGCGGTGCGTTGAACAACGCCTGGACAAGGCCATTGTCATCCAGCCGCTGCTTGAGCACCTCGGGGCTGTACTCGTAGGGGAACAGGTACTCCACGGCATCGAAACCATCGGCCGCCGCAGCCGCGAAACGGTCGAGGAAATCATGTTGCGGGTAGAGCATGCTGAGGTTGGCTGCGAAACGAGGCATACCGACGCTCCTGGAATAAAAAGGTTAGACGAAAGGCCAGATCAACAAGGTGATACCAAAACCGAGTGTACCGAGCAGCGTGGTGATCACGGTCCAGGTTCGCAGGCCGTCCGCCACGTTGAGCCCTGCCAGTTTAGTGAAGATCCAGTAGCCGGCATCGTTGATGTGGGACATCGCCAGTCCGCCACCGCCCATGGCCAGGCACAGCAGCGCCAGGTGATTGGGGGTCAGACCGAGCGTAGCGATCAACGGGCTGATGATACCGGCGGTGGTCACCAGCGCGACCGTGGTCGAACCCTGCACGGCGCGCAGCAACATGGTCAGCAAGAAGCCCAGCGCCAACACCGGCAGCCCGGTGGTGCGCAACATGTCGGACACCACCGCTCCGATCCCGGTGTCCACCAGGACCTTGCCAAAGACGCCACCGGCACCGGCGATCAGGATCACCATCGCCACCCCGGGCAACGCCGAGCCGATCACATCGGACACTTGGGTGCGACTCCAGCCCCGCCGTGAGCCCAGCAGCCAGGCGCAAAGCAAGGTGTCGATCAGCAAAGCCACCAGCGGCGCCCCCAACACCGTCATGACACCGCGAACCGTGGATTCCACCGGCAGCAGCGTGGTCGACAGCGTGCCCAGCAGGATCAGCACGATTGGCAACAGGATCAGCCCGACAATCAGACCGAAGCCCGGTGGCGGCGCCGCTGGCAGCCTGGCGACCAGCGAGCCGGTGGATTCTTCCAGCCCCATATGGGACACGGCGATGGCGGCTTGCAGCGGATCCCTGCCGTTGCCATTGCTCCAGGCGGCGAGGTCTTCGTTGGTGACATGGGGACCGTAGACTTCGGCGCGGATGTCGTCGGTCATCGGATAGAAGCGACGGGTCATGCGCCCCGCCACTTTATAGCCGACAAAACACAGGAATGCAGTCAGCGGCAGGCCGAACATCAACACCCTGCCCAGGTCCGCGCCTAACTGGCTGGCCGCCGCCACGGCCCCCGGATGTGGCGGCAGGAACGCATGCACCGTGAGCAATGCCGCGCACATCGGCAAGGCGAACACCAGCAACGGCTTGCGGGCGCTGCGGGCCACGCCATAGGCCAGCGGCATGAGGATGATGACACCCACCTCGAAGAACACCGGCACGCCGATGATGAAACCGGCAATGGTCAGGGCCAGCGGTGTACGCCGGTTGCCAAAACGTTCGATCAGGGTTCTCGCCAGGGCCTCGGCGCCGCCCGACAGCTCGATGATCCGCCCGATCATCGCGCCCAGGGCAATGATGATCGCGATATGGCCGAGGGTCTTGCCCATGCCGCCTTCGATGGTTGCCACCAGGTCGGCCGGCTTCACCCCGGCCACCAGCGCCACCAGGATGCTCACCAGCATCAGCGCCACGAACGGTTGGAACTTGTACTTGAGCACCAGGAACAGCAACAGCGCAATCCCGGCACCGGCCGTGATCATCAGGATGACCGGGCTCATGGGCGCTCCCCTCCGCAGAGGAACGGGAGAACGCTTGCACGACAAACACTGCGGTTGAAATGGATCATGGAGTGAACCCTGTTGTTATTGTGTTTTCAGCCAGCCCGCACGGTACCGCTGTCGAGGGAATCGATTCCCTCGACACTGGCTGTGCAAGGCTTTGGTTCTTGTGGCGGATCCCTTACCAATCGGCGCCGAAGATCGCGCGCAGCTCATCCAGTGCCGCCTGATCGAGCGGCTCGGGTCTGGGATTGCTCATCAGCCAGAGCCGCGCGGTTTCTTCCAACTCTTCCAGGGCGTAGCTGGCCCGGGACACCGAACTTTCCCAGACCACCGGGCCCAGGCGTTCGAGCATCACGCCGCGAACCCGATTGGCCAGTTGCGCCACCTGCTCGGCCACGTTGGGCGAGCCGGGGCGCTGGTAGCCGATCAATGGAACATGCCCGACCTTCATCACCTGATAAGGCGTGAGCGGCGGCAAAATGTCATCGTGGCGCCAGACCCCGGCCAGGGTCAGCGCCACCAGGTAGGTGGAGTGGGTGTGCACCACGCCGCCGACCGTCGGGTTGCGGTCGTAGACCTGGCGATGCAACGCCAGGGTCTTGGAGGGCTTGTGCCCGGACAGCCAATCGCCGGCGCTACTGACCTTGGCGATGGCCGCTGGATCGAGACGTCCCAGGCAGGCATCGGTCGGCGTGATCAGCCAGCCATCGTCGAGCCGGGCGCTGATGTTGCCCGCACTGCCGACGGTATAGCCGCGTTGATAGAGGCTAAGGCCGACTTCGCAGATTTCTTCGCGCAAGGCGCTTTCCGGGCTCATCGAGCGCCTCCGGACAATTGCGCGAGGGCCTTGGCGAAGAAATCGCGACCGCCGAAATTACCCGACTTGAGCGCCAGAGCCAGCGGTTGCGGGCCGCTGCTGAGGGTGGCTGGCACACCGGGATCGATCTGCGCACCGATCTGCAGCAGCGTCACCTCCAGCGCCTTGACCACCGCGCCGGAGGTTTCGCCACCGGCAATCACGAAACGCCGTACACCCTGCTCGCGCAAACCTCGGGCGATGTCGCCCAAGGCATTCTCCACCAGCGCACCGGCCCGCCCGGCGCCCAACTGTTGTTGTACGAGCCTGACTTCATCGGCGTTGTTGGTGGCATAGATCAGCACGGTGTCCGCCGCGTCACGGGCAAACGCCAGGGCTCGGGCCACCACCGGCTCACCGGCCGCCAGCGCCACGGGATCGATGCGCAAGGCTGGCCGCCCAGCTTCGAGCCAGGCGGCCACTTGTCCATTGGTGGCGATGGACGCGCTGCCGGCCAAGACCACTTCACCGCCAGGGACCTGGGGCAACGTCGACACATCGAAATCCCTCAGCTGGCCGGCTCGCCGGAAGTTGTCCGGCAGCCCCAGGGCCAGCCCGGAGCCGCCCGTCAGCAACGGTAGGTCCGCGCAGGCCGCGCCGAGGGTGTACAGGTCCGCATCGGACAACGCGTCAGCGATGGCCATGCCGACGCCCTGGGCACGCAACCCGGCGATCTTCGCCCGCACGGCGTCCACGCCCTGGGCGACACTGTCGTAGCGCAACAGGCCGACCTCGAGGGAAGTCTGGGCTTGCAGCACACGCACCAGGTTGGCGTCGGTCATCGGCGTCAATGGGTGGTGTTGCATGCCCGACTCGTTCAGCAATTGGTCCTGCACGAACAGATGGCCGCGGAAAATCGTTCGGCCGTTTTCCGGAAACGCCGGGCAGGCCAAGGTGAAATCACTGTCCAGGGCCTTGAGCAAGGCTTCGCTCACCTGGCCGATATTGCCTGCGGCGGTCGAATCGAAGGTCGAGCAGTATTTGAAGAAGATCTGCTGGCAGCCGCGTTCACGCAACCAGGCCAGTGCCGCGAGGGATTCGTCGATGGCCTCGGCCACAGGCAGGGTCCGCGACTTGAGGGCAATGACGATCGCATCGGCCGCCAGGCCTTCAGCGTCTTCGGCACCGGGAATGCCGATGCGCTGCACCGTGCGCATGCCGCCGCGCACCAGCATGTTGGCCAGGTCCGTGGCGCCGGTGAAGTCGTCGGCAATGCAGCCCAGCAGCGGGCGTGCGTTGGAAGGGGTCATGGCGGCTCCTCAAATCGCGTCGGGGTTGGCGGTCGGCAGGTCGATGCCCGGGAAAATCTTGATCACCGCCGAATCATCCTCCCGCCCGAAGCCGGCGCTGGAGGCCTGCATGAACATCTGGTGCGCGGTGGCCGACAGCGGCAACGGGAATTTGCTGGCGCGGGCGGTATCGAGCACCAGGCCCAGATCCTTGACAAAGATGTCCACCGCCGACAGCGGCGTGTAGTCAGCCTTGAGGATGTGCGGCACGCGGTTCTCGAACATCCAGGAGTTGCCGGCACTGTGGGTGATCACTTCGTACAGCGCATCGGCATCCACGCCTTCGCGCAGCCCCAGCGCCATGGCTTCGGCCGAGGCGGCAATGTGTACGCCGGCCAGTAACTGATTGATGATTTTGACTTTGGAGCCCAGGCCGTGGACATCGCCCAGGCGATAGACCTTGCCCGCCATGCCCGCCAGGACCGCTTCGGCCTTGGCATAGGCCGGGGCCGGGCCCGACGTCATCATGGTCATCTCGCCGGCCGCTGCCTTGGCCGCGCCGCCGGAGATGGGCGCGTCGAGGTACAACAGGCCGGTCTGCGTCAGGCGCTGACCCAGTTCCACGGCAAAGGTCGGCGCCACCGTGGCACAACCAATGACCAGACTGCCCTCGCGCAAGGCTTGCACGGCACCGTTCTCGCCAAACAACACGGTGTCGGTCTGCTCGGCATTCACCACCACCGTGATGATCACATCGCATTGAACCGCCATGTCGGCAGGCGACACACAGGCCACGCCGCCCTCGCCGGCAAATTGCTCGGTAACGGCGGCGCGCACATCACAGGCATGCACATTGAAGCCTGCGCGCAGCAACGAGCGGGCAATGCCCAGGCCCATCGCGCCGAGCCCGATCACACCGACATTCTTGTTATTCATGAGGCACTCCGGAAAAGACAGCGAACCGTTCTGTGGGTCTTGTAGCGAGCTTTGTCCTACAGATTGGTTTCGATCATCCACCAATGAACAGATCTTGTGAAGTATTTTTTCAATCTAACATTTTTTAACACGCTTATTGCACTTCACCCGTTGCCCAGGCAGGACTACCCTGAAACGCCAAAGAGTCCTGAGGAGACATGAGGTTGAGCGTCGATATCGAGTGCGTGGTGGTGGGCGCGGGGGTTGTCGGTCTGGCCGTGGCCCGAGAGATGGCCCAGGCCGGCCATGAGGTACTGTTGATCGAAGCCGGTGGCGCCATCGGCATGGGCACCAGCTCGCGCAATTCCGAAGTCATCCATGCCGGCATCTACTACCCACCGGGCAGCCTCAAGGCCCGGTTGTGCGTCGAAGGTCGGCACCGACTCTATGCCTATTGCGAAAGCCACGGTGTGACGACTCGCCGGCTCGGCAAGCTGATCGTCGCCAAAGACCCGGCGCAGGTGGCCGGGCTCCAGGGGTTGCTGGAACGCGGCTTGTTGAATGGCGTGGACGACCTGCGCCTGCTCGATCGGGAGCAGGCGTTGGCCCTGGAGCCGGCGCTGGCGTGTGTCGCCGCGTTGTATTCGCCTTCCACGGGCATTGTCGACTCCCATGCATTGATGCTGGCCTTGCAAGGCGATGCCGAAGCGGCCGGCGCGACCATTGCTTTCCACACGCCATTGCTGGGGGCTCGCATCGGCACCGGGCGCTTCGTGCTGGAATTGGGTGGCACCGCCCAGATGAACCTGTCCTGCCGCCAATTGATCAACGCCGCCGGCCTCCAGGCGCCTGCCCTCGCCCGTCGCACGGAAGGCCTGCCGGCGCAAACGGTACCCCCTGACTATCTGTGCAAAGGCAATTACTTCAGCCTTGCCGGACGTGCGCCCTTCCGGCATCTGGTCTACCCAGCCCCGGAAGCCGCCGGGCTGGGCATCCACATGACCCTGGACCTGGCGGGCCAGGCCCGTTTCGGACCCGACGTCGAATGGGTCAAACACGAGGACTACCGGGTCGATCCCGGTCGCGCCGAAGCCTTCTATCCAGCGATTCGCACTTATTGGCCCGACCTGCCCGATCACAGCCTGCAACCAGCCTACAGCGGCCTCCGCCCGAAGATCTCCGCGCCCGGTGAACCCGCCCACGACTTCCTCATCAGCAGCGCCGCCGAGCACCAGGTACCCGGGCTGATCAACCTGTTCGGCATCGAATCGCCGGGACTGACATCTTGCCTGGCAATTGCCGGGCGGGTGCGGCAGTTGCTCGATGACTGACTGTCACAAGCGGGCTTGCTCGCGAAAGCGGTGTGTCAGTTGACGAAGATGTTGGATGTCAGTCCCCATTCGCGGGCAAGCCCGCTCCCACAGAGAGTTCTGGTCAGCGCAGCGCAAAGTGCAAGGCGCTTTGGCCCCTCTTCATGCAGCCTGCACGATGACAAAAATGGCGATCATTTCAACTCTTTGTTTTAAAAGGACTTTATAAAGCCACCTGGCTGGCACGGCCGATGCAACTCTCGGTTAACACGACGTCGGCGCTTGAAGCCGGCTCGTAACCGTGAATTGCCGAGGAGCTGTATATGAACGCCATCGATCTGTTGAAAGCTGACCATGAACGCGTCAAGGGCATTCTTGCTCAACTGAGCGAATCCACCGAACGCGGCGTCAAGAAACGCACCGACCTGTTGGCGAAGCTGGAAATGGAAGTCACCATTCATACCCGGCTGGAAGAAGAAATCCTGTACCCGGCCTTCAAGCAGGCAGGTGGCAAGGATGAGGCCGAAATGTATTACGAAGCCAAGGAAGAACATCGCACGGTCGATTCGCTGGTGCTGCCGGACCTGAAGGCCACCGATCCTTCCCAACCTGAATTCGCCGGGCGGGTGAAAGTAGTCAAGGAACTGCTTGAGCACCATATCGAAGAAGAAGAGAAAGAGATGTTCCCGCAAGCCAAGAAGGTGCTGGGCAAAGCCAAGCTGGATGCCTTGGGTGAACAGATGGAAACCATGAAGGCGCAGTACAAGAAAGAACTGAGCAGCGCCAACATGGCCGCCTGATCAGGCATTGCCGATGTCTTCAGCCGTCCCGGGACGGCTGAAAGCTCAGCTAGCGCATGTGTTCCCGTAGAAATGCCACCAGCGCCTGCACCGGGCGCGAGCTCTGGCGATGTTGCGGATACACCGCCGACAGTGCCAGGGGTTCGGTTTCGAAACCCTCCAGTACCTTGACCAACCGTCCGTCCTTCAGCGAATCGCCGAGGATGAAGGTCGGGAGATAGGTAATGCCCATGCCGGCGATGGCCGCATCCCTGAGCAGATCACCGTTGTTGGCGCGCATGCGTCCGGCGACCTCCAACACCAGCGGTTTCCCCCCTCCTCCAAAACGCCACTGAACCTGACGGCTGTGGCCATAGGGCAGGCATTCGTGGTTGCGCAGGTCTTCGGGGCGCGAGGGTGTGCCCCGTTGCGCCAGGTAGGACGGGCTGGCGCAATAGACTCGGTCGATGGTCGCAATGCGACGGGCGATCAAAGTCGAATCTTCCAGCACGCCGATTCGTAGCGCCAGGTCGTAACCCTCCCCCAGCAAATCCACCGAGCGGTCACTCAGGTCCACTTCAACGCTGACCTGCGGATAACGCTGCAAGAACAACGGCAGCAGGCAGCCCAGGTGTGCCACCGCAAAAGACAGCGGCGCGCTGAGCCGAAGGGTACCGCGAGGTTCGCTGGTCTGGCCGCTGATGCCCTGCTCCACCTGCTCGATTTCGCTGAGCAGACGCAAGGCCGCTTCGTAATAGCGCTGGCCCAACGGGGTAACGTCCAGCCGCCGCGTCGAACGGTTGAGCAGGCGCACCCCCAGTCGCTGTTCCAGCGCCATGAGCTTGCGGCTGACGAATTGCTTGGACAACCCCAACTGGTCCGCCGCCGCCGTGAAGCTACCCGACTCCATGACCTGGGCAAAAATGCGCATTTCTTCGAAGGGGTTCATTGTCACTCCAGGGGTGGACAGTGAGAGGGCTCAGCTGAGCATTGTGGTCGGGGTGAGACAGGTTGGGAAGGGTTGGGTGGGCTGACGCCATCGCGAGCAGGCTCGCTCCCACACGAATTTTGTTCTGAACATTGCACCTGAGAACGCCCGATTCCCCTGTGGGAGCGAGCCTGCTCGCGATGGCGACCTGTCAGTCGACCAAAAAACCAAAAACGCCCGCACAAGGCGGGCGTCGTCCAGCGACAACCACTGATGCTTACTTGGCAGTCAGCGCCGCGTAGCTGTTCATCAGGTTGCGGTAGTTCGGAATGCGCTGGGACAGCAGGTTGCCCAGGCCTTCAATGTCGTTGCGCCAGTCGCGATGCAGTTCGCAAGCCACCGAGAACCAGTTCATCAGTTGCGCGCCGGCAGCGGTCATGCGGGCCCAGGAAGCCTGCTGCACGGTTTCGTTGAAGGTGCCCGAGGCATCGGTGACCACGAACACGTCAAAACCTTCGGCCAGTGCCGACAAGGTCGGGAACGCGACGCAGACGTCGGTCACCACACCGGCGATGATCAGTTGCTTGCGACCGGTAGCCTTGATCGCCTTGACGAAGTCTTCATTGTCCCAGGCATTGATCTGGCCTGGACGTGGGATGTACGGCGCGTCCGGGAACATTTCCTTGAGCTCCGGCACGAGCGGGCCGTTAGGGCCTTTTTCGAAGCTGGTGGTCAGGATGGTCGGCAAACCGAAGAACTTCGCCAGGTCGGCCAGGGCCAGCACGTTGTTCTTGAACTCGTTGGGCGAGAAGTCCTGGACCAGGGAAATCAGGCCGGTCTGGTGATCGACCAGCAGGACGACTGCATCATCTTTGTTCAGGCGGTTGTAGACAGGGGCATTGCTCATGGGATGACTCCTTTGGGATGGATGTTACAGACCCTGTGGGAGCGGGCTTGCTCGCGAAAGCGGTGTGTCAGCTTGCGACGTCGTCGGATGTGCCGACGCATTCGCGAGCAAGCCCGCTCCCACAGGGGGGGATGTTGATGTCTGTCAGAAAGCGAAGCAGGAACAGCCAAACGCGCCCCAGAAGCCTTGGAAATCGCTGACCGGGACGTTCGACAGCCGCGCCCGCTCATGGCTATGGGAATGCACCGTGCAAGGACCGCTGCACTGGTGCACCTGGGCCTGCAACGGCGAGGTCGGGCGCCAGTGGCCTGGTACCTTGACCACTGGGGACCAGTCCGGCAGTACCGGGACGCTGGCAGGGCCGAGTTTTTCGAAGTCGTCGGCGGCATACACCACCTTGCCGTCGACCACCGTCAGCACGGACTCGATCCACTTGATGGCTTCTTCCTCGACGCTGAAGAAGTCGGCGCTCAGTGCCGCCAGGTCCGCCAGTTGGCCGACTTTGATCTGGCCCTTCTTGCCCTGCTCTGACGAAAACCAGGCGCTGCCATGGGTGAACAGCTCCAGCGCGGTGAGGCGCGGCAGGCCCTCTTCGTGCAGCGCCAGGCCACCGACGGTGCGACCGCTGACCATCCAGTACAGCGAGGTCCAGGGGTTGTAGCTCGATACCCGGGTGGCGTCAGTGCCGGCACCCACCGGCACGCCTTCGGCCAGCATGCGCTTGATCGGCGGCGTCGCTTCGGCCGCCTTGGCGCCGTAGCGGTCGACAAAGTATTCGCCTTGGAAGGCCATGCGGTCCTGGATGGCGATGCCGCCGCCCAGTGCACGGACCCGCTCGATGTTTTGCGGGGTGATGGTTTCGGCGTGGTCGAAGAACCATGGCAGGCCGTTGAACGGGATGTCGCGGTTGACCTTCTCGAACACGTCGAGCATGCGGCTGATGGACTCGTTGTAGGTGGCATGCAGGCGGAACGGCCAACGCTGCTCCACCAGGTGCCGGACCACCGGCTCCAGGTCCTGTTCCATGCTCGCCGGCAGGTCCGGGCGTGGTTCCAGGAAGTCTTCGAAATCCGCTGCCGAGAACACCAGCATTTCACCGGCGCCGTTGTGCCGCAGGAAGTCATCGCCCTGGTGCAGCTTGACGCTGCCGGTCCAGTTCTTGAAGTCGTTGAGCTCTTCCTTGGGCTTTTGGGTGAACAGGTTGTAGGCGATGCGCACCGTCAACTGTTCTTCCCGGGCCAATTGCTCGATCACCGCGTAATCGTCGGGGTAATTCTGGAAACCACCGCCGGCGTCGATGGCACTGGTCAGGCCCAGGCGATTGAGTTCGCGCATGAACTGGCGAGTGGAGTTGACCTGATACTCCAGCGGCAACTTCGGCCCCTTGGCCAACGTCGAGTAGAGGATCATCGCGTTGGGACGCGCCACCAGCATGCCGGTGGGTTCCCCCTTGCTGTCGCGCACGATCTCACCGCCCGGCGGGTTCGGCGTGTCACGGGTATAGCCGGCCACCCGCAACGCGGCGCGGTTGAGCAAGGCGCGGTCATACAGGTGCAACACGAACACCGGGGTATCGGGGGCGGCCTGGTTGAGTTCTTCCAGGGTCGGCATGCGTTTTTCGGCGAACTGGAATTCGTTCCAGCCGCCCACCACGCGCACCCATTGTGGCGTCGGCGTGCGGTCAGCCTGGTCCTTGAGCATGCGCAGAGCATCGGCCAGGGACGGCACGCCTTCCCAGCGCAGTTCCAGGTTGTAGTTCAGGCCGCCGCGGATCAGGTGCAGGTGCGAGTCGTTAAGCCCGGGGATGACGGTGCGGCCCTTGAGGTCGATGACCTGGGTACTGCCGCCACGCAGGGCCATGGCCTCGGCGTCGGTGCCCACGGCAACGAACTTGCCCTGGCTGATGGCCACAGCACTGGCGCGGGGCTTTTCCCGGTCGACGGTGTGGAACTGGCCATTGAACAGAATCAGATCGGCGTTCATAGGGTTTCCTTTAACGATAGATGTGCAGATGAAAAAATGGGTGGTGAGAGTTAGAGAGGTCGCTTCGCGACCTCACGGGGATAAATCCCCTCGCCACAACTGCGCTAGCCAAGAGAACTCGGTGATGTTCAGGGCTCCAGGTGTTCATGGGCCTTGGAGGCCTCCATCCAGGGTGCGAACAAACGGGTCGCCAGCGGCATGCACACGTAGCAGACCGAGAGCACGATGGTCAGGGTGATCAGGAACGTGGCGACGACATAGTTGGATAGAAATGCGTTGAGCTGCAGCACCGGCCCCCAGATCAGCGGCACCAGCAAGGTGTGTGGCAGGATCACCAGCAACGTCACCACGGCCTGCTTCCAGCGCGGTGGCGGTGTAGCGGCATCCGCCAGCGGGGTGAACCAGAACTCCTTGTGGGGCGCGACTTCGGTCTGGTCGCCGTCGGCCAGCAACGGCGCGGCCTCCTCCACCAGTTCGCGGCGCTCAGGCGAATCGAGCCAGCGCTGCAGGGCCTCGGTGGAAAGGAAGCGCAGCACGCAAGTGAACAGCGACAACCCACCCTGCTTGCCCCGCACCACATCCACCCCCAGGTGGCCCGGCCAACGACCGGCCACGGTCACGATGCGTCGTAACCAGGCCTCATAGGCCGCGTCCTGGCCGGCCTTGATCCGGTGTTTGACGATCAGGGTGACGATTTCGTCGGAGCCGGGTGAGGCAGCGCCCGTTGTGGACTCGACAGCTTGAGATTCAGACATGGCGTAACACTCCGGTAAAACGCGCGTTCAGCGCCAGGCGACCCGGCCCGGCGATGAACACGCCGGTAAAGATGATCAGCAGCAGCCAGCCGAACTGCCCTTCTTCGAGGCTCCATTGCGGGTGGACCACCCACAGTGCAACGGCCAACAGGAACAGGACGGGCAGGCACGCCAAGCGCACCAGGACACCGGCCGCGATCAGCAACGGACACAGCACTTCGGCGAAGATCGCCAACATCAGGGTGAGGCTCGCACCGAGGTGAAACGGGTCTTCGATGCGGGTGAGTTCGTCGCTGTAGTGCAGCCACTTCGGCAACCCGTGGACCCACAGCAGAAACAGCGCGCCACTGAGGCGCAGGAACAGCAGTCCCCAGTCCTGCAGGGTACGTTCGTCGGTGACGTTCATCGGTGTGCTCCGTCCTGGTCCGCGTAGGCGGCGGCCGGTAATGATTGGGACATATGAGTAGCAATGCGTGAGCGCAACCAGCGCTCCGCCGGGTCGTTGTCATGCACGCCACTCCAGACCATCGACAACTCGGCCGCGTTGATCTCGAACGGTGGATCCTCGGCCCGCAACGCGCAGCCTTCCACCAGCGCGCAGGCCGCGTAGTCGGGCACGGTGGCGATCAGCTCAGTGCCGGCTAACAAGGCCCGCAAGCCACTGAACTGCGGGACGCCCAGCACCACCTTGCGGGTCCGACCAATGCGCGCCAGGTCCAGGTCGATGTTGCCGCTCAGGTCGCCCGAGAACGACACCATGGCATGGGGTCGCGCGCAGTATTCGTCCAGGGTCAGCGGGCCCGGACGCTTGTCGCCGCGCAAGACCTTGCAGGGGATGTCGCGCAATTTCTTGCGCTTGGCGTTGGCCGGCAGATCAGTGGTGTAGCTGACCCCGACGCTGATTTCCCCGCTGCCCAGCAACGACGACATCAACAGGTAGTTGGCCCGGCGCACCACCACGATGATGCCTGGCGCCTCTTCACGCAGTTGACTCAGCAAGGGCGGAAACAGGCCGAACTCGGCGTCGTCCGACAGGCCGATGCGAAACACGTCGCAGCTGGTGGACGGATCGAAGGCCTTGGCCCGACTGACCGCCCCGGAAATCGTGTCCATGGCCGGTTGTAGCTCTTTGAGGATGGCCATCGCCCGAGGGGTCGGCTCCATGCCGCGCCCGTGACGGATCAGCAGCGGGTCATCGAACAGGTCCCGCAGCCGCCCCAGCGCCGCGCTCACGGCCGGCTGGCCCATGAACAGCTTTTCCGCGACGCGGGTCAGGTTCTTCTCGAACATCAACGCCTCGAAGATCACCAGCAGGTTCATGTCGAGACGGCGTAAGTCGTTGCGATTCATCGGTTAGAGTCCTGTGGAATACCGATCATGTTGGATGCTGACCTGTGGGAGCGGGCTTGCTGGCGAAAGCGGTGCGTCAGTCGACGAAGGTGTTGAATGTCGAACCGCATTCGCGAGCAAGCCCGCTCCCACATTCAGGTTTGTGGCCTGCCTCAGCATCAGGGTGAAACCCGCACCGATACGCTTCAGCCGCGGATGAACGCCAGCAAATCGGCGTTCAGTCGGTCCTTGTGGGTATCGGTCAGGCCATGGGGCGCGCCGGGGTACACCAACAACTGTGAGTTCTTGAGCAGCTTGGCGGCGGCGATGCCGGCGGCTTCGATGGGGACCACCTGGTCGTCATCGCCATGGACCACCAGGGTCGGTACCTCGATGTTGCGCAGGTCTTCGGTAAGGTCGGTCTCCGAGAACGCCTTGATGCAGTCGTACGTGTTCTTGTGGCCGGCGAGCATGCCTTGCATCCAGAACCAGTCGATCATGCCTTGGGACACCTTGGCGCCCGGACGGTTGGCGCCGAAAAACGCGCTGGCCACATCCTTGTATAGCTGAGAACGGTCGACCAGGGAGGCCTGGCGGAAACCGTCGAACACTTCGATGGGCAAGCCGCCGGTGTTGGCCGGGGTCCTGAGCATCAGTGGCGTTACCGCCGAGATCAGCCCGAGCTTGGCGACGCGAGCAGCGCCATGCCGGCCGATATAGCGTGCCACCTCACCACCGCCGGTGGAAAAACCGAGCAACACGGCGTTCTTCAGGTCCAGCCGCTCGATCAACTCGGCCAGGTCATCGGCGTAGGTGTTCATGTCGTTGCCATCCCACGGCTGGCTGGAGCGCCCATGCCCACGGCGATCATGGGCAATCACCCGGTAACCGTTGGACGCCAGGAACATCATCTGCGCTTCCCAACTGTCCGAGTTCAACGGCCAGCCATGGCTGAAGACAACCGGCTGACCATTGCCCCAATCCTTGTAGTAGATCTCGGTGCCGTCGCGGGTGATGAAGGTGCTCATGACATGACTTCCTTGGGGGTGGAGGCCTCCATGGTCCGGTCAGAGGGGATGTATGTGTGAGTTAAACGTTGTTAATTTTTTTGATTGAGGTCAGGACTGTGGGTGCTGTTTGTGGCGAGGGGATTTATCCCCTCGCCACAGGGTGTATCACTGCTGGCTATGAGAGAAGGCTCTAACCGTTGCGCCTGAAGCCGAACCTGAGGAACATACTCGGATATACCTTTTGCACCAGACCAGACATCGAGAACACAATGAGCCCCCCCTCTGCCTTGCCCGTCGAACAGACGCTGCATTTCGGCCCGTACCATGTCCATCCGCGCCAGCGCCTGGTGCTGGAGGGCGGGCAGCCGTTGCGCCTGGGGCGACGGGCGGTGGCGATCCTGCTGGTGCTGCTCGAGCACGCTGGAGAGGTGGTAAGCAAGCAACAGCTGATCGCCCGTGTCTGGCCCAGGAGTGTCGTGGAAGACACCAACCTGCGGGTGCACGTCGCGGCATTGCGCAAGGCGTTGGGGGATGGCCAGGCCGGACAACGCTACATCGTTACCGTGGCGCAGCGCGGCTACAGTTTTGTCGCGCCGGTGTCGACCGAGCCGCTCGTCCCCATGGCGGATATCGCGCCTGCGTCACTGGCTCACAACCTGCCACCGCGTCGTAACCGGATGATCGGGCGCCAGGCGGTGGTGGAAAACCTGGTGGCCCACCTGCCGCGCAAACGCTTCATCACCCTGGTCGGGACCGGTGGCATCGGCAAGACCACGGTCGCCCTGCGGGTCGCCGAGCGGCTGATCGATCACTACCGCGACGGCACTTATCTGCTGGACCTGTCATTGCTCAACGATCCGGCCTCGATCGCCCCGGAGCTGTGCGCGCTGTTGGATCTGCCGCCGGACAGCGATACGCTGGCGACCATCGCCCGACAGCTCAAGGACCGGCATCTGTTGCTGGTAATCGATAATTGCGAACATCTGATCGACGCCACCGCCCAGCTCTGCGAAACCCTGCTGCGCGGTGCCCCGCACTTGCACATCCTGGCGACCAGCCGTGAAGGCCTGCGAGCCGAGGGCGAACACGTGCAGCACCTGGACGCCCTGGCCTTCCCGCCCCGAGGGACCTCCATCGAAGGTTACCCGGCCCTCGAATACCCGGCCCTGCAACTGTTTGCCGAGCGGGCCATGGCCAGCCATGACGACTTCGAACTGACCGACCGCGAGGTGCCCCTGGTGGCGGACATCTGCCAGCGACTGGACGGGATTCCCCTGGCCATCGAACTGGCCGCCGCGCAAGTGGGCCGCTTCGGGCTGGAGGCGCTTCATCGGCAGCTGCAAGACAGCGTCGCCCTGCTCCATAACGACAGCGACGTTGCGCCGCGCCAACAAACCCTGCACGCCACCCTGGATTGGAGCTTCGCACTGCTCACGGTGTGCGAGCAGATCTGCCTGCGGCGGCTGTCGATGTTCATGGGCAGCTTCAACCTGGCGTCGGCCGCCGCGGTAATCATCGGCCCGCACGTCGCGCCCGATCAGGTGCTGGTGTCGATCAGCCAATTGGTCGCCAAATCCCTGCTCAACGTCGAGGTCGGCGATGAAGAGGTGCGCTATCGCCTGCTGGACACCACTCGCAGCTATGCCTTGGAGAAGCTGGCCGAAGCCGGCGAACTGGCCGCCAGCCAGGAACGCCATGCCGAACGCTGCCTGGCCCTGATGGAGCAAGCCGAAAAGGATTGGGAAAGCACCGCCACGCCGGTGTGGATTGCGCGCTACGCGGCCTATCGCGATGACATCCGGGCGGCCCTCGACCGGGGGTTGGGCCCGCAGGGCGCCCATCAGGTGGCGATCCGCTTGACCGCAAGCACCCTGCCCCTCTGGCAGGAGCTGTCATTGCTCAAGGAGCATGGGCTTTACGTCAACAAGGCACTGCAACTGCTGCGAGCCACCCCGTCGCCATGCCCCAGGCTGAGCCTCGCCCTGGAGTTGGCCCACGCCAGTTTCAACTACCACACCGAGGGCGGTACACCGGCCACGGTTCGCGCCTTCGTCACCGCCCGGCAGTTGGCGCAACAATGCCAGAACCGCGCCGGCGAGCTCAGGGCGGTGTCGGGGCACATGGCGGTCAACCTCAGTTGCGGCCATTACCAACAGGCACTGGAACGGAGCCAGGACTTCGACCGCCTGGGTACCCAGGGCGACCCGCTCCTGTCCTTGAGCGCCCAACGCTTGCGGGTGCTGGCGCTGCATTTTGCCGGCGACCAGGGTGCCGCCCGACAAGATGCCGAGCAGGTCATCCAGCGCCTGGCCCAGAGCGGCCATCTCAGCCGTTTCACCCATGGGTTCGGCGTGCAATACGACCAGAGCGTCGCGTCGCTGACCATACTGGCGCGCATTCTCTGGCTGCAAGGCTTTGCCGAAAAAGCCCGGCGAGCCGCTAATCTTGCCCTGCAAATTGCCTTGCAGATCAATCACGGCACCTCAATCTGCTACACCCTCGCGCTGGCCGGTTGCGTGATTGCACGCTACAACGGCGATCATTCAGTCGCGACGGAAAGGCTCGCTACGTTGCGCTACCAGGCCAAGAAACATTCGGTGATGCTGTTTCATGACTGGGCCCACCACTATGACGGTGCATTCAATGACGCGTCCCTCGAGGCGAATCCGGTCAATGGGCTGATCCAGGACATTGTCGTGACCCTGCGGACCGATCGGGTCAGCCCCGGGCAACTCGCTCGCGCCCGCAACGGGGCCGCGGGCTGGTGCACGGCCGAGATCCTGCGGGCCGAGGCGCAGGTCTTGCTGGCACGCAACGACCCCGCCCTTGACCACAGCGCCGAGGAACAACTGGTAACCGCCCTGGGCGTGGCCCGCAGTCAGGGTGCCCTGGCCTGGGAGCTGCGCAGCGCCATGACCCTGGCGCGGCTATGGCAACGCCAGGGCCGGGAACGGTGCGCACGAGAACTGCTCGAGCCGGTCTATCGCCGCTTCACCGAAGGCTTCGATACCCCGGATTTAGTGGAGGCCGACGCGCTGCTCCACACGTTGCCTCGACGGTGCGAGGCTTGAGCGGACAGGCTTCCATGCGTTCTGCAACACATAACGCCGATGATACAAATGCCATTGACCACTGCGCCGCAGTTTTTCCATGGCATAGGCACGCGTGGTGTGAAGCCAGTGGAAACGCACTCCACGGGCGCATTGTTCGACCCTCAATAGCGACTGGTTGGCCAGCCGTGACAGTAGCCTGGGCAACTGCTCGACACCCAGTTCCGGACAACTGATCACGGCAATGGCCGCCTTGGCAGTAAAAGGCCGCTCGAACACCGAGAGGCGCTGCAATACCTTCTGCTCCGGCGCACTCAAACGCTCGAAACTCCAGTCCAGCAAGGCTTCCAGGCTCCGGTGACGGGGCACGGCCGTGCGCCGGCCAAAGCTCAGGAGCGATAGCCCGAAGTCCAGTTGCTCCAGTACCCCGGCCACACCCAAGGCACAGACTTGGGCTGCCGCCAGTTCAAGGGCCAGCGGCAAACCGTCCAGGCGCTGGCAGATTTGCGCCATCGCCACCAGGTCGCGGTCGCTGGGTTTGAAACCCTGCTGCCGGGCGCCGATCCGCTCCTTCAGTAATTGCACCGCCGGACACGCCAACAATTGCTGCTCGGGCTCAAGAGGCGATGCCACCGTCAGGCCTGGCAGCTGCACGATATGTTCGTCGGTGAGGCTCAGTGGCTCACGACTGCTCAGCAACAGCGACACGCCCGCTGCCGACGCCCGAAGCGCCAGGGCCAGTTCACGACAGGCCTCGAGTTGGTGCTCGCAGCCGTCGAGCACCAGCAGCATCCGGCGATGTTCGAGTCGCTCATTCAGCGAGTCGGGTTCCAGGCCCAGCGTGCAAGCAATCCGTGCCCGTACCTGGCAAGGCTCGGTGACGGCCGCCAGGTCGACGAACCACGCACCGTCGTCAAAGTGTTCCAGCAACAGCTCCGCGGCCCGCAGCACCACGGTGGACTTGCCGACACCACCCGGACCGGTCACGGTGGTCAGGCGCTGGCGCGGCACCTGGGCCAACAACCGGCCCAGCACTTTATCGCGGCCGATCACCGGGCTCAGCCGCGCAGGCAGGTTGTGCGTTTCGCGGATGGACGAAGCCAGTGGCGCGGCAAAGCAATAGCCCCTCCGCGGATCGTTGAGGATGTACCGGCATCCGTCCCGCCCGTCACCGAACGCCCGACGCAGTGCCGCAATGTGCACCCGCAGGTTGATGTCTTCCACCACACTGTCCGGCCAGACCTCGGCTATCAGCGCTTGCTTGCTGATATAGCTGCCGGCGTGATCCACCAGTATCTGGAGAACGTCCAGCGCCCGCCCGCCCAAGGTGAGGGGTTCGCCGTTTCGGGTGACCAGCCGCTGCTGCCGGTAGAAGGCAAACGGACCAAAGCCCACCGCCATTTCGGTATCGGGTTTGACGAAACTGTTCATGCTGATTCAGCGCCGAAGAACCGGTATGGGCATGGCGTCGCGGTCAGCGGACGCGTCTGCCCTGGCTCTCTTGCATCCTTTCCAGAGGGTTCGCCGTTATCTTGGCAGCCCACGACCGGAGAACAATGCTGGCACAGGGTCCATGACGGACATCACGGTGCCCTGGACGGACACCGGAGGCTCAACTGAACTGCTGGCGATACTGCACGGGGGTCAGGCCGAGTTTTTCACTGAACAGTGAGCGCATGTGCCGGACGCTGCCAAACCCACTGCGAAACGCCACGGTCTTCAGAGGCAAATCGGTGCTTTCGAGTAACTGGCGGGCCCGGTCGATCCGCGCACCTTGCAGGAACTCCATTGGCGTCATTGTCACTTCGCGGGCGAACATCCGGGCGAAATGCCGCGGGCTCATGGAGGCCAGCGTTGCCATGCGCTCGACGGTGAACGGCTCTTCCAGGTGCTCCATCACATAATGCTGCACCCGGGTGATGGCCGACTCCTGGGCCGCCACCGCCGCCACCAGGGGACTGAACTGGGCTTGCCCGCCTTGGCGCTTCATGACCACCAGCAATACCTTCGCCACATCCAGCGCCACTTTGCGGCCATGGTCCTGGGCGACGATGGCCAATGCCAGGTCGATACCGGCGGTGACGCCCCCGGAAGTGAACAGGCGCCGGTCCTGCAGGAAGATCTTGTCGGTTTCCACCCGTGCCTTGGGGAAACGCCGGATCAGGCGTTCGGTGTAATGCCAATGCGTGGTGACGCGGTAGCCGTCGAGCAGCCCCGCCTCACCCAGTACAAAGGCCCCTGTGCAGATGGAGCCGTAGCGCGTGGCCCGTTGCGTCGCGGCGCGCAGCCAGATATGCAACCCCGGATGCCGATCGTTGTAGGCCCCTGGCCCGCCCGGCACCAGCAATACATCATAAGCGGCCCAGGCCTGGTCGATATGCATGTCGGCTTCCACCGCCACACCGTTGGACGCGCGCAACGCGCCGCGCTCTGTGCCCAGGGTCAGCAATTGGTAGCGTTGGTCCGGCTCAAGATAGCGGTTGGCGATGGAGAACACCTCCATCGGCCCGGCCATGTCGAGTAGCAAAAAATCCGGGAACAGCACCATTGCAATGGTTTTCATCAATTAACACGCCAAAAAATCCAGAGGAACGCAGCAAAATTCTAGCTCGCCTGATGAGCCCTGTAGGAGCGAGCAGGCCCACAGGTCCGATGTGACATCAGACGCGGCTTCGACATGTTAGCGCACCGCGCCGGCCGATGGTTCTACTATTGTCCACCTATAGGTGACAGTCTTTCGTTTTTCACCTACTTATTAATCAGCAGCATAACCATTAACCTTTCTTCTGTCCCCGGCGAACGGCCAAAGCCGTCGCCCACTGAACCAGGAGAACTACCATGCTGACCCTTCGCAAAGCTGCGGACCGCGGAATCGCCCGTCACGGCTGGCTGACCTCGTTCCACACCTTTTCTTTCGCCAACTACCGTGACCTCAATCAACAAGGCTTTTCCGACCTGTTGGTCATCAATGACGACCGAGTCGCCGCCGCCAAGGGTTTCGGCCAACACCCCCACCGGGACATGGAGATTTTCTCCTACGTACTCGAAGGTGCGCTGGAGCATAAGGACACCCTGGGCACGGGCTCGGTCATTCGCCCAGGCGACGTGCAACTGATGAGCGCCGGCAGTGGCGTGGCCCACAGCGAGTTCAACCACAGCGCGGACGAGCCAGTGCACTTCCTGCAGATCTGGATCGTGCCGAATGTCAGCGGTGCCAAGCCACGCTACCAGCAGGAGCATTTCAGCACCGGGCAGAAACGCGGTCGCCTGCAATTGATCATCTCCCCGGACGGCGCCGATGGTTCCCTCGAAGTGCGCCAGGACGCACGGGTCTATGCCGGACTGTTCGATGGCAGCGAAAGCGCCACCCTGACATTGACGCCTGAACGCTATGCCTACGTGCATGTCGCCCGGGGCAATGTCGAGCTCAATGGCGTGTCATTACAGGAAGGTGACGGCGTGCGAGTACGGGAAGAACAGGTACTGACGCTGAGCAATGGCCAGGATGCCGAGGTGCTGGTATTCGACCTGCGACCCAGGGAGTTGCCACAAATGCCATGATTTTTCCGCGGGGCAACCCGCGGAGCTTCACAAACCCGGGGTCTGGTTGCCTGCATCAAGCCTTCTGGCTCGCTTTCAATGATGATCAGGCCTCACGTTTTCATGTCTGGTGCCGATAAAGCCCTGGATAGCCAACGTTGAGAGGCACCGCTAACGTAGGATCGTTTCCGACAACCAGAAAGTAGGTGAAATTGCCTACAAACCAAGGCTGTCTGAACAGCGGTGAACTGTGCGCTCGCTGCGCAATGTTGACTCAATGTTACAAGCCAAGCAAAATGATTTCACTTGGCCACTAATCTCTGGCATTGCTTATTCATGGAAGAAGCATGAAAACGGTTATCTCACTCGTTACTTTTTGCGTAGCGTGTCATGCGACAGCGGACATGCAGAAAATCCAGTACAGCTACGATGATTCAGACGCCGAATACTCCCTTGTTTCGTTTGTCGAGAGTGGTACCGCCATTCAGGCCATCGTGCAAAGGGAAGGCGCGTATTTCACCAGTTATACAAAAGTGGAGCTCGATTGCGCCAATCGCAATGCTCGCCACACGGGGATGTACAACAGCCTGGAGGGGTTGGAAAACGTCCAGTTCGACCAGATGCAAGAGCGAATAGTTGAAGGCTCCATCGCCGGTGAAGTGGGCAAGATGCTGTGCAAAGGCACGACCCTGAGCGCATCGCAAGCCGATAATCCGCCTGCCGAAGAACAAACGGACGATAGAACCTGAGCCCAACGCGCATTACACCTTCGCCTCCGTGCGAAGGCCACTGCTGAGTGAAGTTCTCGGACATGGAATGTCTGCATAGTGGATGACGAAGCCTTGCGGCGATTCGCCTTCCACTGCTGAGCCCCTTTATTTCTGCGTAGACAGAAAGAGGTCCCTGACCGACAACCTGAAGTACCCGCCCCTTCACCAGCGGGTAGGAAACACTTATGCACGCAAGAAAGATATTCGAGTTCCTGATGTCGCTGTTGGCTTTCGTCCTTGTCACGCTGCTTTGGTTTGTCTATGCGGTTCCCGGCATGATCGATTACGACTCCGACCTCTCATTGATCCTCGCCGCCGCCGGTTCGATTATATGGCTGTGCGCTACGGGCTGCATTGCCTTGTACATAGCCCAGAAAATGCGCAGGACCTGAGCACAACACCTGGCTTGCCCCACCGATGAGCGCGAGCCAGGTTTCGCCCTCCGCAAAAGGCGTCCAGCCGCGACGCTCACACCGACGTTTGCTTTCGCCCAAACGACGAACGATAGCTGCCAGGCGGAACGCCGAAGAAATCCCGGAATCGCCGCTGGAAATGCGGAGAGCTGACGAAGCCCGTCGCCACCGCGACTTCTGTCATCGATCGATTGGTCTGCTGGATGAGCTGGCGTGCCCGGGTCAGGCGTAACTCCAGGTAGTAACGCGTCGGGGTCGCCCCGAGAAAACTGCAGAAGCGCCGCTCCAGCTGGCGCTTGGAAATTTTGACGCAGGCCGCCAGCTCATCGATGGTCAACGGCTCTTCGATGTTCTGCCACATCAACTCCAGCGCCAGCTTGAGGCTTTCCGGCAGCCGCGGGTCCGTCTCGACGAAGACCGGCGGCAGATCCGACGCATCGCCCGATTCGTCACACCGCAGGATTTCCTCGATGGCCCCCACCAGGGCCTCCCCTCCCGTCTGACGGATCAGCTGGAGCATCATGCGCAGCGAACTGTTGGCACCGGCACAACTGACCCGTCCGCGATCGACGACATAGGCCCGGCTCGACACCTTCACATGGGGGAAGACCTCCATCATCATCGCACGGCTTTCCGGGTGGACGGCGCATTCGAAACCGTCCAGCAGGCTGGCATCGGCGACGAAGAATACGCCATTCCACAGCCCGCCCATGATCGCCCCGTATGCCGCATTGGCGCGTAGCTTGCGCCGCAGCAGGGGCACCCCTTGCAGCTTCACGCGAAAGCCGCCGGCGACGATGAGAATGTCCTGGTTTTCCGGCAATTGCGCCAGCTCGATGTCGGTGGAAATGACAATACCCAGGTCACTCGTCACCTGGTTACCCGACACCCCTACCGTCAGGATCTCGTAGAGGGGCATATCACACATCAGGTTGGCCGTCACCAGAGCGTCCACCGCACCGGTGAAGGACATCATCGAGAAATTGTCCATCAACACGAATGCGACACGGGTCGGCGCCTGATCAACCCCCGGCGAGCCGAGTGGCCGATAAGCCATGTTCTTGTTTTTAAGTACGCTCTCGAATGCGCTTGGCATAGGGCCTCTTCCTGAAGACGATCAGACTGGCGTCACTCTCGCATCTCGGACAAAGGGCCATGGTATGGGGAACGTCGCTATCGTATGGATTAGCGACGCGGATGCCTATCGACGCCCCCTAAATACCTGCCGCTCTAAAGTCTGTACGCCTTTAGTCGATAGACTGAACGTAGACATGGGCGCTTTCCCTTCCAGCACTCGCAACGCGCACTGCCATTGTTTCCGCCGACCCAACACTTATAAAACCCGCGGGAGAAGTCATGAATATCAAACAGAAGCTGACATGGGCGTTCGCGACCATCGCCTGCCTTCCGGTCATCCTGGTGGCAGTGCTCGTCGTACTGAACCTGCGGGACGCGGCGAAAACCAACTTCCTCGACAGCAGCGGCCGGGAAATCCGTCAGATCGACAATGGCATGAAGACTTTCTTCGATGGCATCAGCCAGAACGTCGAATTCTTCGCCAAGGACCCGCGGATCGTGGCGGCCAAGGACCTGAAAAACTATTCCTCCGCCGACGCTGCGCAAACGCCACTCCCAGAAACCAATAAACAGATCCTGGATATCTTCGACCGCTTCGCCAAGAGCCATCCGACCACGGCCTATCTTTCCGTGGGCCTTGCCGATGGCGGCTATGCCAGCTGGCCGGACGACCCCAAGATCTCCAACTACGATCCGCGCGTGCGCCCTTGGTACAAGGCCGCCATCGCCTCGCCTGGCGTGACTGTGCGCACAGACGCCTATTACTGGGCGCCGGATGATATATCGCTGATCGGCATCGTTCACACGGTATCCGACGCTGCCGGCAAACTGGTAGGCGTCGTCGGCCTCGACGTGTCGCTCAAGCAACTGACCGAACTGGTCAAGAACATCAAGCTGGGCGAAAGCGGCTACCTGATGCTGATCGAGGGGAACGGCAACGTCCTGGTCGACGCCAGCGATGCCAAGCACAACTTCAAGCCCCTCGCCGACCTCGGCCCCAACTATGCCGCGCTGGCCAAGAGCAGCGATGGCGTGACCCAGGTCGAGATCGATGGCGTGTCCTACATGGTCAACATCGTGACCTCCAAGAGCCTTGGCTGGCGCTTCATCGGGCTGATCAAGAGCGACGAAGTCATGGCCGAAGCCTCCAGCCTGACCTGGTTGATCGCCATTATCGCTGCGGTACTGGCGGTGATCTTCGCCGTGGTCGGCGCAAGTTTTGCCAGCGTCATCGTGCGACCGATTCGCGGCGTTGCAAACGGCTTGCAGGAAATCGCCGAAGGCGAAGGCGACCTCACCCGTCAACTCTCGGTACAAGGCAAGGACGAAACGGCCACCCTGGCAAGCTGGTTCAACCAGTTCCTGGGCATGATCGCTCAGCTGGTACAGCGAATCGGCAGTGCCTCCTCCGACTTGCAAAGTGCGGCGGCCGACACCAGCGAAGTCGCCACCAACATGAACGAAGCCGCCGGTCGCCAGCGCCAGGCAGTGGAACTGGTCAGTACCGCCTTCAATGAAATGGTCGCGACCGCCAACGAAGTGGCCCGCTCCTGCAGCCAGGCCGCCGCCAGCGCAGACACCGGCTACCGTGACGTGCACGACGGCCAGCATCACATCGGCGAAGCCACCGGCAGCGTGCTGAAACTGAGCGAAGACCTGCAGCAGTCGACCCAGACCATGCAGGCGCTCGAGCAAGACAGCAAGAACATCAATACCATCCTCGACACCATCCGTTCGATTGCCGAGCAGACCAACCTGTTGGCCCTCAACGCCGCCATCGAAGCCGCGCGCGCCGGCGACCAAGGCCGCGGATTCGCCGTCGTGGCCGATGAAGTGCGGGCCCTGGCGCGACGCACCGCCGACTCCACCGGCGAGATCGACAGCCTGCTCGGTAACCTGGCCCGCCGCACCCAGGAAGTGACCCATCAGATGCAGAGCAGCCTGCAAGTGTCACAAACCAGCGTGGAACGTATCCAGCAGGCCCGCGACAGCTTCGACAAGATCCGCAACTCGGTGGACTCGATCCGCGACCAGAACACTCAGATCGCCACCGCCGCCGAGGAACAGCACCAGGTGGCCGAAGACATCAACCGGCACATCGCGCAGATCCATGCCGATGCGCAACTGGTCGAGGAATTTGCTCATTCGGCGCAGACCGGTTCGGGCCGCCTGACGGACATTTCCGGTCAACTGAGGGGCCTGGTCGGACGGTTCAAGTTCTAAGCAAGGTTGCCTGAAAGAGCCAGGGACGGCTCAAAGGTTGAACATGTCGCGACGTCCCTGGCTCGTTCAGGACACCTTCAGCCAAACGGGCACCTACCTCTGAACAGTCCCCGGCAGCGCGAACCCTGAATCGGTTCTCGCTCTACAGCCGAGGACTTACCCTCCCGACGCCAGTCGAACAATCGCTTCCCGGCTTCCTGCCTGCTCGCGAAGAATGAATTTCTGGATTTTCCCCGTCGCCGTTTTCGGCAGTTCCATGAACATGACCCTGCGTGGACACTTGAACCGTGCCAGACGCTCCTGGCAGAAGGCAATCAATTGCGCTTCGTCGGGGGGCGTTGCGCCGACCTTCAGTTCGATGAAGGCACAAGGCACCTCGCCCCATTTATCGTCGGGCTGGGCAACCACTGCGGCGTGCAACACAGCCGGGTGGCCATGAATCACGTCCTCGATTTCGATGGAGGAGATATTTTCCCCGCCCGAGATGATGACGTCCTTACAGCGATCGGTGATCTGCACATAACCGTTTTCATGCACGACTGCGACGTCGCCCGTATGGAACCAACCGCCGGCAAAGGCCTTTTCATTGGCACGTGGATTTTTCAGATAGCCCATCATCACCGTATTGCCGCGAAGCAATAGCTCGCCGGTGGTTCGACCATCGTGCGGTACAGGTTCAAAGCTCTCGGCATCCGCAACCATCAACCCTTCGAATGCTGCCGCTCGCGCGCCCTGGCGCACCCGAAGCGAACTCTGCTCAGACGATGGGCGATCAGACCAGCCGTCCTGCCATACGCAACTGACAGGCGTGCCACAGACCTCGGTAATGCCGTAGACGTGGTCGACATCAAAACCCAGAGAGGCGACCGCGTTCAGTACCGCCGCAGGTGGCGGGGAACCTGCAGTCAATACACGAACGGGAGACGCCAATGGTGGTCGCTCCGTCGAGTTGGCAATCATTGCCATGACAATGGGCGCGGCACAGAAATGATCGACCCCATGGCGGTCGATCGCCTCGAACACGGCGTCTGCCGAGACCTTGCGAAGGCACACGTGCGTACCCGCCGCCGCTGTGA
Organism: Pseudomonas sp. SJZ078; assembly: GCF_007828255.1. Lineage (NCBI taxonomy): Bacteria > Pseudomonadati > Pseudomonadota > Gammaproteobacteria > Pseudomonadales > Pseudomonadaceae > Pseudomonas > Pseudomonas sp. SJZ078. The sequence continues at coordinate 11,226 of NZ_VIUG01000031.1, read as the reverse complement.
TTGCCCAGGTAAAACACCATCCGTTGGCATGGAACATGGGGAGCGTCCACAAATAGCGCGGCGCGTTGGATACCGGCCAGTTGGTGAGTTGCAGCAGGCTCATCAGGTACGTTCCCCGATGACTGGCGACAACCCCTTTAGGGTCGCCGGTGGTGCCAGAGGTGTAATTGAGTGCGATGGGTTGCCATTCATCAACCGGCCACACGCCAGCAAACCCAGGATCGCCTTCATGCAGCAGCGACTCATAATCGATCTCACCGATCGCTGGGCCCACAGGCGCCAAATGATCGTCGATATCGACGACTGTCGGGCGCTCTGCGAGCAGTTCGATAGCCGCCGCGGCCAGCGCGGCAAATTCGCGATCGACAAAGAGCACCTTGCACTCCGCATGGCGGAGAATGAACGCCACGCCCTCCGCATCCAGCCGATAGTTGACGCAGTTCAGAACCGCGCCGGATAAAGGCACGCCGTAATGTGCTTCGAACATCGCGGGCGTGTTAGGAGACAGGATGGAAACGGTGTCGCCCCTCCCGATTCCCCTGGCAACGAGCGCAGATGCAAGACGAAAGGCACGGTCACGGGTTTCAGACCAGGTTCTTCGTAGATCGCCATGAACGACCGCAACCCGACTCGGGTGCACCAGTGCCGCGCGGTCCAGGAACCCGAGAGGCGTGAGCGGCAGATGGTTCGCAGAACTCCGGTCGAGACCGTACTCATAGGCTTCACGACTCATACCATTGACTCCTTATTATTGTGATGGAACGTTGCGAACGCGCTTACCGGCTCTCGATCAGTCACCAGGCTGTTTTCTATGCTGGCCTCGTCCGCGTAGCCGAGACTCATCCCGCACACCAGCATCTGGTCGGATGGGATGGCGAGTAACTCGGCAATCACTTGGTGGTACTTCAAGAAGGCGGCTTGGGGACAGGTGTGCAGCCCTCTGCCACGGGCCGCGACCATCACGCTCTGCAGGAACATGCCATAGTCGAGCAAACTCCCTTTGCAAAGCACTCGATCGATGGTGAACAACAGGCCAACCGGCGCATCGAAAAAGCGATAATTGCGGCCGTGCTGCTGATGCATGCGTTGCTTGTCACCCTTTTCGATACCCAGCAGGCCGTACAACGCCCAGCCCACCTGTCTTTTCCTGTCGATGTAAGGAGCGACCCATTGGCGCGGGTAATACTCGTAGGCATCTGCAAGACGAAGGTTCAACGCAGGGTCGTCATCGAGCTGGGCGATGACCTGGGATAGCCGTTCCTTGACCTCCCCCGTCACCACGTGGACCCGCCACGGCTGCATGTTCACACCAGTGGGGCAGAAACGAGCAATGTCGAGAATCGATTCGACCTCTTCAAGCGGCACCGGGGTCGGCAAATAGGCCCTCATGCTGCGACGCGTGGTAATCGCCCAATCCACCGTTCGACTCAACAATTCAGGCGAGAGTGGAGGCTGTGATAAGCGGTTCATGCTCTTGTCCCATGGGTGACGGATTCAGGAAAACGCTGGCGCTTCAATCGTAAAGTCAGCCAGGCAACGCAGCGGTATTTCGCGCGCGGGCCGAGTCGGCGCGGGTCTGATTGATCAGGGAAACGGCGGCGGCGCCAATGAGACCGGCCAGGCTGATCGCCATGAAGTTTTGTTCGAGGGGCAGCTTGATCGACACCAACCAACCGATGAGCACCGGCGCGACGATAGCGCCGACCCGGCCAACCCCGGAGGCGAAACCAACGCCGGTGGAACGAATGGTGGAGGGGTAGAAATCGCCCGCGTAGGCATACGCTAGAAGCTGTGTTCCAAGCGTCGATGCACCGACGATGAACACAACGGCAAATAACAAGGTGGTGGACCGGGTGTAACCCAATAGCGTCAAGGCGATAGCGCCGATCAGATAGAACGCGACCAGGACATGCTTGATGTTCAGCTTGTCGCTGAGCCAGCCGCCCCCGAGCGCACCCACTATCGCCCCCAGGTTGAAGACGATGACAAAGTTCAGCGCTGATCCAAGGCTGAACCCGGCCATGGCCATCAACTTGGTGAGCCAGGCGTTGAGTGCATAGACCATGAACAGGCCGGTCATGAAAGCCCCCCAGATCATCACGGTGCTGAACCCGCGGCCGTCTCGAAAGAGATTTCGAACCGGCGCCTCCTGCTTGTCCAAGACATCTGCATGACCGGTCATTACCGCGTCATCGCTGATCACCAGCCCCGGATCGATTTTCCGGACAATTGCACGCAGCTCGCCCTGGCGCCCCTGCTTGAGCAGATTTGCGATGGACTCGGGCATGCTTTTCAAAATGAATGGGATCAAGAACACCGGCAGACCCGCGACATAAAAAACCGACTGCCAGCCATGGTTTTCGATGAGTTGCTTGGCGGTCAGGGCCACCAGAATTCCCCCGATCGAATAACCTGCGAATACTAGCGTCACCAGGCGGGTACGCAGCTTGATGGGAGAGAACTCACCCATTTGCGCCGTACAGATCGGCAGGACACCGCCAATGCCAAGACCGGCGATAAACCGCGCGATGCTGAAACTGATCGGATCGCTCGTGAGGCCCGCTGCTGCGGTGAAAAGGCTGAACAGCGCCACGCAAATGGCAACCATCCTCGGCCGACCGATCCGGTCTGCCAGCGTCCCGAGAAAGATTGCGCCGAGCATCGTTCCGAACAGAGCGGAACCGGCCATGACGCCGGCACTGGTCGGATCAATGTTCATGTCAGCCATGATCGCGGGCAGTGCGGCACCTACGACAGCAAGGTCATACCCATCGATAATCAGAATGAGCACACACCAGAACAGAATAAATCCATGGAAGCGATTGAACGTTGAGTTGCCCGTGAGCGCATACACATTGACCGATTGCATAGGGTATCTCCTTCGATCTTGTTCTTATTGGAGAAGAGCACAGGGGGTGGCCGATCTGATGGGCTACCTGTGACGCATCCTAAGATTCAAAATGAAGTTGGCCCATGCCCGAAGACATCGTTGTGCATGACCGATCCGGGCACTCGATGGTGTTGACCCCGTTCAATTTATCTATCGGTGATATGACGCAGCGCGCCGCTCCAGCCGCACTCCCCACTAGGGAGCGCCAGGATGACTGCGATAGGCCCCAGGGCTGACGCCCGTCCACTTCTTGAAGGCGCGGTGAAACGCACTGGTTTCCTGAAATCCGGTGAGGGCCGCCACGTCGCTGACACTCAGCGCAGCCTGGCCCAAAAGATTGATGGCCATGTCCCGTCGAAGATCGTCTTTCAGGTGTTGATAACTGGTGCCCTCAGCCTGGAGACGGCGCTGGAGTGTCGAACTGGAGATTCGAAGGTCTTTGGCGATGGCCTCCAACTCCGGCCAATCGTCGGGGCTTTGTTCCCGCAGACGATGCCGAATCAACGCACTCAGGCTTTCATCGTTGCGATACTTCACTAACAGATTAGCCGGTGCTTCTCGAAGGAAGGCGGACAGATGACTGTTGTTCTGGGCAATTTTCAGGTTCAGAAAGCTACGGTCAAAGCAAACCCAGGTGCTCGCCGAATCATATTCAATGTCGGCGCAAAACCGCATCCGGTAGTCACTGTCGTCCTCTGGACGAGAGGGCCGAAAGCGCGCTTCTTGCAGTGGAATTCGTCTATTGGCTAGCCAACAAAGCAGGCCATGCACCAGGATCAACCAGGTGCCGTAGGCGAATAGGCGGCGCTCGATCCCATGGTCATGAATGATGATCCGCGCTTCGTCCCCCTCGATCTCCAGCGTCCCGTAAATGTCATCCAGGATGCTGCGAAGAAAGGCCAACATGCGCTGTAAAGCCTGTTCCAGGGAGCGGCATCCGATGACCGCATGACACATCAACTGGAAACTACCCCTGCGCATCGGATGACTATCGATCCCGAAAAACTCGTCATCCAACTGGTCTGACAAGGCGATCCACAGACGTGAAAAAGCGGACGCCTCGACTCGCGCTTGCGGGGCCTGCAGAAGTTCAGGATCAATACGGGCGAACTGCAGAATCGGTTGTACATCCAGGCCACGTCGAATCGCCCCGGACAACGCTTCATGTACCAAACCGATTGAAGTGGTTCCCTTGTATTGAACCTGTGTCATCTCTTCTCCATTAAAGCCATGTGCGGACGAGACTGCCTTCAGCGGTCCGCGCTACATGGCTTGGCCGGCTCGATCATCGCTACGTTCCGTTGCCCGCGCCCTGCTGTCAACGTCCAAAACGTTCACTTGGGCTGAGGTATTTGAACATTGCCGCGGTCAAGTACGCGCTCCAGGATCAGAGCCGTGTGCGGAAGAATCGTGGTATGGAAAATCAATGACGGGATTGGCCCCATGATGCAAGCAATGCTCTTCTGGGAAGACTTCAAACCAGGCAATACGTGGACGGCATCGCGGTCTGAAGCGATGAGTGAGGAAGAGATCATCGCCTTTGCCTCGGAATATGACCCCCTGGACATTCATGTCGATCCAGAACAGGCTCGCAAAAGCCCTCTCGGCGTTCACTGTGCCAGCGGGATACAAACCTTCGCGATCGTGCAACGCCTCATGTGCGAGGTCTTGTATCTGCGGACCCGCATTGTCGCGGGTGGACAGTTCGATAAACTCCGGATGCTGTCCCCAGTACTACCGGGGGATGTGATCAGCATTGGCGCCAAGGTGCTGACCTCAACGTCCCACCCCCGGAGAAATGACCGAGGCTGGGTCGTCCTGGCGGTTGAAGTTTTTACCGACAACCTTAGAAAAGTTCTCACCTACGAGGTATCGGTGCTGATCATGCGCCGTTCTGAGCCCGGCTCCGAAGTGGATTGAACGCTGCTCACTCATCCAGCAGCGATCCCGACCTCCTGCGAACACTGGAAGACCGCAGCAGTCATGGCTGAGCAGTTGTCGCGGACGCCGTTCGATTGCCAAACATCGCCTCGAAACGCGGCTTGTTGGCAGCATAGTATTCAGCCACCACCTCGTCGGCAGAACTGTCACGGGCAGTCGCCATCAGCTTCTCAAGATCGGTCTGTGGGATCTTGAAGTTGGCGAAGAACCGGGCCACATCGGGATGTTCGGCGCTGAAACCTTTGCGGGCAACCGCGTGGATCTGCTCGGCACCACCGAAAATCTGCTTCGGATCATCCAGGTAGCGCAGCGACCACTTGGAGAACATCCAGTGCGGGCTCCAGGCGTTGATCAACGACCATTTATCACGCTTGAGATTACGATCCAGCTCACTCAGCATGCCTGACTCGGAAGAAGCGACCATCTTGTAGCCATCGAGCTTGTACTCCCGGATGGCTTTCTCCGTGAGTTTGTACTGACCATTACCGACTTCGGAGGTGAGGATCTTGCCGCCGAGTTTTTCCCGCACTTCGGGCTTGTTGAGGTCTTCGACACTGGCGATCTCACTGGTGGGAATGGACGTCGGCACTGCCATGCCGATTCGCCCTTCGTACAAGGAGCCGAGGTCTTCAAGCTTGTTCTTGTACTTGTCATAAAAAGACTTGTGAGTGCTCGGCAGCCAGACCATCGGAATCAGGTCGATACTGCCGTTCGCCAGCGCCTGGAACTGAATACCGATATCGGCCAGGACCAATTTGACCGGCTGTTTCAGCTGGTCCCGCAGTGCCGTGTCTGCCAGTTTTACAGCGATTTCCGTATCCGACCAATTCACCCATCCAATCCGGATGGGCGTGGGTTCCTCGGCGTGAGCCGTCAGGCAACCGGACGCCATCGCCAAGCCTGCGAGCCAACCGATACACGTTTTTCTGGGTAACGTCATCATGATGCATCTCCGCGTCTGTATTAATAGTTATTAGCAGGGCAGCAGAAAGACTCATATTCCCTCATGAAGCGCAGGGTCCTGCACCTCGAGGAAACGCTTGGATCTGGTTATGCAAATGAATCAGGCATTCAGGTCGTTCCACCTGGTTGCGAACCGATACTAATCCTGGCTTTTTTGTCACGCAAGAAAAAATGTACACCTGTGTCAAACCACATTGACACACATGAACATTGAACATACGGTTATGTCAAAACCCAACCTGATGTTCTGTTCCCGGAGCGCAACCCATGTCCAGCGATCCCTTGCTGCAGCCCTACAAGATCAAACACCTGACGCTCAGAAACCGGATCATGACCACCTCCCATGAGCCAGCCTACCCTGTCGACGGCATGCCGAAGGACCTGTATCGGGCGTACCACGTTGAACGGGCAAAGGCCGGTGTGGCGCTGACCATGACCGCCGGCTCCGCCGCGGTTTCCCGCGATAGCCCGCCGGTGTTCAACAATGTGCTGGCGTACAAGGATGAAGTGGTCAAATGGATGAAGGAGCTGACCGACGAATGCCACGAATACGGCGCGGCGGTCATGATCCAGCTGACCCACCTGGGGCGGCGCACGCGCTGGGACAAGGCTGACTGGCTACCGGTGGTTTCGCCTTCACACCGTCGGGAAGCGTCGCACCGCTCTTTTCCGAAAAAACTGGAAGACTGGGACATCGATCGCATCATCAAGGACTATGTGGACGCCGCCGAACGGATGAAGGCCGCCGGGCTGGATGGCTTGGAACTGCAAGCCTACGGGCACCTCATGGACCAGTTCTGGTCGCCACTGACCAACGACCTTGACGGCCCCTACGGCGGTTCGCTGGAGAACCGGTTGCGCTTTACCTTCGACGTCCTGCGCGGCATCCGCCAGCGCTGCGGCGAGGATTTCCTGCTGGGGGTTCGCTACACCGGCGATGAAGATCTGCCCGGCGGTTTCGGTGCCAAGGACGGCATCCAGATCTCGCACATGCTCAAGGACAGTGGCCTGGTCGACTTCCTCAACGTCGTTCGCGGCCACATCGACACCGATGCCGGCCTCACCGATGTGATTCCGATCCAGGGCATGCGCAATTCCCCGCACCTGGATTTTGCCGGCGAGATCCGTTCGGCCACCGGCTTCCCTACTTTCCATGCCGCGAAGATTCCCGACGTTGCCACGGCGCGCCATGCCATCGCCTCCGGCAAGGTGGACATGATCGGCATGACCCGGGCGCACATGACCGACCCGCACATCGTGCGCAAGATCATCGAGAAGCGCGAAGAAGACATCCGTCCCTGCGTCGGCGCCAACTACTGCCTGGACCGCATCTATCAGGGCGGTGCCGCGTACTGCATTCACAACGCCGCCACCGGGCGCGAAACCACCATGCCCCACGAAATCCCCAAAGCATCGGTCAAGCGCAAAGTGGTGGTAATCGGCACCGGCCCGGCGGGCCTGGAAGCGGCGCGGGTCGCCGGCGAACGCGGCCACGACGTTACGGTGTTTGAAGTCGCCGATCAACCCGGCGGCCAGATCCGTCTGACGGCGCAGAGCGAGCGGCGGCGCGAGATGATCAGCATCATCGACTGGCGCATGGCGCAATGCGAACGGCTGGGCGTGAAGTTCCGTTTCAACACCTGGGCCGAGGCCGAGACAGTGCTGGCGGAAAACCCGGACGTGGTAATCGTCGCCACCGGTGGCTTGCCGCACACCGAAGTGCTCGAGCGCGGCAATGAACTGGTGGTGTCGACCTGGGACATCATTTCCGGCGACGTCAAACCCGGCCAGAACGTGCTGATTTTTGACGACGCGGGCGACCACGCGGCGCTACAAGCGGCCGAGGTCATCGCCCACAGCGGGGCGAAACTGGAGATCGTCACACCAGACCGCTCGTTCGCGCCGGAGGTGATGGCGATGAACCTGGTGCCCTACATGCGCAGCCTGCAAGACCTGAACGTCACCTTCACCGTTACCTATCGAGTCGACTCGGTGGAGAAACGCGACGGGCAATTGGTGGCGAACCTCGGCAGCGATTATGGCCAGGTCCATAAACAGCGAGTGGTCGATCAGGTAGTCATCAACCACGGCACCCTGCCCCTCGACGATCTGTACTTCGAGCTGCGTCCTCATTCGCGCAACAACGGTGCGGTTGAACAACATGATCTGATCGCCGGGAAAACCCAGAACATCGTGACCAACCCCGAGGGCTGTTTCCAGTTGTTCCGGATTGGCGACGCCGTGTCGGCGCGTAATACCCATGCTGCCATCTACGATGCGCTGCGGTTGCTCAAGGACATTTGAGGTCATTCAATGGCGCGGGGCTGTGTTTCCATCAGGCATGCAGCCCTTTGCGAGCGACCGTCGCGCCGGCTTGCAATGCCCGGCCGACGTGTTCTTCGAAGCGACTGTCGATCATTGATTGCAACGCTGCAGCCGTGACGCCTCGATAAGCAACCAAGGCCTCGATCATCGCCAAGGCATCATGGTTTTGCAGAAGCTGGCTGCTGTTGACCACGACGTTCTTGGCAGCCATATGCGCGATATCCGAAGGCAGGCCGGTCGCTACCGCCTGGTTGGTCAAAGCCGTCATCAACAAGGCCGCAAAGGCAGGGCCGGTGCCCGACAGCGCGGACAGGTAGTCGATGAAGCCTTCTTCCTGAACTTCAGCCGCAGTGCCCACGGATTCGAACAGCCGTTGCACCAGAGCCCTGGTCGCCGCGCCCACCTCCCCCCAACAAAACCATGGCGTAAAGGATTGCCGGATTTCCACCGCCGCGTTGGGCATCGCCCGCACGACCACCGAAGCCGAGGTCTGTGCGGCAATCGCCTGCGCCGTGATCCCAGCCATCAAAGAAACGATGGTCTTGCCCGTCGCGTCGATGTCCAGGCCGGCGAAATGTTCGGGGCGTACCGCGATGACCACTACGTCGCTATGTGCAACCAGCGCCTGGTTGTCCGTGACCAGACAGACGCCTTGTTGTGCCAACGGATGACTGCCTGAACGATTTGAAATGATCAAATTGCCGGGTGGCACCAGGGACTTCTCCATGATCGCTTTCGCAATCGCCCCGCCCAACCAACCCGTTCCGCCAATGATACCGAGCGTTTCGCTGATCATTTTGCGACGACCTCTTCGAAAGTTTCCGTCAAGGGAACGAAAACCCCAGGTTCTTTTTCCGCGTAACCGAACTTTCCGTAAAAACGATCCAGCTCGCGCTGTTTGGGAACCTTGCCGGTGAAAATGCTCACGTAATGAGGAATACGCTCAAAACGCGTGGTGATCAGCTCACTGGTGTTCATGCTGATATAGCCGATCTGGGTCAGGTAAATCGTTCGGGCCCGGGTATCGGCACCCTGGCTGTCATAGCCAAACCGCTTGAACATGCTCGTCAGGGCGCTGATACGCTGTTCGTCCACGGTGGCGACCTCCTGAGCCACCTCAGCCGACTGCAGCGCCCAACTGCGCACGGCAAACTCGAATTGCGAATCGAACAGTTGCGGGTTGAGCCAACACTCGAAGACATTCAGGATCGCTTCGGAAATGCTCTGCGCATAGCTTTCGCTCTGCCGGATCAAGCCTCCCGTATTGGTCTCGCGCCAACGGGAAAGCAAGGCGGCCAACAGCTGTTCACGGTCCTCGAAAAACCAATAGAAACTGGTTCGCGACAAACCCAGGCGCTTGGCGAGCGGCATAACCCGGACCGCATCGATCCCCGACTCCTTCAAGGCATCGTAGGCAGCCTCCAGCCAGCCCTCCGGCGACCCGCGCCAACCGGTGTCCTGGGCCTTGCCACGGGCCTTCCCCAACTGGGACATCTCGCTCACCTTATTCAAAAAAGTGAGCTGAATGTACCCTGCCGCCCGAAGAATGTACACCGGAGTACATTTTGCCGACTCGTAGGTCTAAGTGAAGCCGAATCCAAAATAAAAGCGATTGGAGAATGTATTCTATTCTTGCACTCAGGCCTGCGCCGGACACCGACATGCCCCACGAATCAGAGCTCCTTCAAAGCTGGCATCACAACGCCCAGGCCTGGATCGACGCCGTGCGCACCGGCGCCATCGCAAGCCGGCGCGAAGTCACCGATCAGGCCATCCTGCTGGCAATACTCAGCCGCCAACCCGGGCGCGTGCTCGACCTGGGCTGCGGTGAAGGCTGGTTATTGCGTGCCCTGGCTGGACGGGGTATCCAGGCCGTTGGGGTGGACGGCGATGCCACGCTGGTAGAGTCCGCACGGGCGGCCGGCTCTTCCCCCGTGCATCTGGCAAGCTATGAAGCGCTGGTTCAGGCGAAGGTAGATATCGGCAGCGACTACGACCTGGTCTGCGCCAACTTCGCGCTGTTGCATCAGGACATCATCCCCCTGCTCACCACCATCAAGGCTCTGCTCGTCGCTGGCGGCGCCCTGGTGATCCAGACCTTGCATCCGTGGGTCGCCGCCGCGGGCGACTATCAGGATGGCTGGCGGCAGGAACACTTCGACGATTTCAAGGGACAATGGCAGCCCATGCCGTGGTACTTGCGCACCCTGCCTAGCTGGTTCAATGCCCTGGACATGGCCGGCTTTCGGCTGACGGGCCTGCAGGAACCGCAACACCCTCAGCGTGCGGTGCCGCAATCATTGTTGTTGGTGGCTGAATGAGGGTCGCCGATGCACCGGATTACTTCGGCGCATAATCCTTGCACATCCCCTGCGCGGCGCCAGCCAGCGGCGAATTGACAAGGTTATTCGCCATGCTCATCACTTGAAACTTATAAGCCGGATCGGACTTTATCTTCCTGACTTGCGCCCTGGTCGCCTCGTCGATCCTGGGATCAGCGGCCATAGCATTCTCCACGTCACCGTTCAGGCCTGGATTGGTTTTGTTACACACCTGCTCCATGGCAACCAATGCGACCATTCCCTGATGCTTTTCATCTTGCTGATTCGCGAAGACCCCGCCAGCAAAACCCATCCCTGCCAGGCACAGTGAAAGTGTGGCCATCCTTAACAACGACATTCAAACGCTCCTTGATCGTAGAACCCAGGCCATCTGTCGGCCAAAACGTGCGCACTTTATCACGCCGTTTCGCGAACTTCGTTACAGGTCTTTCGAATCAGAATCGACCCGTTTGGCAGGCCCTGCCGTAGCACAATTCAGGCGATCGCGGATGAACATACGTTCATCCCAATCATGATCAACGCGTCTACCCTGCGGCTTACAACTTACGGCCGCTCTACACCCAGTTCACGCTTTCTTTGGCTGGGTTCGCAGGCGCAAGGGAAGATCAGCCGCCGATATCTCGCAAGAGATGGACTCTCGCTGAATGTTCTCCAGAAAAGCCCGGCAAAGTCCGTAATGCTGTTCACTTAAGCATTTGAGTCCAAGCCGGGCTTTCTAGAAAATCCGATACCAGTCCTCTGGTATCGGATTTTTTATGCCCATTC
>NZ_VIUG01000030.1:0-74644 GCF_007828255.1 Pseudomonas sp. SJZ078 | reverse complement strand
CCAGATATCTGCACTGCCAAGAGCTGTGAGAGCTTTTGCTGCCTTGAAAAAGAATGGCTAAATAAATCATCCAAGACAGTTGCTCCCACAGGTTTTGTGTATAGCTTTTCCTGCGAATAAATATCGACGTTCAACATCAGACCTTTCGCAGCGTTACCGATGTTTTTTAATGTGTAACCAAAGGCACCGTACCGAGGCGATGGGAAACGTCGAGTCCCGATTCAGGGCGTTCGCAGCCTCTTGATAAAATTAGCCGACACGCTGTGCTTGCCGGATTAGAAGGGTTTGCGAATAATGGGCCCGCAATTTGCAATGTGTATTGGTTTCCTTTCTTTTGCTCTTGCATGAATTTGCTGGGCTGTCAATGTGCTCGAACTGGTTTCTCGGTGCTTCTGTAATTTGTTGTCGCATTGAAGAAATATCGGCTTCGGGCCTGTCGTTAGAATGCCGATCACTCGCTCGTCGTGGCCTGCGTTGATAAAAACGCCCGCTTCTTAGGACGCAGCACCTACGTTTGTTTCACCCATTCGCATATTGGGCTGTTGCTCACTCTGCCGTTTTGCCCTTTACCGATGGAGTCCCAAGATGAAGAAACTTGTGCTGCTTGGCGCCCTGGCATTGTCCGTGCTGTCCCTGCCGACATTCGCCGATGAAAAACCCCTGAAGATCGGTATCGAAGCGGCTTACCCTCCGTTTGCTTCGAAAGCCCCGGACGGCAGCATCGTCGGTTTCGATTACGACATCGGCAACGCGTTGTGCGAAGAGATGAAGATCAAGTGCGTGTGGGTCGAACAGGAGTTCGACGGCCTGATCCCGGCGCTCAAGGTGCGCAAGATCGATGCGATCCTTTCCTCGATGTCGATCACTGAAGATCGCAAGAAGTCCGTGGATTTCACCAACAAGTACTACAACACCCCGGCCCGCCTGGTGATGAAGGCCGGTACTCAGGTCAGCGACAGCCTGGCCGAGCTCAAGGGCAAGAACATCGGCGTACAACGCGGTTCGATTCACGAGCGCTTCGCCCGTGAAGTCCTCGCCCCGCTGGGTGCCGAGATCAAGCCGTACACTTCGCAGAACGAAATCTACCTGGACGTCTCCGCCGGTCGTCTCGACGGCACCGTGGCAGACGCTACCCTGTTGGATGACGGTTTCCTGAAGACCGATGCGGGCAAAGGCTTTGCCTTCGTGGGGCCGGCCTTCACCGACGTCAAATACTTCGGCGACGGCGTAGGGATCGCGGTTCGCAAGGGCGATGCCTTGAAAGACAAGATCAATGGCGCAATCGCTGCTATTCGCGCGAGCGGCAAATACAAGCAAATCCAGGACAAGTACTTCGCCTTCGACATTTACGGCAAGTAACACCGTTCCGCCACTCGTGCGAAATGGCGCAAGCAACAGGCTCCCTGCGGTTTGCGCCATTTTTTCATCCCACTTTCGAGGACCTGAATCATGTTGAAAGGCTACGGGGCTGTCATCCTCGATGGCGCATGGTTGACGCTTCAGCTCGCCTTGTCGTCCATGGCTCTGGCCATCGTCCTGGGACTGATTGGTGTCGCGTTGCGCCTCTCGCCGGTGCGTTGGCTGGCGTGGTTGGGTGACCTGTATTCCACGGTCATACGCGGTATTCCCGATCTGGTGCTGATCCTGCTGATTTTCTACGGCGGCCAGGACCTGCTCAACCGCGTGGCGCCGATGCTGGGTTATGACGACTACATTGATCTGAACCCCCTGGCGGCCGGCATCGGCACCCTGGGCTTCATTTTCGGTGCTTATCTGTCGGAAACCTTTCGTGGCGCGTTCATGGCGATCCCCAAGGGGCAGGCCGAGGCGGGCATGGCGTATGGCATGAACGGGTTCCAGGTGTTCTTCCGGGTGCTGGTGCCGCAGATGATTCGCCTGGCGATTCCGGGCTTCACCAACAACTGGCTGGTGCTGACCAAGGCGACCGCGTTGATTTCGGTGGTGGGCCTGCAAGACATGATGTTCAAGGCCAAGCAGGCGGCGGATGCCACCCGTGAGCCTTTCACCTTCTTCCTGGCAGTGGCGGCAATGTACCTGGTGATCACCAGTGTTTCGTTGCTGGCATTGCGTCACCTTGAGAAGCGCTACTCGGTAGGCGTAAGGGCGGCTGATCTATGATCTTCGACTACAACGTCATCTATGAAGCCTTGCCGCTGTACTTCGGCGGCCTGCTGACCACCCTGAAGTTGCTGGCGCTGTCGCTGTTCTTCGGGCTGCTGGCGGCGCTGCCTCTGGGGCTGATGCGGGTGTCCAAGCAGCCGGTCGTGAACATGACGGCCTGGCTTTACACCTACGTGATTCGCGGCACGCCGATGCTGGTGCAACTGTTCCTGATCTACTACGGATTGGCGCAGTTCGAGTTCGTGCGCGAGAGCTTCCTCTGGCCGTGGCTGTCCAGCGCGACGTTCTGTGCCTGTCTCGCCTTCGCCATCAACACCAGCGCCTACACCGCCGAAATCATCGCCGGCAGCCTGCGGGCCACGCCCAATGGCGAGATCGAGGCGGCCAAGGCCATGGGCATGTCGCGTTTCACACTGTATCGCCGGATCCTGCTGCCGTCGGCCCTGCGCCGGGCGCTGCCGCAATACAGCAACGAAGTGATCATGATGCTGCAGACCACCAGCCTGGCCTCCATCGTGACCCTGATCGACATCACCGGTGCCGCGCGCACGGTGAACGCCCAGTATTACCTGCCGTTCGAGGCTTACATCACGGCCGGCGTGTTCTACCTGTGCCTGACCTTCATCCTGGTGCGCCTGTTCAAGCTGGCCGAGCGTCGCTGGCTGAGTTACCTGGCCCCGCGCAAGCACTGATAACGCGTCGATCCGATCGACTGCCCAACGACTGACGTTTTGTGAGAACCGACATGTACAAGCTCGAAGTCCAAGACCTGCATAAACGCTATGGCAGTCACGAAGTGCTCAAGGGCGTGTCCCTGAAAGCTGCCGCCGGCGATGTGATCAGCATCATCGGCTCCAGCGGCTCCGGCAAAAGCACCTTCCTGCGTTGCATCAACCTGCTTGAGCAGCCCCATGCCGGCAAGATTCTGCTCAACAACGAAGAGCTGAAACTGGTGGCTGGCAAGGATGGTGGATTGAAGGCCGCGGACCCCAGGCAACTGCAACGCATGCGTTCGCGGCTGTCGATGGTGTTCCAGCATTTCAACCTGTGGTCCCACATGACCGCGCTGGAAAACATCATGGAAGCGCCCGTGCATGTGCTGGGCGTCGCCAAGGCCGAGGCCCGTGAGAAGGCCGAGCATTACCTGAGCAAAGTGGGCGTGGCCCATCGCAAGGACGCTTATCCGGGCCACATGTCCGGCGGCGAACAGCAGCGCGTGGCGATTGCCCGGGCGCTGGCGATGGAGCCGGAAGTCATGTTGTTCGACGAACCGACGTCGGCCCTCGACCCGGAACTGGTGGGCGACGTGCTCAAAGTGATGCAGGCCCTGGCCCTGGAAGGCCGGACCATGGTGGTGGTGACCCACGAAATGGGCTTTGCCCGCGAGGTGTCGAACCAACTGGTGTTCTTGCACAAAGGCATCGTCGAAGAAAGCGGCAACCCGCGCGAAGTGCTGGTCAATCCGCAATCGGAGCGCCTGCAACAATTTCTTTCGGGCAGCCTCAAGTAATTGCTCCCGTTACGCACCTGATTTGGGTCATGCTGCGCACCACGTGCCAGATGGACTAATTTGGTTGCAGCCGCTTTTGGCTTTAACACTGTTTTCGTTTCGGATCGCCCGCCATGACTGCCCATCGAATTGGTTTCCTGATTTGGCCCAGCACTAAAGCCTTGACGCTGGCGCTGGCTGAGGAGGCCTTGCGTGTCGCTCAGCGGGTGCATCCTGAAGTGGTCTACGAACTGTCGTTCCTGCAGGCCGAGCCGGCGGGCGAGGGCGCCTGGCAGTTACCGGGCGAACCTTGGGCGGGCAAGCTCGAAGGCCTCCAGAAGCTGTTCCTGCTGGCCGACGAGCCCCCGGCTGCATTGGCCTCCAACCTGAGCAGCGCACTCAAGCAACTGGTGCGTGCCGGTTGTGTGATTGGTGGTTTGTCGGCCGGGGTCTATCCCTTGGCTCAATTGGGATTGCTCGACGGTTACCGCGCCGCGGTGCACTGGCGCTGGCAGGACGATTTTTCCGAGCGCTTCCCCAAGGTCATCGCCACCAGCCATTTGTTCGATTGGGATCGCGACCGCTTGACGGCCTGTGGCGGCATGTCGGTGCTCGACCTGCTGCTGGCGGTGCTGTCGCGCGATCACGGCGCGGAACTGGCTGGGGCGGTGTCGGAAGAGCTGGTGGTCGAGCGCATCCGTGAAGGCGGCGAGCGCCAGCGCATTCCGCTGCAGAATCGCCTCGGCTCCAGTCATCCGAAGCTCACCCAGGCGGTGCTGCTGATGGAGGCCAACATCGAAGAACCGCTGACTACCGACGAAATCGCTCAGCACGTGTGCGTATCCCGCCGGCAACTGGAGCGGATCTTCAAGCAATACCTCAACCGCGTGCCGAGCCAGTATTACCTGGAACTGCGCCTGAACAAGGCCCGGCAGATGCTGATGCAGACCAGCAAATCCATCATTCAGATCGGCTTGTCTTGTGGTTTCTCCTCGGGGCCGCACTTCTCCAGCGCCTATCGCAACTTCTTCGGCGCCACGCCGCGGGAAGATCGCAACCAGCGACGCAGCAGCAGCCCGTTCGAGTTGTCTTCTGTGCCGGCCGAGCGGGGCTAAGCGGCGACCCTGGTGGCAGGGAGATTCATTTGTGGCGAGGGGATCTATCCCCGCTGGGTCGCGAAGCGACCCCAAACCCTGACACCTCGGTGTGCCAGGCAGATTGAGTTGACTGTTTTGGGGCTGCTTTACAGCCCAGCGGGGATAAATCCCCTCGCCACAGGTGTCCCTCCCAAACTGCTGCTGTGTCTGGTAACGGAAATGTGCAAGCAGGCGCCTAAAGTCCCCCGACAACGTTTAAACTGCGCCTTTGCGACGCTATTTGTCGCATTGCCATAAACCCAATGAAAACGGGGGTTGGCGCTATAAGAAGTTGTCGCTTGGCGGCAAGGCCGGGCTGAAAACTGTCCTTACAATCCTCACCAAGCTCGCCATTTCCAGGCGAGTGTTTCTCTTCAGGAGACTCCGATGTCCGTTGAGCAAGCCGCGGTACAACGCGCCGATTTCGACCAGGTAATGGTCCCCAACTATGCGCCTGCTGCCTTCATTCCCGTGCGTGGCGCCGGTTCCCGCGTGTGGGACCAGTCCGGCCGCGAGTTGATCGATTTCGCCGGCGGTATTGCAGTCAACGTGTTGGGCCACGCCCACCCGGCGCTGGTGGGGGCGCTCACCGAGCAGGCCAACAAACTGTGGCATGTCTCCAACGTATTCACCAACGAACCGGCCCTGCGTCTGGCCCATAAACTGGTCGACGCCACCTTTGCCGAGCGTGCTTTTTTCTGCAACTCCGGCGCCGAAGCCAACGAGGCCGCCTTCAAGCTGGCCCGTCGTGTTGCGTTCGATCGTTTCGGCACGGAAAAGTACGAAATCATCGCCGCGCTCAACAGCTTCCACGGTCGCACGCTGTTCACGGTCAACGTCGGCGGGCAGTCGAAATATTCCGACGGTTTCGGTCCCAAGATCACTGGTATCACCCACGTTCCCTATAACGACCTGGCGGCCTTGAAAGCGGCCATTTCAGACAAGACCTGCGCCGTGGTGCTGGAACCGATCCAGGGCGAAGGCGGCGTGCTGCCGGCCGAACAAGCCTACCTGCAAGGAGCCCGCGATTTGTGTGATGCGCACAATGCGCTGCTGGTGTTCGACGAAGTGCAGACCGGCATGGGCCGCAGCGGCGAACTGTTTGCCTACATGCATTACGGCGTGGTCCCGGACATCCTCACCAGCGCCAAGAGCCTGGGCGGTGGTTTCCCTATCGCGGCGATGCTCACCACCGAAGCGTTGGCCAAGCACCTGGTCGTCGGGACCCACGGCACCACTTACGGTGGCAACCCGCTGGCATGCGCGGTGGCCGAGGCGGTGATCGATGTGGTCAACACCCCTGAAGTGCTCGGCGGCGTCAAGGCCAAGCATGACAAGTTCAAGACCCGCCTGGAGCAGATCGGCGAGAAGTACGGCCTGTTTACCCAGGTGCGCGGTCTGGGCCTGTTGCTCGGCTGCGTGCTGAATGACGCCTGGAAAGGCAAGGCCAAGGATATTTTCAACGCTGCTGAACAGGAAGGCCTGATGATCCTGCAAGCCGGCCCGGACGTGATCCGTTTCGCCCCGAGCCTGGTGGTGGAAGACGCCGACATCGACGCCGGCCTGGACCGTTTCGAGCGGGCGGTAGCGAAGCTGACCCAGGCTTGATTCCTACAGGCTGAACTGGACCCCATGTGGGAGCGGGCTTGTTCGCGAAGAGGCCATCACTTTCAACATAAATGTTGACTGATAAGCAGCCTTCGCGAGCAAGCCCGCTCCCACACTGGACCGGATGCGGTAGCCGGTGCGGTATTTTTTTCATGTATCGACCCCCTCGGTCGAACCCTTTATTTCAAGTTAAGGAGTGACACCATGCTGGTGATGCGCCCCGCGCAAATGGCGGATCTGGGCGAGGTACAGCGTCTGGCTGCGGACAGTCCGATCGGTGTCACTTCCCTGCCGGATGACGTGGAACGCTTGAGCGACAAGATCGCCGCGAGCGAGGCTTCGTTTGCCGCCGAAGTCAGTTTCAACGGTGAAGAAAGCTATTTCTTCGTCCTTGAAGACACGGCCACCGGCAAACTGGTGGGCTGTTCGGCCATCGTCGCGTCGGCCGGTTATTCCGAGCCGTTCTACAGCTTTCGCAACGAGACGTTCGTCCATGCCTCCCGTGAGCTGAAGATCCACAACAAGATCCACGTGCTCTCCCAATGCCACGATCTGACCGGCAACAGCCTGCTGACCAGTTTCTATGTGGTCCGGGACCTGGTGGGCACGCCGTGGGCGGAGCTCAATTCCCGCGGGCGCCTGCTGTTCGTCGCCAGCCATCCGGAGCGGTTCGCCGATTCGGTGGTGACCGAGATCGTCGGCTACAGCGATGAAAATGGCGATTCGCCGTTCTGGGACGCCATCGGTCGCAACTTCTTCGACCTCAACTATGCCGCCGCCGAGCGTCTGTGCGGGCTGAAGAGCCGCACCTTCCTGGCCGAGCTGATGCCCCATTACCCGATCTACGTGCCACTGCTGCCGGACGCCGCCCAGGAGGCCATGGGGCAGGTTCATCCGCGGGCGCAGATCACCTTCGACATCCTGATGCGCGAAGGCTTCGAGACCGATCATTACATCGACATCTTCGACGGCGGCCCGACCCTGCATGCCCGCGTCTCGGGGATTCGCTCGATTGCCCAGAGCCGCGTGGTGCCGGTCAAGCTCGGCGAACCGGTCAAGGGGGCCGGCCGGCAATACCTGGTGGCCAATGCGCAGTTGCAGGATTACCGCGCCGTGTTGCTCGAGCTCGATTACGCGCCCGGTAAACCGGTGATCCTGGACATGGAAGCGGCCGAGGCACTGGGTGTTGGCGAAGGCGCCAGCGTGCGCCTGGTGGCGGTTTAAGTCTGAGTTTCGCGGGTGGCATGAGCGGCCCGTCTGAGGAGATAGCATGATCGTTCGTCCCGTACGCAGCAGCGATTTACCCGCTCTGATCGCCCTGGCCCGCAGCACCGGCACCGGCTTGACCACTTTGCCGGCCAACGAAGAGCGCCTGGCCCATCGGGTTGGCTGGGCCGAGAAGACCTTTCGCGGCGAAGCCGGGCGTGGCGATGCGGACTACCTGTTCGTACTCGAAGACGACGATGGCCAAGTGGTGGGCATCTCCGCCATCGCCGGTGCCGTGGGGCTGCGTGAGCCCTGGTACAACTTCCGCGTCGGCCTGACGGTGAGCGCTTCCCAGGAGCTGAACATCTACCGGGAAATCCCGACGCTGTTCCTGGCCAACGACCTGACCGGCAATTCCGAATTGTGCTCGCTGTTCCTGCATGCCGATTACCGCAATGGCCTCAACGGCCGCATGCTGGCCAAGGCGCGGCTGCTGTTCATCGCTGAGTACCCGCAGTTGTTCGGCAACAAGATCATCGCTGAGATGCGTGGCATGTCCGACGACACCGGCCGTTCGCCTTTCTGGGAAAGTCTGGGCCGGCACTTCTTCAAAATGGAATTCAGCCAGGCCGATTACCTGACCGGAGTCGGCAACAAGGCGTTCATCGCCGAACTGATGCCCAAGTTCCCGCTGTACACCTGTTTCCTGTCCGAGGATGCCCGCGCCGTGATCGCCCAGGTTCATCCGGACACCGAGCCGGCCTTGTCGATGCTCAAGAGCGAAGGTTTCAATTATCAAGGCTACGTCGACATCTTCGATGCCGGCCCGGCCGTGGAGTGCGAAACCGCCAAGATCCGTGCTGTCCGTGACAGCCAGGCCCTGGTACTGGCCATCGGTACGCCGGGTGACGACGCCACGCCGTTCCTCATCCATAACCGCAAGTGCCTGGATTGCCGCATCACGGCAGCGCCGGCGCGCTTCGCCTCGGGCACCCTGGTGGTCGATCCGTTGACCGCCAAACGTCTTCAACTCAACGCCGGCGATCAAGTGCGCGCCGTTGCGTTGTCTGCTCGGGAGTCGAAATGATGAACTCGCTGTATATCGCGGGAAGCTGGCTGGAAGGCCAGGGCGATATGTTTGAATCGCTGAACCCGGTGACCCAGCAAGTGCTGTGGTCCGGCAAGGGCGCCACGGCGGCGCAGGTCGAGTCGGCGGTGCAGGCTGCGCGCCAGGCATTCCCGGACTGGGCCCGGCGCTCGCTGGATGAACGCATCCAGGTGTTGGAAGCCTTTGCCGCGGCGCTGAAGAGCCACGCGGACGAACTGGCCCACTGCATCGGCGAGGAAACCGGCAAGCCGTTGTGGGAAGCGGCCACTGAAGTCACCAGCATGATCAACAAGGTCGCCATCTCGGTGCAGAGCTACCGCGAGCGGACCGGCGAGAAGAGCGGCCCCCTGGGCGACGCCACTGCGGTGCTGCGGCACAAGCCTCACGGGGTGGTGGCGGTATTCGGCCCTTACAACTTCCCCGGCCACTTGCCCAACGGCCATATCGTGCCTGCCTTGCTGGCCGGCAATTGCGTACTGTTCAAACCGAGCGAGCTGACCCCGAAGGTCGCCGAGCTGACGGTCAAGTGCTGGGTCGAAGCCGGTTTACCGGCGGGTGTGCTGAACCTGTTGCAAGGCGCTCGGGAAACCGGTATCGCCCTGGCGGCCAATCCAGGCATCGACGGGCTGTTCTTCACTGGCTCCAGCCGCACCGGCAATCTGTTGCATCAACAGTTCTCCGGTCGCCCGGACAAGATACTGGCCCTGGAAATGGGCGGTAACAATCCGCTGGTCGTGGACGAGGTGGCGGACGTCGATGCGGCGGTCTACACCATCATCCAATCGGCTTTCATTTCCGCCGGCCAGCGCTGCACCTGCGCCCGCCGATTGCTGGTGCCGGAAGGGGCGTGGGGCGATGCCCTGCTGGCGCGCCTGGTGGCGGTCAGTTCTGCGATTGAAGTCGGTGCTTTCGACCAGCAGCCGGCGCCATTCATGGGCTCGGTGGTTTCCCTGGGCGCGGCGAAAGCCTTGATGGACGCGCAGAATCATCTGCTGGGCCTCGGCGCCGTGGCGCTGCTGGCGATGACTCAGCCACAGCCTCAGGCCGCGTTGCTGACGCCAGGGATTCTCGATGTGACGGCGGTGGCCGAACGTCCTGATGAAGAGCTGTTCGGGCCACTGCTGCAAGTGATCCGCTACGCGGATTTCCCGGCGGCCATCGCCGAGGCCAACAACACCCAGTACGGCCTGGCCGCCGGCTTGTTGTCCGACTCCCAGGAACGCTACCAGCAGTTCTGGCTGCAAAGCCGTGCCGGTATCGTCAATTGGAACAAACAGTTGACCGGCGCTGCCAGCAGCGCGCCGTTCGGCGGCGTCGGCGCCTCGGGTAACCATCGCGCCAGTGCCTATTACGCGGCCGACTATTGCGCGTACCCGGTGGCGTCCCTGGAGACGCCGAGCCTTGTCATGCCGGCGGCCCTGACCCCTGGCGTGCGGATGGTGTAGCTCTCTTCGCGAGCAAGCCCGCTCCCACAGGACTGCAAAAAAACTTGTGGGAGCGGGCTTGCTCGCGAAGGCCGCGCCGCGGTGTTTGATCGAACGCGTTACCTGATGCCTATAAAAAAACAGATCCTCGTGGAGCCTCGCTGATGAAATCCTTTGAAGTCAACTTTGACGGTCTAGTGGGGCCGACCCATAACTACGGCGGGCTCTCGTACGGCAATGTCGCGTCCCAGAGCAACAGCCAGGCGTGCTCCAACCCCAAGGAAGCGGCGTTGCAGGGCCTGGCGAAGATGAAAGCGCTGATGGACATGGGCTTCCAGCAAGGTGTGCTGGCGCCACAGGAGCGTCCTGACGTGGCTGCCCTGCGCCGGTTGGGCTTTGCCGGCAGCGACGCCGAGGTCATCCAGCAGGCCGCGAAAGAAGCGATGCCGCTGCTGGTCGCCAGTTGCTCGGCCTCCAGCATGTGGGTGGCCAACGCCGCCACCGTCAGCCCGAGTGCCGACACCGCGGATGGCCGCGTGCATTTCACCGCCGCCAACCTGAACTGCAAATACCATCGCAGCATCGAGCATCCGACCACCAGTCGCGTACTGGGGGCGATGTTTGCCGATCAACAGTACTTCGCCCATCACGCCGCGTTGCCGGCGGTGGCGCAGTTCGGTGACGAAGGGGCGGCCAACCATACCCGGTTCTGCCGGAGCTACGGTGAGGCGGGCGTCGAGTTCTTCGTGTTCGGTCGCAGTGCTTTCGACACCCGTTACCCGGCGCCGCAGAAATACCCGGCCCGCCAGACCCTCGAAGCGTCCCGCGCGGTCGCTCGTTTGCATGGCCTGCGGGAAGAGGGCGTGGTGTACGCGCAACAGAACCCGTCGGTGATCGACCAAGGCGTGTTTCACAACGACGTGATCGCGGTCGGCAATGGCGAGGTGTTGTTCTATCACGAGGATGCGTTTCTCGAGACCGACAAGATGCTGGCCGAACTGAGCGGCAAACTCGCCAAGGTCGGTGGGGCATTTCAGTCTGTGTGTGTGCCGCGTTCGGCGGTCAGCGTCGATGACGCGGTACGTTCCTACTTGTTCAATAGCCAGCTGCTGTCGCGTCCCGACGGATCGATGCTGTTGATCGTGCCGGAAGAGTGCCGCAGCAACCCGCGTGTCTGGCAATACCTGCAAGGCCTGACGGGCTCTGGCGGGGTGATTCGCGAAGTGAAGGTCTTCGACCTCAAGCAGAGCATGCAGAACGGTGGCGGTCCGGCTTGCCTGAGGCTGCGCGTAGCTCTCAATGAAACCGAACTGGCGGCCGTCAACCCAGGGGTTATCATGACGGCGCCGTTGTACGATTCGCTGACCCAATGGGTCGAGCGTCATTACCGCGACCGTATGACCGAAAGCGACCTGGCGGACCCGCAATTGCTGCTCGAATGCCGGTCGGCACTGGATGAACTGACACAAATCCTTAAACTTGGCGCGGTTTATCCTTTCCAGATCAATTGAAAGCGCGCGCGACCTGACTACAGTCAAAGCAGGGCGCGTGGCCTTATCCCCAGACGAGAACGTAAAACATGAGCGATGCACTGCAGCTGATTCTTGAAGACACCGACGGCACCCAGCTGGAAACCTCTTGCACCCGCGTGGCGGTGATGTGGCAGGGCAAGGAGTTGTGGATCCAGCAGGACGGCCGCGGTCAGCTGCTGATCGGCGTGGATGTCGAGGAAGGGGATGAGGAATACGCCAACCTGTTGTTGCGCCCGTTGGCAACCAACCTGGTCAGCCTGCAGCTGGAAATGGAACCGGCCGACCTCGGCGACGATGACCATGTCCATGGCCCGGATTGCGGCCACGACCATTAAGGAAACCGCGCTATGCTCGCCCTCGGCAAACTGCTTGAACTGACCCTCGCCGGCCGTGAACCGGCGGAGAAGACTCAACTGACTGTCGAAGGCGTGCGCATGCGCTGGTTGAGCGAGGGTGCGCTGGAGGTCAAGCCGCCCGAAGCCCGGGATAATGGCCTGGACCTGCTGTTATCGGCAGGGATCCACGGTAACGAAACCGCGCCCATCGAATTGCTCGACCGCCTGCTGCATGACATCGCCCGTGGTGACGTGAAGCCTCGGGCTCGTATTCTGTTCCTGTTCGGCAATCCCGAGGCCATCCGCCGCGGTGAGCGTTTCGTCGAGCAGGACGTCAACCGGCTTTTCAATGGCCGTCATGAACTGAGCGGCGGCCCGGAAGCGCTGCGGGCGTGCGAGCTGGAGCGGCTGGCTGCCAGCTTCTTCAACCGGCCAGAGCGCAGTCGCTTGCATTACGACCTGCACACGGCCATCCGCGGCTCGAAGATCGAGCAGTTCGCCCTGTACCCCTGGAAGGAAGGTCGACAACATTCACGTCGTGAGCTGGCCCGCCTGCGTGCGGCGGGCATGGAAGCGGTGTTGCTGCAGAACAAGCCGTCCATCGTGTTCAGCGCCTACACCTACGACCAGCTCGGGGCCGAATCCTTTACTTTGGAACTAGGCAAGGCGCGGCCGTTCGGGGAGAACGAAGGCGTCAATGTCAGCCTGCTGGAAACCCGCCTGAAGCAGATCATCGAAGGCAACGAACCTGAGCTGGACGAAGGGCTGGATGGCCTCCAGCTGTTCAGCGTGGCCCGGGAAATCATCAAGCACAGCGACAGTTTCCGCCTGAACCTGCCAGCGGATATCGAAAACTTTTCGGAGCTGGGAAAAGGTTATGTGCTGGCCGAAGACATCGCCCAGACCCGTTGGGTGATCGAAGAAGAGGGGGCGCGGATCATCTTCCCCAACCCCAAGGTGAAGAATGGTTTGCGGGCCGGCATCCTGATCGTGCCGGCCACCGGCGAAAACCTGGTCTGAAAGGCGTCGCATTCCAAATGTGGGAGCGGGCTTGCTCGCGAAAGCGGTGTATCAGCAACATTATCGTTTACTGACACACCGCCTTCGCGAGCAAGCCCGCTCCCACAGTTGTTTTGTGGTGGCTGCAATATTTGCGATAAGCAGGCCCCCTGTGGGAGCGAGCCTGCTCGCGATAGCGTTCTATCAGCCAACATCATGGCGACTGACACTCCGTCATCGCGAGCAGGCTCGCTCCCACATTGTGGCCAGTGTTAGACGGCTAAGGCGCGCGGCTCAGTGCGACGCAACGCCCGGGTTTTGTGCAGGGTATCGGCGCAGGTCTTCGCCGCTTCCTGACCCTTGTGCACGAAGTGCTCGAAGAAGAACTTCTGGTGCTCTTCCCCGGCGTGGAAGTGGTGCGGCGTGAGCACCACCGAGAACACCGGCACCTCGGTTTCCAACTGCACCTGCATCAGGCCGCTGATCACCGATTGGGCGACGAACTCATGCCGGTAGATGCCGCCATCCACCACCAGGCCGGCGGCGACGATGCCGGCGTAGCGGCCGGATTTGGCCAGCAGCTTGGCATGCAGCGGGATCTCGAAGGCGCCACCGACTTCGAAGCAGTCGATATCACTTTCCTGGTAGCCCTGGTTGATCATTTCCGCGACGAAGCCGTGACGGCTCTGGTCGACAATTTCCTTGTGCCAGCTGGCCTGGATGAACGCAACGCGCTCGCCCGGATGTTTGATTTTGCTGTCGATTGCAGTGGGTTGCATGTTCTGGTTCCTGTTTGTGTGAAAAACAGGGCGTCATGAATCGAAGGGGAGTCGAGGGTACGCCGCGCACAGATAGTCGCAAACGGTCCTTGGGTGCCGATCCCGTTCTCTCTTCATCCGGACTATGACCGTCGGCCCCGGGATCGCACCGGGTCTGCTGACCTTGCCGCCGCACCGCAAAAGCCGTGCATTGCCAAGCGCTCGCGGGCTATGCACCTTGCATGCAATTACCGCCGGTGGGGAATTACACCCCGCCCTGAGAACGTTTTGCCGCTACGCTGTGTGGCGGCGCAGGATTTTTAACACATAACCTTTGTGGGAGCGAGCAGGGGTGTTGTGTCTTTTCCCTGGATCAGCCTTGATTAATTCCCACCATGCCCGCAGTAATTACCCTTCGAAAGGGAATTCCCTCCACCAGCACCCGAGGCCAGATTCATGAGCGTTATTGATCTTCGCAGCGACACGGTCACCCAACCTTCCGCCGCTATGCTGGATGCCATGGCCGGCGCGCCGACCGGCGATGACGTGTACGGCGAGGACCCGACTGTCAATCGTCTCGAAGCCGAACTCGCCGGGCGCCTGGGGTTTGCGGCGGCGTTGTTCGTGCCCAGTGGCACCATGAGCAACCTGCTGGGGTTGATGGCCCATTGCGAGCGTGGCGATGAGTACATTGTCGGCCAGCAGGCCCACACCTACAAATACGAAGGCGGCGGCGCGGCGGTGCTCGGTTCGATCCAGCCCCAGCCTCTTGAGGTGCAGGCGGACGGTTCCCTGGACCTGGCGCAAGTCGCCGCGGCGATCAAGCCCGATGACTTCCATTTTGCCCGCACCCGCCTGCTGGCCCTGGAAAACACCATGCAAGGCAAGGTGTTGCCATTGGAATACCTGGCCCGCGCCCGGCGTTTCACCCGGGAACACGGCTTGGCGCTGCACCTGGACGGCGCCCGGTTGTACAACGCAGCGGTCAAGCTCGATGTCGACGCGCGGGAGATCACCCAGTATTTCGATTCGGTGTCGGTGTGCCTGTCCAAAGGCCTGGGGGCGCCGATCGGTTCGGTCCTGTGCGGCAGCGTCGGCTTGATCGACAAGGCGCGCCGATTGCGCAAAATGGTTGGCGGCGGCATGCGCCAGGCCGGGATCCTGGCCGCAGCGGGGCTGTATGCCCTCGATCATCAAGTCCAGCGCCTGGCCGACGACCACGCCAATGCCCGGCGCCTTGCCGAAGGGTTACAGGCGGCGGGTTATGAGGTCGAGCCGGTGCAGACCAACATGGTCTATGTGCACATGGGCGAACGGGCCGAGGCGCTCAAGGCATTTGCCGCCGAGCGGGGCATCAAGCTCGTTGCCGCGCCGCGCCTGCGGATGGTGACCCACCTGGACGTCAGCGCTGCGCAAATCGACCGGGTGATCGCCACTTTCGTCGAATTTTCCGGCAACTGATCGCCTAAGCGACCCAATTGACAGTTTCTATCGCATAACACGCTGTACCCCAAGCGCAGGGCCGATATAATGCGGCCCTTTGCCGTTGCTTCGTCTGTTGACGTTTTGCACAGGCCTTTGGCCGCAGCCTCCGTGGAAGAACCTAATGAAAAGCGCAGAAATCCGTGAAGCCTTCCTTCGCTTCTTCGAAGAGCAAGGCCACACCCGAGTAGCCTCCAGCTCTTTGATCCCGGGCAATGACCCGACCCTGCTGTTCACCAACGCGGGGATGAACCAGTTCAAGGACTGCTTCCTGGGCCAGGAGAAACGTGCCTACACCCGTGCGGTGAGCAGCCAGAAGTGCGTGCGCGCCGGCGGCAAGCACAACGACCTGGAAAACGTCGGTTATACCGCTCGTCACCACACGTTTTTCGAAATGCTGGGTAACTTCAGCTTCGGCGACTATTTCAAGCGCGACGCCATCACCTTCGCCTGGACCTTCCTGACGTCCGACAAGTGGCTGAACCTGCCCAAGGAAAAACTCTGGGTAACGGTCTACGCCACCGATGACGAAGCCTATGACATCTGGACCAAAGAGGTCGGTGTGCCGGCCGAGCGCATGGTGCGCATCGGCGACAACAAGGGCGCGCCTTACGCCTCCGACAACTTCTGGACCATGGGCGATACCGGTCCGTGCGGCCCTTGCACCGAGATCTTCTACGATCACGGCGCCGACATCTGGGGCGGCCCACCCGGCTCGCCGGAAGAAGACGGCGACCGCTACATCGAGATCTGGAACAACGTGTTCATGCAGTTCAACCGCACCGCTGATGGCGTGTTGCATCCGCTGCCGGCACCGTCGGTCGACACCGGCATGGGCCTGGAGCGGATCAGTGCGGTGCTGCAGCACGTTCACTCCAACTACGAAATCGACCTGTTCCAGAGCCTGCTGAACGCCTCGGCCAAGGCCATCGGTTGCACCAACGACAACCAGGCCTCGCTGAAAGTGGTCGCCGACCATATCCGTTCCTGTGGCTTCCTGATTGCCGACGGCGTGCTGCCGTCCAACGAGGGCCGCGGTTACGTGCTGCGCCGGATCATCCGTCGCGCCTGCCGTCACGGCAACAAGCTGGGCGCCAAGGGCAGCTTCTTCTATCAGATCGTCGCGGCCCTGGTGGCCGAGATGGGGGATGCCTTCCCGGAACTGAAATCCCAGCAGGCGCACATCGAGCGTGTGCTCAAGGCCGAAGAAGAGCAGTTCGCCAAGACCCTGGAGCAGGGCCTGAAGATCCTCGAGCAGGACCTGGCCGAACTCAAGGGCAACGTGGTGCCGGGCGATGTGGTGTTCAAGCTGTACGACACCTATGGTTTCCCGATGGACCTGACCGGCGACATCGCCCGTGAACGCAACCTGACCCTCGACGAAGAAGGCTTCGAGCGCGAGATGGAAGCCCAGCGGGTGCGCGCGCGCTCCGCCAGCGCCTTCGGCATGGACTACAACAGCCTGGTCAAGGTTGACGTGGCCACCGAATTCACCGGCTACGCCGGCACCACCGGTTCGGCCAAGATCGTGGCCATCTATAAGGACGGCCAATCGGTCGACATCCTGAGCGAAGGCCAGGAAGGCGTGATCGTGCTCGACACGACCCCGTTCTATGCCGAATCCGGCGGTCAGATCGGCGACAGCGGTTACCTGCAGGCCGGCAGCTCGCGCTTCGACGTGCGCGACACTACGAAGACCGGCGGGGCATTCCTGCACCACGGCGTAGTGGCTTCGGGCAGCCTGATGGTCGCTGCGCCGGTGTCCGCCCATGTCGACGCCGAAGTGCGCCACGCCACTTCGCTGAATCACTCTGCCACCCACTTGCTGCACGCCGCGTTGCGCCGAGTGTTGGGCGAGCATGTCCAGCAGAAGGGTTCGTTGGTCGACAGCCAGCGCCTGCGCTTTGACTTCAGCCACTTCGAAGCCATCAAGCCAGAGCAACTGAAGGCCCTGGAAGACATCGTCAATGCCGAGATTCGTAAGAACTCCCCGGTAGAAACCGAAGAAACCGACATCGACACCGCCAAGAAGAAAGGCGCCATGGCGTTGTTTGGCGAGAAGTACGGCGACAGCGTGCGCGTGCTGAGCATGGGGGATTTCTCGGTGGAGCTGTGCGGTGGCATCCACGCCAACCGGACCGGCGACATCGGCCTGCTGAAGATCATCAGTGAAGGCGGCGTGGCCTCCGGCGTGCGGCGTATCGAAGCGGTTACCGGTGCCGCGGCACTGGCGTACCTCAACGCTGCCGAAGAACAACTCAAGGAAGCGGCGAGCCTGATCAAGGGCAGCCGCGACAACCTGATCGACAAGCTGTCGGCAGTGCTGGAGCGCAACCGCCTGCTGGAGAAGCAACTCGAGCAGTTGCAGGCCAAGGCTGCCAGCGCCGCGGGCGACGATCTGTCGGCCCAGGCCGTGGACGTCAAGGGTGTGAAAGTACTGGCCGTGCGTCTGGACGGTCAGGACGGCAAGGCCCTGTTGGGACTGGTCGATCAGCTGAAAAACAAACTCGGCCGCGCAGTGATCCTGCTCGGCAGTGTCCATGAGGAAAAGGTCGTTCTCGTCGCAGGCGTGACCAAGGACCTGACCGGCCAACTCAAAGCCGGTGATTTGATGAAGCAGGCCGCAGCGGCAGTGGGCGGCAAGGGCGGTGGTCGTCCGGACATGGCGCAAGGCGGCGGTACCGACGTTGGCGCACTGGACGCGGCACTGGCCCAGACCGTTGCATTTGTAGAGCAGGGTATTTAAGGCGGTGCTTCGGGCTCGCGGTCTAGTCGCGGGCCCGACCGCCGTAGTAACTATTGGGCGCCCTTCATGGGCAGAGGCGGCTTTGAAATGGCTTTGATCGTACAGAAATTTGGAGGCACCTCGGTCGGCACTGTCGAGAGAATCGAACAAGTCGCCGACAAGGTTAAGAAATTCCGTGATGCGGGCGATGACCTGGTGGTTGTGCTGTCGGCAATGAGCGGCGAAACCAACCGTCTGATCGATCTGGCCAAGCAAATCAGTGGCGAGCAGCAGCCGGTTCCCCGTGAGCTGGATGTGATCGTGTCCACCGGCGAGCAGGTGACTATCGCCTTGCTGGCTATGGCGCTGATGAAGCGTGGCGTGCCGGCGGTGTCCTACACCGGCAACCAGGTGCGTATCCTGACGGACAGCGCGCACAACAAGGCGCGTATCCTGCAGATCGACGATCAGAAGATTCGCGCTGACCTGAAGGCTGGCCGCGTCGTGGTGGTCGCCGGTTTCCAGGGCGTGGACGAGCACGGCAATATCACCACCCTCGGTCGTGGCGGTTCCGACACCACCGGTGTTGCGCTGGCGGCAGCTCTCAAGGCTGACGAATGCCAGATCTACACCGATGTGGATGGCGTCTACACCACCGATCCGCGTGTGGTTCCCGTGGCTCAGCGCCTGGACAAGATCACCTTCGAAGAGATGCTGGAAATGGCCAGTCTCGGCTCGAAGGTACTGCAGATCCGGGCGGTCGAATTCGCTGGCAAATACAATGTTCCGCTGCGCGTCCTGCACAGCTTCAAAGAGGGTCCGGGCACCCTCATTACTATTGATGAAGAGGAATCCATGGAACAGCCGATCATTTCCGGCATCGCCTTCAACCGCGATGAAGCCAAGCTGACCATCCGTGGCGTGCCAGACACCCCCGGCGTGGCCTTCAAGATTCTCGGCCCGATCAGTGCCGCGAACATCGAAGTCGACATGATCGTGCAGAACGTCGCGCACGATAACACCACCGACTTCACGTTCACCGTGCACCGCAACGACTACCAGGCCGCCGAAGCCGTGCTGAAGAAGACCGCAGCCGAGATCGGTGCCCGGGAAGTGGTGGGGGACACCAAGATCGCCAAGGTGTCGATCGTCGGCGTCGGCATGCGCTCCCATGCAGGCGTGGCCAGCCGCATGTTCGAATCCCTGGCCAAGGAAAGCATCAATATCCAGATGATCTCGACTTCGGAAATCAAGGTTTCCGTGGTGATCGAAGAGAAATACCTGGAACTGGCCGTGCGTGCCCTGCACACGGCTTTCGAACTCGACGCAGCCGCTCGACAGGGCGAATAAGGCGTTGTCCCAAGGGCGCGGTTCTACCGCGCCCTTTGTTTTTTTGAATGGCGCGTCTCAAAACTGTTCTTTTGCTCGCGCTGGTCAATACTGAGGCCTGTAGGCTGCGACCGTTGCGGTTGCAGGTCCGACGCCCTTGTTTTGCAGACTTGTAGTCCCTGAACTGAATTGCGTGAGGAGAAAGGTATGCTGATTCTGACTCGTCGGTGCGCAGAGAGCCTGATTATTGGCGATGGCGAAATCACCGTGACCGTGCTCGGCGTCAAAGGAAACCAAGTGCGTATTGGCGTCAACGCCCCGAAAGAGGTCGCGGTGCACCGGGAGGAAATTTACCTGCGTATCAAGAAAGAGAAGGACGACGAACCAAGCCATTAATTTTTATCGATTTTTATGTTTGCAAACGGGGATGAAGGTGGTTAATATACGCCCCGTGTTGCGGAGAGCTGGCCGAGTGGCCGAAGGCGCTCCCCTGCTAAGGGAGTACACCTCAAAAGGGTGTCGGGGGTTCGAATCCCCCGTTCTCCGCCATTATTCATGTAGTGCGTTGTGATCCGGCTTGTTCAGTAAGTTGTTGAAATTACTGGAAAAAGCGCTTTACAAAAAGATTCGACGACCTATAATGCGCGGCAACACATGCACTCGTAGCTCAGCTGGATAGAGTACTCGGCTACGAACCGAGCGGTCACAGGTTCGAATCCTGTCGAGTGCACCATTTAAGAGTTGTTTGCAGCAATGCAAATAACTTGGCTTCAACCAGTTGTGATCTGGTATAAAACCACAACCTGCACTCGTAGCTCAGCTGGATAGAGTACTCGGCTACGAACCGAGCGGTCACAGGTTCGAATCCTGTCGAGTGCACCATATATCAAGAAGCCCGCGTTTAACGCGGGCTTTTTGTTGCCTACGATTTGCCTTTTACACAGCCTTTCTCATCGAACACGACCTCTGCGCTGCGACCGCTCTTCTCTTTGTAGGTGTAGCGGGTGCTCGAATTCCGGATCTTGATTGAGTCAGGTTTGCCGAGGGCGCTTTCCACGTCCTGCTGGCTCATGCCCGTGACGATGCGCCTGTCCATGATCGCATCGCGCCGCTGCCCGGCGGTCAGTAGATTTCCACAGCGCTCTTCGAGCTGACCAACGACCGTCGGTTCCCTGCGCCTGGTTTTGTTGCTGGATGTTTGTCGGTGCTCTGCTTCGGGCAGCAGCGATTCGCCGGCGGGGGCTATTGTGCCAGGGCTGTACGGATGGATTCGCTGCACTGACTGGTTTTCTTCCGGGCCACAGCTCAAGGTGGTGAAGGTGACATGCCCTGCGCTGTTTTCGCAGCGATGAACGGTGTGCTCGGCCGCTCGCGAAGGCAGGCAGCACAGGGTGACGAGCAGAAGCATATAGCGATTGAGCGGCATTCGAGCGCCTTCCTTGCGGATGAAAGGTGGGAGTTGATGCATTACCCGGGGAGCAAAGCTTGCTCGCGACAGCGGTAGACCAGCCGATTCGCTGTCTATTGACTGTCTGCAATCGCGAGCAAGCTTTGCTCCCACGGGCTTGTGATCAGTTGATTGTCCTCAGGGTAGCCGCTCCATTTTTGCCGGGTGGTGTGTTTTCTTTTCAGGATAAAACGTCGTAATTCCACAGGTTCAGCCTGCGTTCAGGTTTGTCTCGCAAGCGCTTGTTCTTGCCGTGATTTTTTAACGTTTTAAAACGCCAAGCGGTGTATGATTGCGCCCGTCAGCCCCGCCGGGGCTTTGGAATACTTCCATGGACTTACCCAGTAGTTACTCAAAACCGCGTTTCACCAATCATGAATTGACTGATTGATCCTTCCGGCGTGCCCCACTGCTGGGAGTGGAGTTCGCCTATGACCGAAATTGAAGTAAAGAAAACGCAGGAAAGCCTTCAGGACCGTCTCGCGCAAGTCGTTGAGCTGCTGCATCGCCAGCGGGTCGTGGAGGACCTGACGCATCGCCAGGAAGGCCCGCATCATGATCGGGTCGAGAACCTGGTCCACCGGCAGAACCTCGTCGAGTTGCAGCGCAAACTCGATGACCTGCACTCCGCCGACGTCGCCTACATCCTCGAAGCCCTGCCGCTGGAAGAGCGCCTGACGGTCTGGCAGCTGGTCAAGGCTGATCGCGACGGTGACATCCTGCTCGAAGTGTCCGACTCGGTTCGTGAAACCCTGATCGCCGACATGGATGATCACGAGTTGCTGGCGGCGGCCAAGGAAATGGACGCCGACGAACTCGCCGACCTTGCACCTGAACTGCCACGGGACGTTGTCCACGAACTGATGGAAGCCCTCGACGGCCAGCAGCGTGAGCGCGTGCGCTCGGCGTTGTCTTATGACGAGGAGCAGGTCGGTGCGTTGATGGACTTCGAGATGGTGACGATCCGTGAGGATGTCAGTCTCGAAGTGGTATTGCGCTACCTGCGTCGTCTCAAGGAGCTGCCGGGGCATACCGACAAGCTTTTTGTGGTCGACTACGACGGCGTGCTCAAGGGTGTGCTGCCGATCAAGCGATTGCTGGTCAACGACCCGGAAAAGCAGGTGGCCGACGTCATGGCCAGCGATCCGGTAAGTTTTCATCCGGACGAAGACGCCTATGATGCGGCCCAGGCGTTCGAACGTTATGACTTGATTTCCGCCCCGGTGGTTGACAAGAACGGCAAGCTGATCGGCCGTCTGACCATCGATGAAATGGTCGACCTGATTCGTGAGGAAAGCGAGAGCGAAGTCCTCAACATGGCCGGTCTGCGTGAAGAGGAAGACATCTTCGCCTCGGTCTGGAAATCCCTGCGCAACCGTTGGGCCTGGCTGGCGATCAATCTGATCACGGCGTTTGTTGCTTCCCGGGTCATTGGGTTGTTCGAAGGTTCCATTGAGCGGTTGGTGGCGCTTGCGGCGCTGATGCCCATCGTTGCCGGGATCGGCGGCAACTCCGGCAACCAGACCATCACCATGATCGTTCGCGCCATGGCGCTGGATCAGGTCAGCACCGGCAATACCTCGCGATTGATGCGCAAGGAACTGGCGGTGGCTCTGATCAATGGCGTGCTTTGGGGGGGGGTGATCGGTGTGGTGGCGTATCTGCTCTATGGCAGTTGGTCATTGGGGGTGGTCATGACGGCAGCGATGACCCTCAACTTGCTGTTGGCGGCATTGATGGGCGTATTGATTCCCATGACCCTTGCCCGGTTGGGGCGTGACCCGGCCATGGGCGCGAGCGTGATGATTACCGCCATGACCGACAGCGGCGGGTTCTTTATTTTCCTCGGGCTGGCGACCATCTTCCTGCTCTGAGTCGCTGGTCAAAAAAACCGCTTATCTGATGTAACGCTGTCCACTTAAGACTTGCCCAGCTCGTTGTGGCGAGGGGATAAATCCCCTCGCCACAACGGCATTACGCCTGTCTGGCGGTTTTTTGGGGCTCGAAAATACAAGTCGAGCCCAAATCCCAGGCAAAAAAAAGCCAGCATAAGGCTGGCTTTGGGTATTGCGGTGCGATCAGGGCGCGTCTGCGGCCATTTCTGCATCCTGGTGGGCAATCAGCGAAACGAGGGCGTTCTGCTGGCGGTGGGAGAGTTGTCGGAAGCGTTGAAGCAATTCTCGCTCATGCAATGACAGCTCCGGGCTGTCCAGGCGCATGCTCAGTTCTTCACCCAACGCGCCTTCCTGGATAAGGCTTTGCTCAAGGCGCGCGATGATTTCAGAGTTCATGCTGCGATGATGATTGCGAGCCACCTCGGCAATGCGTTCCCGCATTCCGTCTGGCAGACGTACGACGAACTTGTCAGCCGTACGGCTGGAATAAATTGCCTTTGTCATTGGGCGCATATTTATTTAACCGGTTAGTTCAGGGGAGCGGTTCTCGGGATTGGCCGCAGGATGTCGATAGGACAAGCACCGTAGCCAAATGTTCAACCTGAATTGTTAAGAGGCCCGCATCATGCCTCAAAATTGCCAGATCATTGGCGCCAATTCTGTGACAAATATTGATCCGCGTAAAGGCGTTCTGCTATTACTCTTCATCAAAAATGCGGACTGGTTTGGAAAATCAGCAGGTCCGCATGCTATGACCATCACATCGTGTCTATGTGCCATACCGTCCGGCGGATAACCGGAACGGCAGCAAAGACCGGTGCTGTCCTTGTATTGTATAGGATAGTGGCAATTTGCCGATTTACTAGCGGAGGCAGATGGGGGCGGATGAGCGGCGTCCCGTTTATCCGTGTCATCGGGCTGGGGGCTATGGGCTGCAGCATTTGCCTACACTTAAAAAGCCTACGGACGACATGACAAACGCCAGGCTGGCCGTTAACATGCACGCCGTCCATCGCACCGCGTTTCTCGTGGTCGACCTGTGTCTCAGTAGCTCAATTGGATAGAGCATCCCCCTCCTAAGGGGAAGGTTGGCAGTTCGAACCTGCCCTGGGACACCATATGATCAAAGGTTGGCGTAACCTCTCGAACCGTTCGTCGATAGCGGTACAGTGCCAACCCGACTCTCCAAAGCATCAGCAGAAGCCAGCATCGACCGGCTGTTAAACCGGTTGCGGGGCCTCTTCCGCGGCTATGGCGGCGCGCACGCTTGGACGTGTTTCGATGCGATTCATGAATGACTCAAGTTTCGGCCACTTCTCGATATCGATATTGAAGAAAGGCAGCCACTTAAGCACGGTGAACAGGTACGCATCGGCCAGGCCGAAGTCACCCAACAGATAGTCTTTGTTCATCAGGCCGTTGTTCAGGTAGTCCAGGCGCTTGAACAGCTTCTGCCGGAAAATTTCTTTGGTGGGCTCAGGAATATCGACATTGAACAGCGGCGCGCTGCCACCGTGGATTTCCGAAGTGATGAAGTTCAGCAGTTCCTGCAAGCGGATACGTTCCCAGGTGCCGTTGGCCGGCGCCAGGGAATTGCCCGGGACCTGATCTGCCAGGTATTGAACGATGGCCGGACCTTCGGTCAGCACCTGGCCGTTATCCAGCACCAGTGCGGCCACGTAACCCTTTGGGTTGATGTCGCGGAAGTCATGGCCGTCGGCGGTGGCTTTGGTCTTGTTGTTGACTCGGATTAATTCGAAAGGCAAGCCCAGTTCACGCAGCACGATGTGTGGCGACAGTGAGCAGGTCATGGGGGCAAAGTACAGTTTCATGGGTATCTCCTGATAAGCGGGAACGTATGCCCGGGTGTGTTGCCGTTCCTGGCCTGAAACGAGAGGGCCGTTTGCTCTCGCTACGCCGGCCTCTGACCGAGCAGCGGCACGGCGCGCACCGTGTCACCTGGCTGGACTTGCAGGCGTTTGGCGGCGAGCCGGTCGACGATCAGGCTATGGCCGTTGTGGTGGCCCCGAGCGCTGGTGACGCGGCAGTTTTCCAGGCGCCGGTTGTGGATCACCCAGATGGGAGCCTGTTCGTCCGGTGAGCCGACGGCCAGGACCAGTGACTGGCTGTCGCGGATGCAGCGGATATTCGAGACCGGCGCTTCGATCACCGGGCCGCCGTCGAAAATATCGATGTAGCCCTTATGGCTGAAACCCTCGGCGCCGAGAATCCTCAAGGCCGGTTCGGTGTTCGGATGGGCCCTGCCGATCACTGCCTGGGCCTGCTGGGTGAGCAGGCAGGTGTACAGCAGCTGGCGCGGCATCAACTCGGCAATGAACGACTTGTTACCCATGCCGGATAACTGATCGGCGTAGGCGAAGTCTTTCTGGAAAAAGTGTCGTCCCAGGCTGTCCCAGAACGGCGAGCAACCGTGCTCATCGGCGTGACCGCGCAACTCGGCGATCAGTTTTTCCCCGAACAACTGGGAGAACTCCGCAACGAACAACAGACGTGCCAGGGACAACAGCCGCCCGTTATGACCATGACGCTGGGCGGGGTGCAGGAACAACGAGCAGATTTCCGATTGCCCGGTCATCTCGTTATTGAGGAACAGGGTCGGGATCTGTCGCTGGATACCCAGCTCCGGCGCAGCACTGACCGTGACCCCGACCCGATAGTTGTACCACGGCTCACGCAGGCCGACCGCGCCGGTCAGGGCGCTGATTCCGACCACTTGCCGGTCATCGTCCTCAAGTACGAACAGGTAGTCGGCGTCGGCCCGCTCGACTTGTCCGGCAAAGGTACGCTGGGCCCAGCGTATGCGATGGGCCAGGCGTTCTTCATTGGTCGGCAGGCTGGTGAATCCCGGGCCTGCGCAGCGGGCAAGGTCCAGCAATGAGGGCAGGTCGGTGATGGCGACCGGGCGGACAATCATGATGAAGCTCCTTCGTGTCGGCCTGGGAAACGACTTTGCATGACGT
Organism: Pseudomonas sp. SJZ078; assembly: GCF_007828255.1. Lineage (NCBI taxonomy): Bacteria > Pseudomonadati > Pseudomonadota > Gammaproteobacteria > Pseudomonadales > Pseudomonadaceae > Pseudomonas > Pseudomonas sp. SJZ078. Next base: position 49,048 of record NZ_VIUG01000030.1, on the reverse strand, counting down.
TCATAAGGCAACCACCCGGATCGGCTGCCCATCAGATTCCCACAACCTGTGTGCCGTGATGGCCGCGACGATACCGAAGCCGACCAGCGGGCAGATCAGAGTGCCCTTAAGATCCGTGTTTGCTGGGGTGTTTTGCAAAGGACTTCTTCGATGCTACCTTATGACAAAATCTCATGAGCATTACGCAGCCTTATGGTCGCCAGAATTCCCTCTCTCAATGGATTGAAAGCGTTTGAATCGGCTGCTCGCCATATGAGTTTTACCAAGGCCGCCGAAGAGCTGAATGTCACGCAGACGGCCATCAGCCATCAGATCCGCCGCCTTGAAGATGAGCTGGGCGTCCGCCTGTTCCTGCGGCTCAAGGACGGTCTGGCATTGACCACCGAAGGCCATGCCTATTTGCCGGGCATTCGCTCGGCCTTCCATGAGTTGCGCTATTCCACGGAAATGTTGCTCGAGTCGACCAATAACAGCGCATTGACCATCAGCACGCTGGTTTCCCTGGCATCCAAGTGGCTGCTGCCACGCCTGGCATCCTTTCAGGACGCATTTCCCAATATTGACGTGCGGGTCACCGCATCAACCGAATTGGTCGACTTCCGCAAGGGCGGCATCGACGCCGCGATCCGCTACGGTTTCGGCGACTGGAAGGGCTTGCGGGCGGACTGGCTCATGTCCGATGAGATATTTCCTGTATGCAGTCCCAAGCTGCTGACCGGTCCCAAAGCCTTGAAAAGCCCGGTCGATCTGGTCAATCACACGCTGTTGCAGGTCAGTGGCATGACCAGTAACGACTGGAACATGTGGCTGAGCGCGGCCGGGCAACCGAAGAAGCTCGCTGAAGGCACGCGGCTGACGTTCGATCTGGCGATGATGGCGGTGCAGGCTGCAATCGACGGGCTGGGGGTGTGTATCGGTCGTTCCACCTATGTCGATGACGATTTGAAAGCCGGCAGACTGGTAGCGCCGTTCAACCTCAAGTTGAAGTCCGATCTGGGCTTTTATCTGGTGACGCCACTGGAAATTGCCAACTCGAAAAAAGTCGTGGCATTCCGGACCTGGTTGATCGATCTGGTGCAGAGCACTGAGTCGACCTCGGTTTCTGACATCTTCAAATGAGCTTCCTGTCCCGGACACCTGCGTCTGGGCAACAATCTTCTAATCTCTTCCTTACGATCCGCTTAACGGAAAGCCGAATTCAGCCGATAGCCTGATGAGCCCGTTTTTCTCCCACACCTGTGTGTGCCGGAAAGGTTCGCAATGTGCGCCACGGCACAGCCAGGGCAAGAGGTTCGGAAATCTCTTGCTCCATAATGGCTGGTGGCTATCATCTGCGCGCCCACGGGTTGCAGGACCGCATTTTCGTTGTCTGCCATTGGGTGCACCTTTTTACTTGCCTGGACATCCTCGATGCTGGCGTACCACCAAAAAAGTTTTCTGATCGTCGATGATTTCTCGGATTTCCGCAGCTCGATCCGCTCCATGTTGCGTGAGTTGGGCGTCAAGGACGTGGACACCGCCGATACCGGTGAAGTGGCGCTGCGCATGTGTTCGCAGAAGCGCTATGACTTCATCCTGCAGGACTATCACTTGGGCGACGGCCGCAAGAACGGTCAGCAGGTGCTGGAAGACCTGATGATCGAGAAGCTCATCAGCCATGAAAGCGTGTTCCTCATGGTGACTGCCGAGACCAGCCAGGCCATGGTACTCAGTGCCCTGGAGCATGAGCCCGATGCGTACCTGACCAAGCCTTTCAACCGTTCGGGCCTGGCCCAGCGGTTGGAGCGGCTGGAGCAGCGCAAGACCCTGCTCAAGCCGATTCTCCAGGCGCTGGATCGTGGCAAGCCGCTGGAAGTGCTCAATGCCTGCATCGCCCTGTGCAAGCAGGATCCGCGCTACGGGCCGTTGTGTCTGCGTTATCGGGCCGATGCGCTGCGGGACCTGAACCAGAACGAAGCCCTGGAGCGCCTGTACAACACCATCCTGGCCGATCGTCCGTTGCCTTGGGCCTATGCGGGCCTGGGCAAATTGATGTTCAAGCGCGGTCAGGTGACGCAGGCCAAGGCTGTCTATGAAAAGGCCCTCAAGGCCTTTCCGATGATGCCTGCCTTGTATGATGGTATGGCCGATGTGCTGGTGGCCGAAGGCGACACGAAACAGGCCCAGGAGGTGCTGGAAGAAGCGGTTCGCCTGTCGCCCCTGGCGGTTCGCCGGCAATCGTTGCTGGGCAAGTTGGCGATGGCCAACGAAGACTTCGACACCGCTTCCAGAGCCTATCGCCAGGCGGTCGGGCAGGGCGCGCAGTCGCGTTTCAAGGATCCGGAAAGCAACCTCGGCCTGGCCCATGCACTTATCAGCAAGGGCAGCGAAAAGGGCCTCGACACCCGGACCCGGTTGGAGATCAACACGACCCTCAGCGCGGTGGCGAAGGAAAACCTCAACGACCCGGGACTGCAGGTCCGGGCGCGACTGATGAAAGCCACGAGCCTGTTGTTGAACGACGCCGAAACCGCGGAAAAACTCACCGAGCAGGCCCTGCAGCGCCTCGATGGCATGGAGCAATTCATGAGTGCCGAGGCCGCGCTGCTGGTAGCCAAGCAATTGCAGATGCTCGGCCAGACCAGCGCCGGCGAATCGATGCTCAAGAACTGCGCGGAAATCTACGGGGATGACCCGACGGTGATGCAGGGTATTGCCAAGCTCACCGACGACCCGAACATCCTCAATCAAGGCAATGCCGCCGCCGAACTGAACCGCGAAGGTGTGCGGGTCTACAAGACCGGCGCGTTGCCCGAGGCACGGGAGCTGTTCCGTCGTGCGCTGAAGATGCAACCGAAGAACATCAGTATTGCCCTGAATATGGCGCAATCCCTGCTGCATGGCACCGATACCAGTGTGGAATCGGAGCTGCTGGAGGAATGTCGCGCCTGCCTGAAACTGGTGGGCATGATGCCCGACACCGATGCGCGTTTTGCGCGCTATCAGAAACTGCGAAGCAAGGCATTTGGCGATGAATGACAGCGAACAGGCACTCGATTTTTCCACGGTGATCGCATCGACCGTGCACGACATGAAAAACTCCCTGACCTTGCTCATGCAGGCTCATGCGCAGTGGCTCGAGCGCTTGCCTGAAGAGGTGCAGCAGACCTCCGAGCAGGGCGTGATGGAGTTCGAATTCGCCCACCTCAATGGCTTGATGGTGCAGCTGCTGGGGCTGTACAAGCTGGGTGTCAACCAGTTGCCGCTGCACCCGGCCTACCACGAGCTGGACGACTTTATCGAGGCGCAGCTGGCCGGCCATCGGGAGGTGTTCCGCAGCCGTGGGATCATGGTCACGTATGAAGTCGATCCGTTGAGCCCACTGGGCTTCTTCGACCGTGAGCTGATCGCTTCGGTGCTCGACAACTGCATCAACAATGCCATTCGCCACGCCCGGCAGACGTTGTTGATCAGTGCCAGCGATGAAGCCGGGCAATTGGTGCTCACCATCAATGACGACGGCGAAGGCTATCCGCCTGAAATGCTCGAACGTCAGGCCGATTATGTGCAAGGTATCAACCACAGCAGCGGCAGCACCGGGCTGGGCCTTTACTTCGCCGCGCGGATCGCCGGGCTGCACCAGCGCGGCGGCGTGTGCGGGCGGACCGAAATTGCCAATGGCGGTGTGCTGGGGGGCGGCGTGTTCCGGATTTATCTGCCCTGAACCTGTTCCACGCAGGTGGCCCTGGCAGCCTGAATCCTTGTGGGAGCGAGTCTGCTCGCTCCCACAAGGTGTTCCCAGGCTCGATGTTTATTGTCCCCGAGTGCTTGATATTTCGAACAGCTGAAGCCTATTTTGTACGGATTGCCGTTCGCGGCTCGCACATAACAAGGAATGCGTCATGACGACCGATGATCAATGTTCAATCGCGCAGCGACTGACGGGCATTGATGAGATTGAATGTGTCACGCCGGACCTCAATGGCGTACCGCGGGGCAAGGTGATGACCGCCGCGGGTTTCCTGGAGGGGCGGCGATTGCAGATGGCCCGGGGCGTGCTGCTGCAATGCATCATGGGCGGCTATCCGCCGTCGCGTTTCTATGGCAGTGACGATGGCGACCTGGCGTTGGTGGCCGACCCGAAACAGATCCACCGCCTGCCCTGGAGCTCGCATCCCCGCGCCCTGGCCATCTGCGATGCCGACGAACTGACCGGTGAAAGCTCCCGGCTCTCGACGCGTGGCCAGCTCAAGACGGTGATCGCCCGGTACGCCGCCCGGGGCCTGGCACCGGTGGTGGCGACCGAGCTGGAATTCTTTGTTTTTGCACCCAACCCGGATCCGACCCAGCCATTCCAACCGCCGGTGGGCCTGGATGGGCGTCGTGAAGACGGCCACTCGGCATTCAGTGTCAGCTCCAACAACGGCCTGCGCCCATTCTTCAATGAGGTCTATGAATGCATGGCAGCCCTGGGGTTGCCGCGCGATACCTTCATGCATGAAATGGGCGTGAGCCAGTTCGAGATCAATCTGCTGCATGGCGATGCCCTGCTGCTGGCCGACCAGACGTTCCTGTTCAAGCACCTGCTCAAGGAAGTCGCTCTCAAGCACGGCCTGACCGTGGTATGCATGGCCAAGCCGCTGGCCCATACGCCGGGCAGTTCGATGCACATTCACCAGAGTGTCGTCGAGCTGGACAGCGGTCGTAATGTGTTCAGCGACGAGGTCGGCGAGCCGACGGCAGCGTTTCGGCACTTCATCGGTGGACAGCAGGCGGGCATGGCGGACTTCACGGCGCTGTTCGCGCCGAACGTCAATTCCTACCAGCGCCTGTGTCATCCGTTCGCCTCGCCGAACAATGCCTGCTGGTCTCACGACAATCGCTCGGCCGGGTTACGGATTCCGGCCAGTTCGCCAGTGGCCCGACGGGTCGAGAATCGCTTGCCCGGGGCGGATGCCAACCCCTATCTGGCGATTGCCGCCAGCCTGGCGGCCGGTCTTCATGGGATTGAAAATCGCCTGGAGCCGAGCGCTGCGATACAGGGCGAATTCCAGGTACCGGATAATCTGTCGTTGCCATGTACCCTGCACGCTGCCCTGGAGCGTCTGAAACGTAGCCTTCTAGCGAAGGAACTGTTCGGTACGGAGTTCATCGAAGGCTACATTGCGACGAAAACCCTGGAACTGACCAGCTACTTTGATGAAATCACCCCCTGGGAACGGCGTGTGCTGGCAGCCCAGGCCTAGGCTTTGTACGTAAAGTCGCATTCGGGCTGTCTACAGAGGCAGCCCCTACTTATCTCAAGGAGCCGCTCGGAACGCCGATGCGCCAAGTCTGGAAACCTTTTCGAGCGCTTTATTTCGCCTCGCTGATGATGCTTATCGGTTCGGGGCTTTTGAGTACCTACCTGGCCTTGCGCCTGGCTGCCGAGCATGTGGATAGCCTGTGGGTCGGTGCGCTGATGGCCGCCAACTATTTCGGCCTGGTGCTGGGTGGCAAGATCGGCCATCGGCTGATTGCCCGCGTCGGGCATATCCGTGCCTATTCGGCCTGTGCCGGGATCGTCGGTGCGGCGGTGCTGGGCCACGGCCTGGTGAGCTGGCTGCCGGCCTGGGTGGTGCTGCGGGTTATCGTCGGCCTCGGCATGATGTGCCAGTACATGGTCATCGAGAGTTGGCTCAACGAGCAGGCCGATGCCAAGCAGCGTGGGGTGGTGTTCAGCGGCTACATGATCGCCTCGTACCTGGGGATGGTGTTGGGTCAACTGATCCTCGTGATCCACCCGGCCCTGGGGTTGGAGCTGCTGATGCTGGTGGCGTTGTGTTTTGCCCTGTGCCTGGTGCCGGTGGCGTTGACCCGACGGATCCACCCGGCGCCGTTGCGTCCGGCGCCCATGGAGCCACGGTTCTTCATCAAGCGCGTGCCGCAGTCGCTGAGCACGGTGCTGGGTTCCGGATTGATCGTCGGCTCGTTCTATGGTCTGGCGCCGCTGTATGCGTCCCAGCAAGGGCTGTCGACCGAACAGGTGGGGCTGTTCATGGGCAGCTGCATCTTTGCCGGTCTGTTGGTGCAGTGGCCGTTGGGCTGGCTGTCCGACCGTTACGACCGGGCGCTGCTGATCCGTTGCTTTGCATTGTGCCTGGCAGTCTTCGCGTCGCCATTGGCGATCCTGTCGACGGTGCCGCTGGAAGTGCTGTTCGTCGCCGGTTTTTTCTGTTCGCTGATGCAATTCTGCCTGTACCCGCTGGCGGTGGCGTTTTCCAACGACCACGTCGAAGCGGATCGCCGGGTGTCGCTGACAGCGATGCTGCTGGTGACGTACGGCGTAGGTGCGAGTATTGGCCCGCTGGTGGCCGGGGTGCTGATGAACTCATTCGGCAGCCACATGCTGTACGCCTTCTTCACCTTCTTTGCACTGGTACTGGTGTGGCGCATACGGCCAAAAGCGGTGACCAACCTGCATCAGGTCGATGACGCGCCGCTGCATCACGTGGCGATGCCCGACAGCATGTCCAGTTCCCCGCTGGTGGCGTGTCTCGACCCGAGGGTCGATGAGCAGGTGGTGCAAGAGCAGATGCAGGTGACGCCGAATCCGGAGGTCGAGCCGGTTGCAGAGCCGGTCACCGAGGGGGCTGACGCTGAGGAACCTCAAGCCAGGTAAGTAGGCAGTGGTGTCGCCAATCGCGAGCAGGCTCGCTCCCATATGGGGGCGGTAAACCGCAAGTCCTTATGGGAGCGAGCCTGCTCGCGATGAGGTCGGTCCAGGCGCAGAAAATATTCGGGGCTGGGGATCAGATATCGTCTTTATCGAAGCGGCGCGCTTCGCGCTGCAGCTGATAGACGAAACGCTCGACCTGCCGCTGCACCAGGCCACTGATATTGTGGAAGCGCACGCCGGCGAAGGTGGTGTTGATGCGTTCTTCGAAATGCAGGTAGCGCAGTTCGACCGGTGCCGTCATGTTGCCAAAGGGCAGGGCGGCGATGAAGCGCTCGTAAACCTGGCCCAATTGCAGGCGCTCGGTGATGTCGCCATCGAAGCGCAGCTTGCAGCCGGTGGCGGAGATATCCAGCAGTTTGCCGCTCACGGGTGACTTGAGCTTGTCGCCGCCCAGTTCGATGCTCACCAGTTGCGCCAGCTTCAAGGCTGCGCGGAAGGCGTTGCGACGTTGGTGATAAACCACTTCGTCGGGCAAGGCGCCACGGTAGCAGCGACCATCGTGGGACTCATTGATCGTCAGCGGACCCTTGCCTTCCCATGCGATGCGCACGCCATCATGGAAACCTTCGACCCGAAACGGCTCGCCCGCGAGCAGGAAACGCTCCCCGTCGCGAGGGATCATTTCATCCAGGGCGATGGTGTTCTTCTCGCGATCGACGTCGACCAGGTAGCTCTGGAAGCGCTGGGTGCGTTCGTGGAAGGTAATGATCAACGGATCGTGGCTATCTTGCAGCATCCGCAGGTTGCCGGAGATTTCCAGGGGCGTGGTAAGGACCTTGGGCGGTTGCGGAGCATCATCCGCGTTTGAGGCATTGAACACGGTGGGTCAATCTCCAAGCAAAATACGACTACGAATGGCCAGCATTTTGCCAGCATCTATCGCGGGTTGATAGAGCGCAGGCATGGTTCGTTTCATGCCTGGCTGAGCGGGCGGTGCTTGACCATCTTGGCGGTCGAGCCGCGAGCATCGTAAAGCGTCGGGATTTCACCGCCATTGAGGATGCGCAACTGGTTGGCGGTAGCGGCTTGCTGGAGTTGGATCGACTGGCCGTTGCGGGCGTTGGCCGCCTGGCACTGGGCGAGCAGATCATTGAGCACTGCGCTTTGGGACAACAACTGATCGCCGATCGTCGACTGGCTGGCCAGTTGCTCGAGGCCATCGTTGTTGGCGGGCAGGTTGAGGCTGGCGAGAATCTCGCTGCGTTTGCGGCCATGCTGATCGAGCAGAATGATCAATGCCTGTTTCTGTGCCAGGATATTTTCCAGCAAGGGCATGTCGCGACCATGCAGCGCCAGGGATTCGGTCTGCAGCAGCTCCAGCAATTGTTGTGCTGGAACAAAGTCGTCGATGATCAATTGCAATAAATGAGTGTCGTGCATGGCTGGCCTTGGGTCTTAGCATCCAAAAGCCTGCGCTGGCGGCGGCCTAGCGCTGGGCTTCGAAGTTGAGCAGTTTGCTGGCTACACGGTTGCTGTCGACCTTATAGCTGCCATCGGCGATGGCTGCTTTCAACTCGGCCACGCGGGCGTTGTCGACGACAGGTTGATCGCGCAGCTTGTCAGTAATCTTCTGCAACTGCTGAGCCTCATCACTGAGGTGTACCGACTCCCCGTTCTTGACAGTGGTGGCCTGCTCGGCCGGCGAGGATTTTTCAGTTTCCTTGCTGGCGTTGGTGCGCGTAGTGCCTGTCAATGGTGAGGAGCTGTTTAAACGATTGAAATCGATGACCATGGTAAAAAACCTCTGGGTATTTGGACGCTTGCCATGTTTTCGGCCATCCCCCAAAAAACTTTAGGCTCATTTGTTCAATGAGCGTGCGCACGTCTGCGCTTGCCTTGCGTAAGGCACAGTCTAGGGAACAGCAGGGTCAAGCGCCAGCTTTCTACCCGTCTCTACCGGATCACTACATAGCCACTTCCACCTGGCCTGGGGCCATCACTTGCGCCTTGATGACGCGTTGGGAATTTAGGTTCTTCACTCGAATCTGTTCGTTCATGCCGCCATTGGACAGGGCTTCGCCGGGCATCCGCACGGCCAGGGTGCCGCTACGGGCCGTGATCACCACCTGGTCACCTTTGCGGACGACTTCGGCCTGTTCCAGGTGCAAAAGAGTCACGATCTGGTCGGCTACCATTGGTCGGACAAGTTTCTGTCCGATGGCCTGATCGACGGAGGTCAGGAACCCTTGGGTGATCTGGCTGACATCCCGTTCACGCAACGTCACGTCCTGGGGCTCGACGATTCCGGCCCGTTTCAAAGGGCGGGTGGTGGTGACGATTTCGCGAAACAGGCGTACCTGGGCTGGCACGAAGACCGTCCAGGGGGCCGCGCTGTCGCAACGGACCTTTACCGTGACCCGTCCCAGTGGCCTGGCAGGGCTTTCCAGGGACGCAGTCAATTCCTTGTCACACATTGGCATGCGCAAGCGCGGGTCGATCTGGTTGACTTCGATTTCGTAGCGACCTTCGGTTTGACTGGAAGCCAGATAGTCTTCTACGGTGAATTCAAGAAAGCCCTGAGTGACGCCGATAAGGAGATCAGGCAAGGTAACCGGAGCTTCGGCAAGGGCGCGTCCCCCCGAGGCGAACAGGCAGACAGCCAACAGCATACCGAGCCAGAGGCGGCAATGAGTGGTCAGGCGTCGAGAAAATGTCGTTTGTGCGTTCATGCCGGTTGAATAGCAAGCCCCGTGCCGTTTAGTGATGAATGCGCGTCGGACACATTAGCGTTAGGTAGGAGTCAGGGCATGGCGGGAGTGATGGATTCGGTAAACCAGCGCACACAGCTGGTCGGTCAGAATCGCCTGGAGCTGTTGTTGTTCCGTCTCGATGGCCAGCAGTTATATGGGATCAACGTATTCAAGGTGCGCGAGGTGCTGCAATGCCCCAAGCTGACCTTGATGCCCAAGTCCAGTCCCGTCGTGTGCGGTGTGGCAAATATCCGGGGAGCGACCATCCCGATTCTCGATCTGGCGATGGCCACCGGTTCCGGTCGGCTGCTGGATCAGAGCAATCCGTTTGTGATCATCACCGAGTACAACACCAAGACCCAGGGTTTCCTGGTGCGCTCGGTGGAGCGCATCGTCAACATGAACTGGGAAGAGATCCATCCACCGCCCAAGGGCACCGGCCGCGATCACTACCTGACGGCGGTAACCCGGGTCGACGGCCAGTTGGTGGAAATCATCGACGTGGAGAAAATCCTCGCCGAAGTGGCGCCGACCACGGAAACCATTTCCCACGGTGTGGTGGATGCCGAAACCCAGCACAAGGCGATTTCGTTGCGGGTACTGACGGTGGACGACTCATCAGTGGCACGTAAGCAGGTGACCCGTTGCCTGCAGACGATCGGCGTTGAAGTGATTGCGCTGAACGATGGGCGGCAGGCGTTGGATTACTTGCGAAACATGGTTGACGAGGGCAAGAAGCCGGAAGAGGAGTTTCTGATGATGATCTCCGACATCGAGATGCCGGAGATGGACGGGTATACCCTGACGTCGGAAATTCGCAGCGATCCGCGTATGCAAAAGCTGCACATCATCCTGCACACGTCCCTGTCGGGCGTCTTCAACCAGGCAATGGTCAAGAAGGTCGGTGCCGACGATTTTCTTGCCAAGTTCCGCCCCGATGACCTGGCTTCCCGGGTGGTCGATCGGATCAAGACAGCTGGATAAAGGTCGGGCGCGTTGTGCGCCCGGCAAATCAATACAATGGAAAGAGGCGGTAACTTGTCTACGGGTAATTTGGATTTCGAACAGTTCCGGGTCTTCCTGGAAAAAGCCTGTGGCATATTGCTTGGTGAAAACAAGCAATATCTGGTGTCGAGCCGTCTCAACAAATTGATGGAGCAACAGGGCCTCAAATCGTTGGGCGAGCTGGTGCAGCGTATCCAGACCCAGCCGCGCAGCGGTTTGCGCGAAATGGTGGTGGATGCCATGACCACCAACGAAACCCTGTGGTTTCGCGATACCTATCCGTTCGAAGTATTGAAAAACAAAGTGCTGCCGGCGGCCATCAAGGCCAGCCCGGGCCAGCGCCTGCGGATCTGGTCGGCCGCTTGCTCGTCGGGCCAGGAACCCTATTCGCTGTCGATGTCCATCGACGAGTTCGAGCGGACCAATATCGGCCAGTTGAAAGGTGGCGTGCAGATCGTTGCCACGGACCTGTCCGGGACCATGCTTAACAACTGCAAGACGGGTGAGTACGACAGTCTGGCCATCGGCCGCGGCCTGTCGCCTGATCGCCTGCAACGCTACTTCGATCCGAAAGGGCCGGGGCGCTGGGTGGTCAAGGCGCCGATCAAGAACCGGGTGGAATTCCGCTCGTTCAACCTGCTGGACAGCTATGCCAGCCTGGGCAAATTCGACATCGTGTTCTGCCGTAACGTACTGATCTACTTCTCCGCCGAAGTGAAGAAGGACATCCTGCTGCGTATACACGGCACCCTTAAGCCGGGCGGCTACCTGTTCCTCGGTGCATCCGAAGCGCTGAACGGCTTGCCGGATCATTACCAGATGATCCAGTGCAGCCCGGGGATCATCTACCAGGCGAAGTGATTCGCGCCGGTGGTCAAGAAAACGGGAGCCGTCACAGGTTCCCGTTTTTTTTTGCCTGCCAAATCTCCATCAAGTCACCGCCATCCCCTTGTGGGAGCGGGCTTGCTCGCGAAGGCGATCTCATAGAGACATTGATGTCGACTGATACACCGCTTTCGCGAGCAAGCCCGCTCCCACAATTAACCGCCGTTGACGCTGAGAGCGGCAGAAAAGCGGCAGGTAAGCGGAAAGCGGTTGCCGCTTTTCTGGCATTGCCGCCTTGCCGATGCCCGCAAAGCCCCGGTTTACGGGCTTTCTCAAAGTGGCACGACGCTTGCTATATCCATCGCACGTACATTCTGGTCACCCAAAGGTTTCCGACATGAGCATCAGCTTCGATAAAGCGCTCGGTATCCACGAACAGGCCCTGAGCTTCCGCGCCCAGCGTGCCGAAGTCCTGGCCAACAACATCGCCAACGCCGATACCCCGAACTACAAGGCCCGGGATCTGGACTTCTCCAAAGTGCTCGCCGAGCAGAACGAGAAGACCAAGAACGGCTCTTTCGCCCTGAACATGACCAACAGCCGTCATATCGAGGCCGAAGGCCTGGGCAATGGTGACGAGTCGCTGATGTATCGCACGCCGATGCAACCTTCGATCGACCAGAACACCGTGGACGCTCAACTGGAACAGTCCAACTACGCGGAAAACTCCGTGAACTTCCAGGCCAGCTTCACCCTGCTCAACAGCAAATTCAAAGGGCTGATCTCGGCCCTGCGCGGAGAATAAGCCATGTCGATTGCGAGCGTATTCAACATCGCCGGCAGTGCCATGAGTGCCCAGACCACTCGCCTGAACACTGTCGCCAGTAACATCGCCAACGCCGAGACCGTTTCGTCGAGCATCGACCAGACCTACCGCGCCCGTCACCCGGTGTTCGCCACCATGTTCCAGGGCGGCCAGGCGAATGGCAGCGGCTCGCTGTTCCAGGAGCAGGACGCGGCCGGGCAGGGCGTGCAGGTGCTTGGCGTCGTCGAGGACCAGAGCAACCTCGAAGCGCGCTATGAGCCGAACCATCCGGCTGCCGACGCCAAGGGTTATGTCTATTACCCGAACGTCAACGTCGTCGAAGAAATGGCCGACATGATTTCCGCCAGTCGTTCGTTCCAGACCAACGCCGAAATGATGAACACCGCCAAAACCATGATGCAGAAGGTCCTGACCCTGGGTCAGTGATAAGGGGCGAGTCACATGAGCGTTACCAACACCACCAGCGGTTTGAGCCTCAACGAGATTCTGGCCAACTCCTCGATCAAGACCAATAACACCTCCGACAGCCTGTCTTCGATGACAGGGGCTGCGACCGGTAAAAAGGAGCTGGGCAAGGATGCGTTCCTGCAACTGCTCGTTACCCAGCTGAAAAACCAGGACCCGCTGTCGCCACAGGACAACGGTGAGTTCGTTGCCCAGTTGGCACAATTCAGCAGCCTGGAAGGCATCACCACCCTCAACGATACCGTGAGCGGGCTGGCCAGCAACTACAACTCGTCCCAGGCCTTGCAGGCCTCGTCGCTGGTAGGGCGTTCGGTCATTGCCCCTGGCGACAAGGCGGTGGTCGACACCTCCAAGAGCCTCAACGGCACGGTGGTGGTGCCCTCGGCGGTATCGTCCGTCGCGGTCAAGATCGTCGACAAGGACGGCAAGACGGTTCGCACCATCGACCTGGGCAGCCAGAAGGCCGGTAACTCTGCCTTTATCTGGGATGGCAAGAACGACGCGGGCACCACGGTCGAGGCGGGTACTTATACCTTCGCGGCTTCGACCACCATCGACGGCAAGGCCACGTCGCTGATCACCAACCTGCCGGCGACCGTCAGCAGCGTGACGATCAGCCAGACAGGGGGAGAGCTGATGCTCAACCTCGCCGGGCTGGGCAGCATCGCCCTGTCCAAAGTACAAACTATTGGTATGTAGAGCCGACTAACCCGGCAAAGGAGTGGAATATGTCTTTCAACATCGGCCTTAGCGGTCTCTATGCTGCCAACAAACAGCTGGACGTCACCGGTAACAACATCGCCAACGTGGCAACCACCGGCTTCAAATCGTCCCGCGCGGAATTCGAAGACGTCTACTCGGCTACCAAGCTGGGTTCGGGCAGCAAGACCGTTGGTAACGGCGTGCGCCTGTCCAACGTTTCCCAGCAGTTCGGCCAGGGCGACGTCAACAACACCGGTAACGTGCTGGACATGGGTATCCAGGGCCAGGGCTTCTTCGTCCTGAGCAACGACGGTTCCCTGAGCTACACCCGTGCCGGTACGTTCAAGACCGACAAGGCAGGCTATATCACCAACAGTGATGGCACTTCGAAGCTGCAAGGCTATGGCGTGGATGCCAACGGAAAGATCCAGAACGGGATCCTGACTGATCTGCGTATCGATACCTCCAACCTGCCGCCACAGGCGACCAGCCTGGTCTCATCGACGATCAACCTGAATTCGAAGGCGACGCCGATCACCGCGGCGTTCGATCCGACCGACACGTCCACGTTTACCAAGCAGTTCACTACCCCGATCTATGACACCCAGGGCAACCAGCATTCCATGGATCAATACATGGTCAAGACTGCCGGCAACACCTGGAATGTCTATACCTTGATCGATGGTCGTAACCTCGATGGCTCCGCGCCGACCACGACCGGTGTGACCGCGCCGGTCCCGTCGACTATGACATTCGATTCGAGCGGCAAGCTGCTTCAGGTCAGCACGCCTCCGGCGACTATCAATAGCGATCTGGTTTTGACTGGTTGGGTGCCGGGCACCGTGACCAATGGCACATGGACCGCCAACGGCGCCGCGAGTGCGCCAACCATCACGATTTCCATGGCTAATACCAGCCAGTTCAACGCCGACACCGCTCGTTCGCTCCCGGTCCAGAACGGTTATGCCACCGGCCAGATCACCAACCTGACCATCGACGGCAGCGGCGTATTGCTGGCCAACTTCAGCAACAACCAGACCAAGCCGATCGGTCAACTGGCCCTGGCCAGCTTCACCAACGAACAAGGCTTGCAACCGGTAGGTGGCACCAGCTGGAAGGAAACCTTTGACTCGGGCATCCCTGCCTACGATGCCCCGACCACCGGTACCCTGGGTTCGATCGTTTCCAACGCCTTGGAAGAATCCAACGTCAACCTGACCAACGAACTGGTCGAGCTGATCAAGGCTCAGAGCAACTACCAGGCAAACGCCAAGACCATCTCCACCCAGAGCACCATCATGCAGACCATTATTCAGATGGCTTGATGCTCGATGGTTGCTTGAATGCTGCACAAGGAGCCCCTCACAAGAGGGGCTTCTTTTTGGGCGGCGATCCGACGATGAGGTTTGTCCCGGCGCTACTTTCCTCCAGACAAAAGAAAACCCCCGATAGACCAGCGATCTATCGGGGGCTTTCTTTATAAGTAGGCGCCTTGCAGCGCCCACCCGCTCAGCTTATTGGCAAGCTTCGCAATCCGGCTCGTCGATCGCGCAGGCTTTTGGCACTGGCGCCGGGCCTGCTGGAGCGGCCAGGACCGAGTCGTCGCCGTGGTTGCCGCCGCTGGACACAGCGTTCAGCTTACCGGTGTTGATGGTCGACTTCTCGGTGCTGGTGGCGGCCAGGGCACGGAGGTAGTAGGTGGTTTTCAGACCACGGTACCAGGCCATGCGGTAGGTCACGTCCAGCTTCTTGCCCGAGGCGCCGGCGATGTACAGGTTCAGCGACTGAGCCTGGTCGATCCACTTCTGGCGACGGCTGGCGGCGTCGACGATCCAACGGGTGTCCACTTCGAACGCGGTCGCGTAGAGCTCTTTGAGCTCCTGCGGGATGCGCTCGATCTGCTGCACCGAACCGTCGTAGTACTTCAGGTCGTTGATCATGACCGAGTCCCACAGGCCGCGGGCCTTGAGGTCGCGGACCAGGTACGGGTTGATCACGGTGAATTCGCCCGACAGGTTCGATTTCACGTACAGGTTCTGGTAGGTCGGTTCGATCGACTGCGACACGCCGGTGATGTTGGCGATGGTGGCGGTCGGTGCGATGGCCATGATGTTGGAGTTGCGGATACCTTTCTGTACACGGGCGCGAACCGGTGCCCAGTCCAGGGACTCGGTCAGGTCGACGTCGATGTACTTTTCGCCACGGGACGCGATCAGGATCTGTTGCGAGTCCAGCGGCAGGATGCCCTTGGACCACAGCGAGCCCTGGAATGTCTCGTAGGCGCCACGCTCGTCGGCCAGGTCACAGGAGGCCTGGATCGCGTAGTAGCTGACCGCCTCCATGGACTTGTCGGCGAACTCGACCGCAGCGTCGGAGCCGTACGGGATGTGCTGCAGGTACAGCGCGTCCTGGAAGCCCATGATGCCGAGGCCGACCGGACGGTGCTTGAAGTTGGAGTTCTTCGCCTGTGGCACCGAGTAGTAGTTGATGTCGATCACGTTGTCGAGCATGCGCACGGCGGTGTTCACGGTGCGTTGCAGCTTGGCGGTGTCCAGCTTGCCGTCGACGATGTGGTTCGGCAGGTTGATCGAGCCCAGGTTGCAGACGGCGATCTCGTCCTTGTTGGTGTTCAGGGTGATCTCGGTGCACAGGTTCGAGCTGTGGACCACGCCTACGTGTTGCTGCGGGCTGCGCAGGTTGCACGGGTCCTTGAAGGTCAGCCATGGGTGGCCGGTCTCGAACAGCATCGAGAGCATCTTGCGCCACAGGTCCTTGGCCTGGACGACCTTGAACAGCTTGATCTTGTTGTACTCGGTCAGGGCTTCGTAGTACTCGTAGCGCTCTTCGAAGGCCTTGCCGGTCAGGTCATGCAGGTCTGGTACTTCGGATGGCGAGAACAGGGTCCATTTGCCGTCGTCGAAGACGCGCTTCATGAACAGGTCGGGGATCCAGTTGGCGGTGTTCATGTCGTGGGTACGACGACGATCGTCACCGGTGTTCTTGCGCAGCTCGATGAACTCTTCAATGTCCATGTGCCAGGTTTCCAGGTAGGCACAGACAGCGCCCTTGCGCTTGCCGCCCTGGTTGACCGCCACAGCAGTGTCGTTGACCACTTTGAGGAACGGTACGACGCCCTGGGATTTACCGTTGGTGCCCTTGATGTACGAGCCCAGCGCACGAACCGGCGTCCAGTCGTTGCCCAGGCCGCCGGCGAATTTCGACAGCATGGCGTTGTCGTGGATCGCGCCGTAGATGCCCGACAGGTCGTCCGGCACGGTGGTCAGGTAGCAGCTCGACAACTGTGGACGCAGGGTACCGGCGTTGAACAGGGTCGGGGTCGACGCCATGTAGTCGAAGGATGACAGCAGGTTGTAGAACTCAATGGCACGGTCTTCTTTCTGCTTCTCTTCGATGGCCAGGCCCATGGCTACGCGCATGAAGAAGATCTGCGGCAGTTCGAAACGGATACCGTCCTTGTGGATGAAGTAACGGTCGTACAGGGTTTGCAGACCCAGGTAGGTGAACTGCTGGTCACGCTCGTAGTTGATCGCCTTGCCGAGTTTTTCCAGGTCAAAAGAGGCCAGGACCGGGTTCAGCAATTCGAATTCGATACCCTTGGCGACATAGGCCGGCAGGGCCTTGGCGTACAGGTCGGCCATTTCGTGGTGGGTCGCGCTCTCGGCGACTTCCAGGAAGCCCAGGCCTTCGGCACGCAGGGTATCCATCAGCAGGCGGGCGGTGACGAAGGAGTAGTTCGGCTCGCGCTCTACCAGGGTCCGCGCGGTCATCACCAGGGCAGTGTTGACGTCCTTGAGCGCGACGCCGTCATAGAGGTTCTTCAGGGTTTCGCGTTGGATCAGGTCGCCATCGACTTCTTCCAGGCCTTCGCAGGCTTCGGTGACGATGGTGTTCAGGCGGCCCATGTCCAGCGGCGCCAGGCTGCCATCGGCGCGGGCGATGCGGATCGACGGGTGGGCCTGGACCGGTGCGTCGGCCGGGTTGCGGGTAGCGCGCTCCTTGGCGCGGGAGTCGCGGTAGATCACGTAGTCACGCGCTACCTTTTGCTCGCCGGCACGCATCAGGGCCAGTTCGACCTGGTCCTGGATCTCTTCGATGTGGATGGTGCCACCCGACGGCATGCGACGCTTGAAGGTCGCGGTGACCTGTTCGGTCAGGCGGGCCACGGTGTCGTGGATGCGCGACGAAGCGGCTGCGGTGCCACCTTCAACTGCGAGGAACGCTTTGGTGATGGCGACGGTGATCTTGTCATCGGTGTAAGGAACGACAGTGCCGTTACGCTTGATCACGCGCAGTTGACCAGGCGCGGTGGCGGCCAGATCCGGGGTCGAATCGGCGGCCAGCGGCGCGGTGCCCTGCGGGTTCTCGCGAGTTGTGTCGGTGTGCATGGGTGTCTCCACGTTCTCTATGTTTGTTTGGGCACCATCACGGTGCCCACCGTTCCGTCCTGAAGCACTACAACCGACTGGCGCCGGGTATAACAACTTCGGGACAGTAGGAAGCAGGCCCGTGGGGCTGCTTCCATCCGAAGTTCATGGGTTGCGAGCCTGGCTCGAAACCGGATTTGCAGGGTGGCAACAATGGACTGCAACACCCGTACCGTTTCGGTCGTTTTCGACCCTTGAAACAGTGGCCATCCGCAGGGGCGGTCTGGTCTTGGGACAACACGCTGTTCAAGTGGAAAGAGGCACGAAAAGCGCTTGAATTCTCAGTCCGACTTGTGGTTGGTTTTTGGCTTAAAACCCTACATGTAGGGTTTTTTTTGCAGCGGGCTACAAGATAATGCGTTTTGGGGGACGAATGCAACGTACTACCTGTGGATAAACCTGTGCGTAATTTGTGTGCGAAATAGGGAACTGCGCTGTAGGCCGCGACCTTGCTGGAGCGGGGGTTTTTTCATCGTTTTCGATGCGTCGAAAACAGCCTGCCGGTTTTTGCGGGCGCGGACGTTACCACATAAATTCCGCCCGACCGAACGCATTTGTCCGCTTGTTTTCCATCGAGGCGCCGTTTATACAATCGGCTGGTGTGTGGGACAGAGTTATCTTCTTTTGACATGACAAAAGAGCGAGCGGGCATTTGTGGCGAGGGAGCAAGCTCCCTCGCCACAGGCGAGTGCGTCGTTCCTTCATTCTATATTCACAGCAACACGAGGCCCCAAGTGGAACACGAAGCCTGGCAGGTATTGATCGTCGAGGATGACCAGCGTCTGGCCGAGCTGACCCGGGAATACCTGGAAAGCAACGGGCTGCGTGTCGCCATCGAAGGAGATGGCGCGGTGGCGGCGGCGCGGATCGTCGCCGAGCAGCCAGACCTGGTGATCCTCGACCTGATGCTGCCCGGCGAAGACGGCCTGAACATCTGCCGCAAGGTCCGCGCGCAGTACGATGGGCCGATCCTGATGCTCACGGCCCGCACCGACGACGCCGACCAGATCCAGGGCCTGGATCTGGGTGCCGACGATTACGTCTGCAAGCCGGTGCGCCCGCGGGTACTGCTGGCGCGCATCCAGGCGTTGTTGCGGCGCAGCGAGCCGGTGGAGCCGAACCCTCAGAAGCCGCGGCGCCTGCAATTCGGCCCGCTGGTGGTGGACGACGCCCTGCGCGAGGCCTGGCTTAAGGGCAGCGGGATCGAACTGACCAGCGCCGAGTTCGACCTCCTGTGGCTGCTGGTGTCCAACGCCGGGCGCATCCTGTCCCGGGAGGAAATCTTCACCGCCTTGCGCGGCATCGGTTATGACGGCCAGGACCGTTCCATCGACGTGCGCATCTCGCGCATACGGCCCAAGATCGGCGACGACCCGGACCATCCACGGCTGATCAAGACCATCCGCAGCAAAGGCTACCTGTTCGTGCCTGAAGCCTGTGTAGACCCGGCACCGTGAACTCGATCTTCCTGCGCATCTATGGCGGCATGTGCGCGGCGCTGGTGCTGGTGGCGGTACTCGGAGTGCTGGCCCTGCACCTGCTCAACCAGACCCGCAGCGAGCAGTACCGCGAGCGCCTGGCCCACGGCACGTTTTCCCTGATGGCCGAGAATCTGCGGCCGATGAACGACACCGAGCGTCGCCGGGCGCTACTGCTGTGGGAGCGGCTGTTGGGCATTCCCCTGGCGTTGCAGACCTTTGCCCAGACCGACCTGGACCTGGGACAGCGCACCCGCGTGCTGCGTGGCCAGGCACTGGTCGAACAGACCGGGCCCCATGCGGCGAAGGTCTATCGACTGGTCAGCGATGGCGAGCAACTGATGTTGGTGGGGGAAGTCCAGCAGATCAGCGAGCAATTGGCCCGGGCGACCATTTACCTGCTGGCCGACGAGCTGGTGCGCTACCCGGTGGGCGAGCAACCCCGGCGGCTTGCGCAGATCATGGAAGAAAAAGGTTTCGGTTTCGATCTGCGATTGATGACCGCCGAGCAGGCGGACATGGATGAAGACCAACGTCGTCGCGTGTCCGAGGGCGATACGGTGATGGCCTTGGGCAAGGGCGGCGATTCGATCCGGGTGTTCGCCGGGATGGTGGGCACGCCGTGGGTATTGGAAATCGGTCCGCTGTACCAGATGAACCCTTACCCGCCCGAGTGGCTGGTACTGATCGCGGCGTTGGGCTTGAGCCTGATCGGGTTGATCGTCTATCTGTTGGTGCGTCAGTTGGAACGGCGCCTGAGTGGCCTGGAGGCCGCCGCTACCCAGATCGCCCAGGGCAGCCTGGAAACCCGCGTGCCGGCCCGCGGTGCCGACTCGGTCGGGCGACTGGCCGCCGCGTTCAACGGCATGGCCGAGCATCTGCAACAACTGTTGGCGATCCAGCGTGAGCTGGTGCGGGCGGTTTCCCACGAATTGCGTACCCCGGTGGCGCGCCTGCGCTTCGGCCTGGAAATGCTTGGCAGCGCTGCTACTGCTCAAGCGCGGGAAAAATACCTGGCGGGCATGGACCATGACATCGAAGACCTGGATCGGTTGGTAGACGAGATGCTGACCTATGCGCGACTGGAGCAAGGCTCACCGGCGCTGAATTTCCAGCGGGTGGACCTGGATGCGCTGGTCAATCAGGTGATCGACGAGCTGGGCCCGTTGCGCGTCGGGGTCACGGTCGAACGTGGCCTGTGCTTGTCTGCCGCCGATTGCGACGGTGCCTGGGTCGAGGCCGAGCCACGCTTTCTGCATCGCGCCTTGCAGAACCTGGTGAGCAATGCCATGCGCCATGCCAGGTCCCGGGTGACCGTCAGCTACCAGGTGGGGCAACTGCGTTGCCGGGTGGATGTCGAGGATGACGGGCCCGGTGTGCCGGAGGCGGCCTGGGAGCGGGTGTTCAAACCCTTCCTGCGCCTGGACGACAGCCGTGCCCGTGCTTCGGGCGGCCATGGGTTGGGGCTGTCGATCGTGCGGCGGATCATTTACTGGCATGGCGGCCGGGCGTTGATCGCCAAGAGCAAGAGCCTGGGTGGGGCGTGTTTCAGTTTGAGCTGGCCGAGGCATCAGGACAGGGGTTGAGAGGTGCGGCGCCTGATCGGCTGTCTTCGCGAGCAAGCCCGCTCCCACATTTGGAATGCGTATGCCTGTGGGAGCGGGCTTGCTCGCGAAGGGGCCAACACAAACACTACAAATTTCAGGCCTTGATACCCACCAGACTCAACAACTGACCATCCTTCACCCCGAACCGCGCCTGCAATTCACTGCCATGGCGCCATTCGGCGGACAGGTCCGTCAGCAAGCGCAGTCGTACCTGCCCGTCGCGGGCCCATTCCAGCACCTCGGCATGCTCGAAATAGAAGCGCTGCCCGACGATCGGGTACAGCGCCTTGAACAGGCTTTCCTTCACCGAAAAGGTCAACGTCACCAGCAAGGCCCGGTCATCTCGCCGGGTGGTGGCCATGCGTTGCAGTTCCGGTGGGGTGAGGATTTCACTCGCCAGCCGCTCGGCGCGCTCCGGGTCGAGCAGGTTCTCCAGGTCCATCCCCAGCCCTTGCCAATGGTCCTTGAGGGCGACGATGGCGGCTGCCCGGCCGGTGCTGTGGGTGATCGACCCGCTGACATGGGCCGGCCAGAGGGGGGCACGGTCGTCGCCGATCGCCGGAACGCAATGCTGGCCGTTCAACTGATAAAGGGCTGCGCGGGCGCAGATCCGTCCGGCGAGGAATTCGGCCTGACGCTTGGCCACCGAACGCTGGATGCTGGCGGGCGGCTCGATGGCACTGTTCGGGAAGTCTTCACCGACAAACAACAGTGGATCGAAACGGGTGCTCAGCAGGATTGTGTCGGGCAGGACGTCGGGCAACAGCCAATCCTCATCCAGAGGCGAGCAGCAGGCGGGCAGGGCAGGGAGTCGGTTCATGCCGGGCATTTTGCCGGGTTGGTTTGATGCTGGGTAGTGATGTGAGCGGTCGGACTGAAATTCTGCTGGGAAGAAGGGGCTTTTGTGGCGAGGGGATAAATCCCCTCGCCACAGGGGGAGTGTTCAACCAAAGATCTTCTTGAAGAACTTCTGCATATCCGCCCACGACTGCTCATCGGCCGCCTTGTTGTAGCCGATGTCCGGCCCGCCATGTTCGCCGTGGCTCAGGCGGTCGGCATCGGGGTTGCTGAAGCCGTGCTTGGCGCCTTCCAGGCTGACGAACTTGTAGTCGGCGCCGGCCTTGTCCATCTCGCTTTTGAATGCGGTGACGTTATCCTCGGTGACCATGCTGTCCAGCGCGCCGTGCTCGACCAGGATCTTCGCCTTGACGCTGCCGGGGGGGGCCGGGGTGTTGGTCACCAGGGCGCCGTGGAAACTCACCACACCGGCCAGCGGAACGCCCTGGCGAGCGGCATCCAGCACCACTTTGCCGCCGAAGCAGTAGCCGATGGCGGCGAGTTTGTCCGGATCGGTCTGGGGCTGTTTCTTCAACAGGTCGAGCCCGGCCTGGAATCGCGCGCTGGCGGCCTTGCCGTCCTTGAGCGCCGCCTGCATGAAGGCCATGGCGTCCGTGGGGTGCTCGGTATTCTTGCCATCTCCGTACATGTCGATGGCCAGGGCGCTGTAGCCCAGGCCGGCGAGGTCGCGGGCGCGGCGCTTGGCGTAGTCGTTCAGCCCCCACCATTCATGCACCACCACCACGCCCGGGCGCGGCCCCTTGATCGCATCGTCGTAGGCGTAATAGCCGATCAGCTTCGTGCCGTCGGCACTGGTGTAAGGTATCTCCTGGGTCTGGACGGCGGCGTGGCCCGCGCCGCTCAAGGCCAGAAGTACAACAGCAAGCAACCTGCGCATGGGGAATCTCCCTGAAAGAAATGGTTTGCATGAGACAAGACACTCTAGCCGATTCGTTCAGCGCAGGTTCAGAGAACGTTCAAGGGGTGTTCAGGGACCGCTGGTTAACGTGATCACGACTTCACACACCACCCACGTTTCAAAGGAACCTGAACATGACACACATGAAAAAACTGCTGCTGGCTTTTACTGTGCTGGGTGCCAGCGCCATGGCCCACGCCGATGACAACTTCGCCAGCCTGACCCTCGGCCAGACCAGCGACAAGGTCAAGAAATCCAATGCCCTGGACCAGGCGCTGAACAATCCGAACGCCGACGGCGTGATTGGCAAGGACACCACCTATGGCTTGCGCCTGGGCAAGCAGAACGACCAGGGCCGCTACTACGCGACCTACGACAACGTTTCGGGAACCCATAACGGCATCAAGTTGCGCCAGGAAAACCTGCTGGGCAGCTACGACCTGTTCTACCCGGTCACTGGCAGCACCAAACTGTTCGGCGGTGCGACGGCGGGCCTGACCAAGGTGACCCAGGACTCCCCAGGTTTCAGTCGCGACAGCGACATCGGTTTCACGGCGGGCCTGCAGGGCGGCGTGCTGCAACAAATTTCGCAGAATACCTCGGTGGAACTGGGTTACCGTTACCTGCGCAGCAACGCCAGCACCGAAATGAGCCCCCACGGCGGCGACAAGGTGGGCTCGCTGGACCTGACCAGCAGCGCCCAGACCTACCTGTCCGCCAACTACACGTTCTAAGCGGGCGAGGGTGAGCGTATCCCGCCGGATCGGCCCGAGACGATCCGGCGGCTTTCGTTGCGCTGCACAGCACCGGATTGTCTGATTTGCCTGGAGAGAGGCTCCATGAAGTTACTGGTCGTCGAAGACGAAGCGTTGTTGCGTCATCACCTGCAAACCCGTCTCACCGACAGCGGCCATGTGGTCCAAGCCGTCGCCAATGCCGAAGAGGCCCTGTACCAGGTCGCGGAATTCAATCATGACCTGGCGGTGATCGACCTTGGCTTGCCCGGGATCAGCGGCCTTGAGCTGATCCGTCGGCTGCGTGCCCAGGACAAGACCTTTCCGATCCTGATCCTCACTGCCCGCGGCAATTGGCAGGACAAGGTCGAAGGTCTGGCCGCCGGGGCCGATGACTATGTGGTCAAGCCGTTCCAGTTCGAGGAACTGGAGGCGCGGCTGAATGCCCTGTTGCGCCGCTCCAGCGGTTTTACCCAGTCGACCATCGTCGCCGGCCCGTTGCTGTTGGACCTCAATCGCAAGCAAGCCTCCCTCGACGAGGAACCGCTGGCGCTGACGGCCTACGAATACCGCATCCTCGAGTACCTCATGCGCCATCACCAGCAGGTGGTGGCCAAAGACCGGTTGATGGAACAGCTCTATCCCGATGACGACGAGCGCGACCCCAATGTCATCGAAGTCCTGGTCGGGCGCCTGCGCCGTAAACTCGAAGGTCCCTCCGGCTTCAAGCCGATCGACACCGTGCGTGGCCTGGGCTACCTGTTCAACGAGCGCTGCCAGTGATTCGTTCCCTGCGGCTGCGGCTGATGCTGGCAGCCACGATCCTGGCGGTGTTGTTCATGCTGGCGCTGCTGCCCGCCATGCAAGGCGCGTTCAGCCTGGCATTGCAGGAGTCCATCCAGCAACGCTTGGCCTCGGATGTGACCACGCTGATTTCCGCCGCCCGGGTGGAAAACAATCGCCTGAAGATGCCGGCACAGTTGCCCGACGAGCGCTTCAATCTCGCTGACGCCCGTCTGCTGGGCTACATCTATGATCGCGATGGGCGACTGGTCTGGCGGTCGAAGGCGACCCGGGAAGAAAACATCAACTACACGCCTCGCTATGACGGCCAGGGCAACGAGTTTGCCCGCATCCGCGAGCAGAACGGCGAGGAGTTCTTTGTCTATGACGTCGAGATCAAGTTGCTCGCCGGCCAGGATGCGGCGTTCAGCGTTGTTACCTTGCAACCGGTGCGCGATTACGAAGTCACCCTGCAGGGCCTGCGGGACAAACTCTACATGGGGTTCGGAGCGGCGCTGGCGGTGTTGCTGGCGCTGTTGTGGATCGGTCTGACCTGGGGGCTGCGGGCGTTGCGCCGCCTGAGCCAGGAACTGGATGAAATCGAAGGCGGCACCCGGGAGAGCCTCAGCACCGAACATCCCCGGGAACTGCTGCGCCTGACCGGCTCCCTCAACCGACTGTTGTACAGCGAGCGGGAACAGCGCAGCCGTTATCGCGACTCCCTCGACGACCTGGCCCACAGCCTGAAGACGCCGTTGGCGGTGTTGCAGGGGGTCAGCGAAGACATGGCCCGGCGCCCCGAAGATCGTGGGCAGGCCTGGGTGCTGCAAACCCAGATCGAGCGCATGAGCCAGCAGATCGGCTACCAGTTGCAGCGCGCCAGCCTGCGTAAGAGCGGGCTGGTGCGCCACCAGGTGCGCTTGCGGCCGGTGCTGCAAAGCCTGTGCGACACCCTGGACAAGGTCTATCGCGACAAGCGGGTCAACGTCCGCTTCGACCTGCCGGAGCACTGCCAGGTACCGATCGAGCAGGGTGCCTTGCTGGAGATGCTCGGTAACCTGCTGGAGAATGCCTATCGGCTGTGCCTGGGCGAAGTGCGCGTCAGCGTGCACCAGACCCTTGGCGGGACCGAGCTGTGCGTCGAGGATGACGGGCCGGGCGTACCGCCGGACCAGCGTGCGCGGATTCTCCAGCGCGGTGAACGGCTGGACCGCCAGCATCCGGGACAGGGGATTGGACTGGCGGTGGTCAAAGACATCATCGAGAGCTACGGTGCGCGTTTGACCTTGGGCGACTCGGAGCTGGGCGGTGCGGCGTTCCGGGTGCTTTTTCCGGTGGTTTGACCGGGGTGGGGCCACTGACGCCATCGCGAGCAGGCTCGCCTACATGGGATGTGTGCCGATCACAAAACCCTGTGGGAGCGAGCCTGCTCGCGATGGCGGCGGCCCGTACATCACAAAACACCGCGCCTCAGTGCTCCTGCTCCCGGTAAGCCCCCGGCGTCAGTCCCGTCCACTTCTTGAACGCCCGGTGAAACGCCGACGGCTCCGAGAATCCCAACTGCTCGGCAATCTGCTGCAACGACAGTTCCGCGCGTCCCAGGTGGTAGATGGCGATATCCCGCCGCAGGTGATCCTTGAGTTCCTGGAAGCTGGTGCCTTCCTCCCGCAGATGACGGCGCAGGGTCTGGGGACTGAGGTGCAGATGATCGGCGGCTGCCTCCAGGTCCGGCCAGTGTGCGGTATCGCGGCCGAGCAACCGACGCAGTTGGCTGCTCAGGCTGTGGCCATCGTCCGGGCGCGAGAGCAGATCGGCGGGGGAGTGCTCGAGAAACCGCTTGAGCGTTCGTTCGTCCTGAAGCAACGGCATGTCCAGGTAGCGGCTGTGGAACAACAGGCCGCTGTGTTGCGCCTCGAACGCCAGCGGACAGGGGAACAGCAAATCGTACTCGGCGCCATGGGCGGGCCTGGCATAGCTGAAGTTTGCCTGCTCCAGGGTGATTCGCTGACCGATCAGCCAACTGGCGAGGCGATGCCATACCACCAGCAGGCTCTCGGCGAGGAAATGATCCGGGTCCCACAGGGCCGGATCGTCCAGCACCAGGTGCACCCGTTCACCTTCGGCCACCAGTGTCAGGTCCGGAGCACCGGGGAACAGGCGATAGAACAACAGGCCACGCTGGAGCGCCTTGCCCAGGGTCCGGCAATGGATCAGCGTATGGCACATCATGGCGAACGTCCCGGGTTTGCTCGGGGCTCTGCCAAATCCAAGGTATTCATCACCCAGCGCCAGCCACAGCGATTGCAACAGGTGGGCAAACTGCTCCGGCGCGATGCGCGCGCGCGGCTCGTCCAACAGCTCAGGGCTGATGCCCAGCTGTTGCAACAGGGGAAGATAGTCGAATCCCTGGCGACGTGCGCCGCCCAGGGCTGCGCGGGCGAAGTGACTGGCGATCGTGCGTTGGCGCATGGCATCAATCCGTTTAATAAGCGAGCGATGGTAGCAGGACGATCCATCGCGACAAGGCGGATATCCGCCAAATCCCGGAACTGGAATCCATCTGTTGGCGGAAATCCGCCATCTTATACGCTGTCGTTTAATCGGTGATTAATCACAGAACCTGTCTGCTATAGCGGCTGTAGGGCTTTTCTGGAAAATGGCACGGGCTTTGCGATGCACTACGTAGGTCTGCCCCTGTGCAGCCGACAAAACAAATCCCTCCAGTGCAGGAGGGTTCGCAAAGTTGAGGTGTCGTGGACGACAGGTGGATGTTGTCACACGGGACGCTTGAGGAAGGTTTGCCATGACGACTCGTCAGCCCTTGTACAAATCCCTGTATTTCCAGGTGATCGTTGCCATTGCCATCGGTATTTTGCTCGGCCACTTCTATCCGCAGACCGGTGTGGCTCTCAAGCCGTTCGGTGACGGGTTCATCAAACTGATCAAAATGGTCATTGCCCCCATCATCTTCTGCACCGTGGTCAGCGGTATCGGCGGCATGCAGAACATGAAGTCGGTCGGCAAGACCGGTGGCTACGCGCTGCTGTACTTCGAAATCGTCTCCACCATCGCCCTGCTGATCGGCCTGGTCGTGGTCAACGTCGTTCAACCGGGTAACGGCATGCACATCGACGTGTCGACCCTGGACACCAGCAAGATCGCCGGTTTCATCTCGGCCGGTAAAGACCAGAGCATCATCGCCTTCATCCTCAACGTGATCCCGACCACCATCGTCGGCGCATTCGCCAACGGCGATATCCTGCAAGTGCTGATGTTCTCGGTGCTCTTCGGCTTCGCCCTGCATCGCCTGGGTGCCTACGGCAAGCCGGTGCTGGACTTCATCGATCGCTTCGCTCACGTGATGTTCATCATCATCAACATGATCATGAAGCTGGCCCCCATCGGTGCCTTCGGTGCCATGGCCTTCACCATCGGCGCCTACGGTGTCGGTTCGCTGGTGCAACTGGGTCAACTGATGATCTGCTTCTACATCACCTGCATCGTGTTCGTGCTGGTGGTGCTGGGCGCCATCTGCCGCGCCCACGGCTTCAGCGTCATCAAGCTGGTGCGCTACATCCGTGAAGAACTGCTGATCGTACTGGGTACTTCCTCGTCGGAATCGGCCCTGCCACGCATGCTGATCAAGATGGAACGCCTGGGTGCCAAGAAGTCGGTCGTGGGCCTGGTCATTCCAACAGGCTACTCGTTCAACCTCGACGGTACTTCGATTTACCTGACCATGGCCGCGGTGTTCATCGCCCAGGCCACTGACACCCCGATGGACATCACTCACCAGATCACCCTGCTGCTGGTGCTGCTGCTGTCGTCCAAAGGTGCTGCCGGCGTGACCGGTAGCGGCTTCATCGTACTGGCGGCCACCCTGTCGGCCGTGGGCACCCTGCCGGTGGCCGGTCTGGCACTGATCCTGGGTATCGACCGCTTCATGTCCGAAGCCCGGGCCCTGACCAACCTGGTGGGCAACGCTGTCGCCACCATCGTGGTTGCCAAGTGGGTCAAGGAACTGAATGAAGACCAGTTGCAGACCGAACTGGCTTCCGGCGGTCGCGGCATCTCCGATGTCCGTGAAGACGACGAGCAGATCGCGGCGGCGCAGATCGCAGCGGCTGAAACCTCTGCTCCAGGTGCTGTGAAGTAATCTTCAGGCTGCCTATGGAAAAAACCCGCTTCGGCGGGTTTTTTCATGCCAGCTCGCCACGGATGAACGCCTGAGCGCATCGGTCATCCCAAACCACACCTGCGGTAATTGCCGTGCTGCCAGCGTCTGCCTAGTCTTTGCTCATCATCTCGCGGAGACCCTCCATGCAAGGTCCATTGGCATCGCTCAAGGTTCTGGATTTCTCGACCCTGCTACCCGGTCCGTTCGCCTCGCTGCTGCTGGCCGACATGGGGGCCGAGGTGCTGCGCATAGAATCCCCGACCCGTCCGGATCTGCTACGCGTCCTGCCGCCCCATGACCGGGGTGTTTCCGCCAGCCATGCCTACCTCAATCGCAACAAGCGCAGCCTGGCCCTGGACCTCAAGCAACCGCAAGCGCTGGAGGTGATCAAGCGGCTGCTGGGGGAGTACGACATTCTGTTGGAACAGTTCCGTCCCGGGGTGATGGAGCGATTGGGGCTGGGCTATGAGGCGTTGAAGGCGATTAATCCCCGGCTCATCTACGTGTCGATTACCGGCTACGGCCAGACCGGCCCCTACAGGGACCGCGCCGGACACGACATCAACTATCTGGCCCTGACAGGGTTGGCCAGCCATACCGGCCGTGCTGACAGCGGTCCGTTGCCGCTGGGCATCCAGGCAGCGGATATCGCCGGCGGGTCGCTGCACGGTGTGATCGGATTGTTGGCGGCGGTAATTGCTCGCCAGCAGAGCGGGCAGGGCCAATACCTGGATGTGAGCATGGCCGATTGCGTATTCAGCCTTAATGCACTGGCAGGCGCCGGTTACCTGGCCAGCGGGGTCGAGCCCGGCTGGGAAAAGCACCTGCTCAATGGCGGCAGTTTCTATGACTATTACCGCACCCGGGATGGTCGCTGGATGTCGGTGGGCAGCCTGGAGCCGGTTTTCATGCAAGCGTTGTGTGAGGCTCTGGGCCGGCCGGACCTGGCCGCTCACGGCCTGTCACCCGAGCCCGAGCGACAACAGATGCTCAAGCAGGCGCTGCAAGCCGAATTCGAGAAACATGACTTCGCCGAACTTTGCCGGTTGTTTGCCGAAATCGATGCCTGCGTCGAACCGGTGTTGAGCCTGGAGGAAGCGCTCGGGCACCCGCAGTTGCAGGCCAGGAAAGTGGTCACTCAGGTGCCCCGCGTCGATGGTTCGAGTCAGACGCAGATGGCTTGTCCGTTGAAGTTCTCCGAAGGGTTGCCCGAACCTCGCCATATTGGCGTGGGGCTGGGGGCGCATACGGATCAGGTATTGGGGGAGTTGGGGTTCAGTGCGCAGCGGATTGCCGAATTGCGCAGGAGCGGGGTGGTTTTGTAGCGTTCTTTAGAGCCCCTTCGCGAGCAAGCCCGCTCCCACAGGAGGATCTGTTCCCAACACGGATTCTTTGCCGTCGAGTATCCAGTGTGGGAGCGGGCTTGCTCGCGAAGGGGCAAGCCCCGGCACCCCGAAGCTGCTATTCGACCCGCGTCTCCCCACTGAACACCAACGTCCCGCGACAACTGCGGCACAGGTAGCGCCGCCCCTGGCGCACCAGGCTATGGCGTTGGGCCGAGAACGGGAAATCGCTGCCTTCGCAGGGGCATCTGTAGATGTAGCGGGTAACGCTGCGGCGTTTGATTTCGTAGGTGTGGCAACGGTTGGGCGGCAGTTCGTACACGCCGCGCATGATCAGTTGCCACTCTTCGCCATGGGGCTGGATGCGTTCGCCAAACAACTGGTGGGCAATCAGGTGCGCGACTTCGTGGGCGACGGTCTGCTTGAGGAAGTCTTCGGCATTTTCCCGGTATAGCTGCGGATTGAAGCGCAGCAGGTTTTCATGCAAATGCGCCACACCGGCTTTCTGGCCGCGCAATTTGAAGCTGACCACCGGGCGTTTGAAAGGACGTTTGAAAAAGGATTCGGCTTGTTGGTAACACTCTTCGACGCGGGTATTGAGTTGCTCGAGCATGCTTTACGGGTCTCCAGAAACCCGAGTATGCCGCAAGCATCGGCCATTGCGAATCGCTCAGGTGCCCAGCGGTCGTTTCCTCAGTCGGACACAGGAAGGCCGCCTTGCGGCGGCCTGTGTCGGCAGATCCTGTTTTTATAGGAGAGCCTTGGTTTTTCAGTTGGTATAGACCGGGCCGACGCCCAACCCCCAGACAATCACTGTGAACGCCATGATGGCAACCAGCACCACCAGGCCGACGGCGAGTACCGAACTGGAAAACAGGAAGCCTTCGTCCTGGGGAATGTTCATGAAGGTCGGCAAGCCCACGTAAAGCAGGTAAACCGTGTAGCAGATCGCCGCCGTACCCACGATCATTCCCAGCCACATGTGTGGATAGAGCGCCGCCAGGCCGCCGATGAACAGGGGCGTGGCAGTGTAGGTAGCGAACGCCACGCAACGGGCCAGGCTCGGGTTGGCATCGTAGGTGCGGGCCATCCAGTGGATAAACGCGCCCATCACCGCGACCCCGCCCAGCATGGCCAGGTAGGACATGATGGTCATCCACAGCGCGCTTTCCTGGGTGAGCATTACGGGAGCACGGTTGCCGATGACCCAACCTACCTGCGTCGTGCCGATAAACGCCGACACAGCGGGAATCGCCGCCAGGATCAGCGTGTGCGTGAGGTACATGTGGCTGATGCTTTCCTCCTGATCGCCACGGATGTCTTTCCATTCTTGATCAGGGTGGGTAAAGAGCCCCACGACATGATGGATCATAGTCAGTCACTCCTTTGTTATTGCCATCGCCCCCCAACGGAGCGCCTACGGGCCAAATGGCCAAGTAAGTAAAGGTCTGAATATGTGTGCGACCTTATGACGCAGTATAGAAAGGAGTTATCCCCAGGGGGATGGGGGACTTAGAGCAAATCGCGCTGTAGGTTGGCGGGTTAATCGCCGATAGGTCTGTGTCCACAGTCTTGAAACCGGTGGATAACCCTGTGGCGAGGGGATAAATCCCCTCGCCACAGCAGTGGTGTGCCAGCCCCTTCGCCGCCGGCCTGTTTTTGCGTAAAATGCCGGCCCTTCGTCACACCTCACGGATTTCGCGTCATGGGCACTCTTACGGTCAACCAGAACAAACTGCAAAAGCGCCTGCGCCGCCTGGCCGGTGAGGCGGTTGCCGATTTCAACATGATTGAAGACGGCGACAAGGTCATGGTCTGCCTGTCCGGTGGCAAGGACAGCTACACCATGCTCGATGTGCTGATGCATCTGCAGAAGGTGGCGCCGATCAAGTTCGACATCGTCGCGGTGAACATGGACCAGAAACAGCCGGGATTCCCCGAGGATGTGCTGCCGGCGTACCTCGAGTCGCTGGGCGTGGAGTACCACATCGTCGAGAAAGACACCTATTCGGTGGTCAAGGAGCTGATTCCCGAAGGCAAGACCACCTGTTCACTGTGTTCACGCCTGCGTCGCGGCACGCTCTACACCTTCGCCGACGAGATCGGCGCGACCAAGATGGCCCTGGGGCACCACCGCGACGACATCGTCGAGACGTTCTTCCTGAACATGTTCTTCAACGGTTCGCTCAAGGCCATGCCGCCCAAGCTACGCGCCGATGATGGGCGCAACGTGGTGATTCGTCCGCTGGCCTATTGCAGCGAGAAGGACATCCAGGCCTATTCGGATCTCAAGCAATTCCCGATCATCCCCTGCAACCTGTGCGGTTCCCAGGAGAACCTGCAGCGCCAGGTGGTCAAGGAGATGCTCCAGGAGTGGGAGCGCAAGACGCCAGGCCGCACCGAGAGTATCTTCCGCGGTTTGCAGAACGTCGTTCCGTCGCAACTGGCGGATCGCAACCTGTTCGATTTCACCAACCTGCGTATCGACGAAAGCGCTGCTTCGCGCTTCGTCAATGTCGTGAACCTCTGACCGGACCCCCAGGAGCGGGAATGCGCGATTATAAGTGGCTGCATGAGTACTGTCTGAACCGCTTCGGTTCGGCGGCTGAACTGGAAGCCCATCTGCCTGTTCCCAAGACCCCGGCGCAACTGCGCAAGATCGGCGACGACCGCTACCTCTCGACCATGTCGCTGCGGATCTTTCGCGCCGGGCTCAAGCACAGCCTGGTAGATGCCAAGTGGCCGGCGTTCGAAGAAGTGTTCTTCAAGTTCGATCCGGAAAAAGTCGTCTTGATGAGTGCCGAGCACCTGGAGCGGTTGATGCAGGATGCGCGGATCATCCGACACCTGGGCAAGCTCAAGAGCGTGCCCCGCAACGCGCAACTGGTACTGGACGCGGCCCATGAAAAAGGCAGCTTCGGCGCGCTGATCGCCGACTGGCCGGTGAACGACATCGTTGGCCTGTGGACCTACCTGAGAAAACATGGCCATCAACTGGGCGGCCTGTCGGCTCCGTATTTTTTACGGATGATGGGCAAGGACACCTTCGTGACCAGCAACGACGTTGTGGCGGCGCTCAACGCCCAGGACATCATCGACAAAGTCCCCACCAGTCTGCGGGACCTGGCGACGGTGCAGAATGCCTTCAACCAGTGGCATGAAGAAAGTGGCGGCCGGCCGATGAGCCAGATTTCGAGGATGCTGGCCTACACAGTGAATCATTGAAACCGCGTCGCACCTATTGCGAGCAGGCTCGCTCCCACACTGAATTTGTGAACGCCGAAAATCCCCTGTGGGAGCGGGCTTGCTCGCGAAAACGATCTATCAGGCGACAGAAATTTCGCCTTCCCCCGCAAGACGCCGGTTCAACTGAAACCGCCAGCGCACATACAGCAACGCCGAGCAGAACACCGCCACGCTCGCGAGCATTTCCAGTACGCCGAACAGTTGCCGGTTCGGGTCATAGGCCGCCAATGCGCCTTTGATGAAATACAGGTTCACCACGAAGCACATCCATGAATGGCCGCGAGCACTGCCGGTGAGCATGCTGGGTGCCAATATCAACAGTGGTACCAATTCGATCAGCAGGATTACCCAGGGACGCGCGCCGTGCAGGTCGGCGATCAGCAGGTAATAGACGCTGAGCACCCCCACCAGGCCGAAAAAGCACAACAGGCTGAGAATGCGGGCAATGCGCACGCGCGGCTCCAGCCACTGGATGGAGGGGAGGATCTTCGGCTTTTTAGCCACGGCCGCTCTCCAGTAATTGTGCGGTTTTCGCCAGGCGTGAACCCAACGCCCGGCACAGGGCGACTTCATGCTCGTTCAAGCCGCTTTTACCGTCACTCCCGGCGTGGTGGCTCGGCCCGTAGGGCGTACCGCCGCCCTCGGTGTCGATCAGCGCCGACTCGCTGTAGGGCAAGCCGGTGATCAGCATGCCGTGGTGCAACAGCGGCAGCATCATCGACAACAGGGTGGTTTCCTGGCCGCCGTGCAGGCTCGCGGTGGAGGTGAACACCCCAGCCGGCTTGCCCACCAGGGCACCGGTCAGCCACAGGTTGCTGGTGCCGTCGAGAAAGTATTTGAGCGGCGCGGCCATGTTGCCGAAACGGGTCGGGCTGCCCAGGGCCAGGCCGGCACAGTGCTTCAGGTCATCGAGGGTGGCGTACAGCGGACCTTGCTCGGGAATGTCCGGGGCCACCGCTTCGCATTCGGTGGAAATTGCCGGCACCGTGCGCAACCTGGCTTCCAGCCCGGCCTGTTCGATGCCACGGGCGATTTGCCGGGCCATTTCGTTGGTGGAGCCACTGCGGCTGTAATACAACACCAGGATGTACGGTGTGCTCACGGTAGGATCTCCAGGATCTTCTCCGGTGGACGACCGATCACGGCTTTGTCGGCGGTTTCGAGAATCGGCCGTTCCATCAGTTTCGGGTGGGCGGCAATGGCGGCGATCAATTGCGCCTGGCTCAGGCTTTCGTCGGCCAGGTTCAGGCTGGTGTATTCGTCCTCGCCGGTGCGCAGCAGTTGCCGGGCCGTGATTCCGAGTTTGCCCAGCAGCCGTTCAAGCTGCGCTGCATCGAGCGGGGTTTCCAGGTAACGGACCACGGTGGGCACCAGGCCCCGGGCCTCCAACAGTTCCAGCGCACCGCGGGATTTTGAGCAGCGCGAATTGTGATAAAGCGTCAGATCGGTCATGAGCGGGTCGCATCTTGCGTAAGGTGGCGGCTATTCTACTGTGCCACGATGGGTCGTGGCAGCGTTCACATTCAGACTAAGGATTGGCACATGGCAAGGCGATTGACGGCGGCACTGGCATTCATGGGGATCCTGTTGCTCGCCGGTTGCGGAAACGACTACGGTGTCGACCAGAACGGCCAGGCGATCGCCTCGCAACGGCTGGACAAACAATGGCTGGTCATCAACTACTGGGCCGAATGGTGCGCCCCGTGCCGCACCGAGATCCCGGAGTTCAATGCCTTGGCCGAACGGCTCAAGGGACGCAACGTCGGTGTGTTCGGGGTCAATTTCGATCAGGTGCAAGGCGAGGAGCTCAAGAGCGCCAGCGACAAGATGGGTATCCGGTTCACCGTGCTGGCCCAGGACCCGGCCGAGATCTTCGACCTGCCACGCAGTGAGGGGTTGCCGGTGACTTACATCATCGACAACGAGGGCAAGGTGCGTGAGCAATTGCTGGGTGAGCAGACGGCGGCGGGGGTGATGGCGAAGCTTGAGGCGTTGCGGGCGCTTAAATAGCAATTTGTGATGGAGAGGTTGTGAGGGGTGGTGTGGCGAGGGGATAAATCCCCTCGCCACAGGCCCTGGCCAGGCTCAAGATTTCCGCTTGGAAGCTCAGCCTTCCTCCAGCCACCACCGCAGCGGCTTGCCCTGGGCCGGCCAGAAACGTATCTGCTCGATGGGCGAGATGTCCCAGCGCTGGACCTTTTCCAGCGCCTGCAAGAACCGCGACTCCTGCTCCATCACGGCCGGCCCGCAGAGTTTGCGGGTGCTGCCGATCTTGCCGAAGCTCAAGCGGTGGCCTTCCAGGGTATAGGGGGCGAACCAGTGATTGCAGCCGGCATTGCCGTAGGCGCGGCCGTCCTCACCAAGGGTGATGGTCAAGTGGCTGTAATCCATCAATGGTCGTTCA
Source organism: Pseudomonas sp. SJZ078 (assembly GCF_007828255.1). Classification (NCBI taxonomy): domain Bacteria; kingdom Pseudomonadati; phylum Pseudomonadota; class Gammaproteobacteria; order Pseudomonadales; family Pseudomonadaceae; genus Pseudomonas; species Pseudomonas sp. SJZ078. The sequence continues at coordinate 13,865 of NZ_VIUG01000030.1, read as the reverse complement.
CCGATCCACTCCAGGATGTAGCTGCGGTTCTGTTGCAACTGTACAGGTTCGGCGGCACAACCCAGCAGGCTCATGCCGATCAGCGCGGACAGGACCAGACGTTTCATCAGGCGGCGTCCCTGCATGTCGGGCACAGGTGCTTTTCACCCACGGTGGACCAGCCCAGCTCGGCGATGCGTGCGCTGGCGGCCGGCTTCTGCCCCTTGATGCCGAGCTTGGCATCAACGGCAAATTCGAAGCTCAGCACCTTGGCGCAACTGTCGCAATTGACCTTCCAAGTATGGATCGCCAATTCGCCGAACACCGGGCCGGTGGTCATGGCGGTCCATTGACCCATGGGCTTGAGCAGGTGGCGAACCGTGTCCACGGTCAGGCGCATGGACAAATCCTTGCTGCCCTTCAGCGTGACCAGCAGTACGTCATTGGCCTGGATCGAACCGCCGTTGCCGGTGACCTGATAGCGGCCCGGCGCCAATGCGCGGACTTCGGTCAAGGTGTGCTGCGGGTTCATCAGGGTGTAGCGGAAATCGTGCTCGGCCATGGGTCCTCCAAAATAGGCGCGACATGCTAGCACGGGGTATGGTGGGGGGTGGTCCGGATGCGACGAAGTCCTCTTTCCCTTTGTGGGAGCGAGCCTGCTCGCGATAGCGGTCTGTCAGTTGACATCGATGCCGGCTGATCTGGCGCTATCGCGAGCAGGCTCGCTCCCACAGGGGGGCGTGCTGGGTTGGCTTAGTCGTTCACCAGGTTTTGCGGCGTGCCGTTCGCCCAGGCCGCGATGTTGTCCAGGGTGGTCGTGGCGATTGCGTCCAGCGCTTCATGGGTCAGGAACGCCTGGTGCGCGGTGACCACCACGTTGGGGAAGGTCAGCAGCCGTGCCAGCACGTCGTCCTGCAAGGGCTGGTCGGAGCGATCCTTGAAAAACAGCTGGGCCTCTTCCTCATAGACGTCCAACCCCAGATAGCCCAACTGACCGCTTTTCAGCGCTTCGATCAGGGCCGGTGTATCCACCAGGCCGCCGCGCCCGGTGTTGATCAGCATGGCGCCGGGTTGCATGGTCGCCAGCGAGTCGGCGTTGATCAGGTGCCGGCTTTGCTCGTTCAGCGGGCAGTGCAGGCTGATGATCTGTGCTTGCGCCAGCAGATCGGCCAGGGGCAAGTAACGGGCTCCCAGGGTTTCGACCTGAGGGTTGGGATAGGGGTCGTAAGCCAGCAAGTGGCAGCCGAAGCCGGCCATGATCCGCGCGAATGTCGCGCCGATCTGTCCAGTACCGACCACCCCGACCGTCTTGCCCACCAGGTCGAATCCGGTCAGACCATGGAGGCTGAAGTTGCCGTCGCGGGTGCGGTTGTAGGCACGGTGCAGGCAGCGATTGAGCGCCATGATCAGCGCCACCGCATGTTCGGCCACTGCATGGGGCGAGTAGGCCGGCACCCGGACGATACTCAATCCCAGGCGCCTGGCGGCGGGCAGGTCGACATGGTTGTAGCCGGCCGAGCGTAGGGCGATCAACCGGGTTCCACCGTTTGCCAACCGTTCCAACACTGGGGCGCTCAGGTCATCGTTGATGAATGCGCACACCACCTCGTGCCGCTCGGCCAGGGCCACGGTGTCCAGGTTCAAGCGGGCCGGCTGGAATTGCAGTTCAACGTCGGCGGGCCGCGGGGCCTTGGTGAAGCTGTCTCGATCGTAGGTCTGGCTGCTGAAAAGAATCACGCGCATGGCGGCCTCCTGGCACTTTGAAGGGTGTCAGTCTAGCTGCCATCACCCGTGTGCCTGTTGTCCTGGATCAGGCGCTGATGCGTGCCTCGCTGGCCAGGCGATCGATGGCGCGATCCAGGTCTTCCAGGGCGGCCGCGGCCTTGGGATCCTGTTGCTTGAGCAGGGTTTCGCTGCGCTGGCAGGCGGCGCGCAATTGCGGAACGCCGCAGTAGCGTGTGGCGCCGTGCAGGCGATGAACCCGCTCGACCAGGGCATTGTGGTCGTTGGCCTCGCTGGCCTGGCGAATCGCTTCGCGGTCGGCTTCCAGGGAGGCCAGCAGCATCGCCAGCATGTCTGCCGCCAGGTCGGCCTTGCCGGCGGCCAGGCGCAGACCTTCTTCGGGATCGAGCACCAGCAGCTCACTGCCGCCCTGGGCGTCGAAGCCTCGCTCCGGGGATTGATTGCGCAGGGCCAGGCCGGTCCATTTGAGCACCACCTGGGCCAGTTGCCGCTCGCTGATGGGTTTGGTCAGGTAGTCGTCCATGCCGCTTTGCAGCAGGGCGCGTTTTTCGTTGGCCATGGCATGGGCGGTGAGGGCGACAATCGGCAGCGGCGTGCAGTGCCGCTCGCTTTCCCATTGGCGGATGGCCTCGGTACTCTGGCGACCGTCCATGCCGGGCATCTGCACGTCCATCAGGACCAGGTCGAAGGTTTCCTTCTGCACGGCCTGGACCGCGGCATAGCCGCTTTCCACTGCCAGCACTTTGGCGCCCATGTCTTCGAGCAGGGTTTGCACCAGCAGCAGGTTGGCCGGGTTGTCGTCCACGCACAGGACCTTGGGCGCGCGGCTGGCCACCGGTTCGTTGGGTTCGTTGCGCGGCGGGCGCGGGTTGACCAGGTCGGACAGCGAGCGGCGCAACTTGCGGGTACAGGCCGGCTTGGCCTGCAACTGGCTGTGGGGGTTGGGCACTGAGAGGTGGTACAGGGTCTGCTCGGTGGTCGGGCACAGCACCAGAACTTTGCAGCCAAGGTGCTCCAGGTCCCAGATGTGCTGGTTGAGGCGTTCCGGCGGCATGTCGTTGCTGGTGATGCCCAGCACGGCCAGGTCGATGGCCTGGTCGGTCTGGTGGGCGATGGTCACGCCATTGGTCAGGTTTTCCAGGGTATTGAACGGCGTCACCTGCAAGCCACAGTCTTCGAGCTGATGCTGCAAGGCCTGGCGGGCCAGGTCGTGGTTTTCCAACAGGGCCACATGACGACCCAGCAACGGTGGGCCGGGCAGGTCCTCGGCGTCGTCACGGGTTTTGGGCAGGCGCAGGCTGATCCAGAATTCCGAGCCTTCGCCGGGTGTGCTGTCGACCCCGATCTCGCCGCCCATCTGTTCCACCAGACGTTTGGAAATCACCAGGCCCAAGCCGGTGCCGCCCGGTTGCCGCGACAGCGAATTGTCGGCCTGGCTGAATGCCTGGAAGAGTGCCCGCACGTCCTGGTTCGACAGGCCGATCCCGGTGTCCTGGATGCTGATGCGCAATTGCACGCTGTCTTCGTGTTCGTCTTCGAGCATGGCCCGGGCGACGATGGTGCCCTCGCGGGTGAACTTGATGGCGTTGCTCACCAGATTGGTAAGGATCTGCTTGAGTCGCAGCGGATCGCCCACCAGCGACAACGGTGTGTCGCGGTAGACCAGGCTCACCAGCTCCAACTGTTTGGCATGGGCGGCTGGGGCGAGGATGGTCAGGGTGTCCTGCAACAGGTCCCGCAGGTTGAACGGGATGCTGTCGAGCACCAGCTTGCCGGCCTCGATCTTCGAAAAATCGAGGATCTCGTTGATGATGCCCAGCAGGCTGTCGGCGGACTTTTCGATGGTGCCCAGATAATCGAGCTGGCGCGGGGTCAGTTCGCTCTTCTGCAGCAGGTGCGTGAAGCCGAGGATGCCATTGAGGGGCGTACGGATTTCATGGCTCATGTTCGCCAGGAATTCGGACTTGATCCGGCTGGCCTCCAGGGCCTCCTTGCGGGCCAGGTCCAGCTCGATGTTCTGGATCTCGATGGTTTCCAGGTTCTGGCGCACGTCTTCGGTGGCCTGGTCGATGCTGTGCTGCAATTCTTCCTGGGCGTTCTGCAAGGTGCCGGCCATGCGGTTGATGCCTGACGCCAGCTCATCCAGCTCCTGGCTGCCCAGCGGGGGCAGGCGGGTTTCCAGGTGACCATCCTTGAGCTGCGCCACGGCCAGCTTGATCTGGCTCAGCGGTCGGTTGATCGTGCGGCCCATGCGTAGGGCCAGCAAGCCGGTCAGGCCCAGGCCGGCGGTAATCAGCAACAGGCTGGCAAACAGGCTGCGGTAACCGCGCAGCAACATGCCGCTGTGGGACAACTCCAGCTCGACCCAGCCCAGCAGGCGGTCGGCTTCTTCGGGAATCAGTTCGCCGGCGAGGTTGCGATGCTTGCCGAATACTGGCAGCAGGTAACGCGTGGCATCGTTGCCGGTACGTTGCAGCAGTTGGGCACTGTTGCCCTCCGGTGCACGGTTGAGCATGGTCGGGCCGGCGTGGGCCAGGGGCGTGCGGTCGGGGGCGAGGAAGGTCACGGCGCGCACGTCCGTCTGTTCGAGGGATTGGGTGGCGATGCGCTCCAGCAAATCGCTGTCCTGGCGACTCATGGCCGGGGCGACCAGCGGGGCAAGCTGTTCGGCGATCATCTCGCCACGCTGCAGCAACTGGGCATGCAGGTCCGCTTGCTGCATCCAGGTGAAATAGCCGCCCAGGACCAGCGCCATCAGGCTGGTCGGCAACAAGGTCAGCAACAGCACGCGGCCTTTGATTCCCAGTTTCTTCAGCACACTTGTCTCCTGCATCCAGCGGTCCGATCGACTTCGCGCGCATCCGGCACGCAATACCTGCGCAGTGTAGCGATTTGCAGGCGGGCGATCTTCGTAAAATTCATGTCGCCGTGCATCCGTACTGCCGGGTGTATCGGTGTAGCGATGCACGGCAGTTGCCTCATGGGAGGCGATCTTGAATAATTTGGCAACTGAGAAATATTTGCAGATAGTCATGAATCCCATTCCCGTCGGTCGTCCGCGCATTCTTTCCATCGAAGACGATCCCGTACTGGGCGCCTATGTCCACGAGCACCTGGGCCGCAGCGGGTTCGACGTGACCTGGTGCCAGAACGGCCAAGAAGGCCTGGACGTTGCCAATCGCCAGGCTTTCGACGTAGTGCTCATGGACATCCTGCTGCCGGGCCTGGATGGGCTCGCGGTGCTGACCCGTTTGCGCCAGAGCCATTCGACCCCGGTCGTACTGATGTCTGCCCTGGGGGCCGAAGCCGACCGCATCAGTGGTTTTCGCCTCGGTGCCGACGATTACCTGCCCAAGCCCTTCAGCATGGCTGAGCTGCACGTGCGTATCGAAGCCATCCTGCGCCGGGTGGCCCTGGATCGGCGTCCGGCGCCGGTGTTGCCGGTGCATCAGGCCCAGGGGCTGGATTTCGATGAAGAACGCTGTGACGTGCAAGTTGCCGGGCAGCTGGCCGGGCTGACCCGCAGCGAGTACCGCCTGCTGGAAGTCCTGCACCGCAGCGGCGACGAAGTGCTGAGCAAGGCCTTCCTTTATCAGCACGTCCTGCAACGTGGCTATGCGCCCCACGACCGCAGCCTGGACATGCACGTCAGCCAGATCCGTCGCAAGCTCAAGGCCATCGGTTACACCGCGCGGGAAGTGCGCACGGTATGGGGCAAGGGGTATGTCTTGAGTGCCGTCGATGAAATGGTCTGATCTGCCCCCACGGCATTCACTGTTCTGGAAACTGGCGTGCCTGCTGGTGGCGTTCTGTCTGTTGATGATCTGGCTGAGCTGGTCCTGGGGACGCTACATGGAGCAGCGCAACCAGTTCCTCTCGGACGAGGCCCGAGGCACCCTCACGCGTTATGCCGCCGAGGCCGAGCAGGCTTGGCTAGGCGGCAGCCAGGCAGGTGTCGATCGGTGGTTACAAAGCATGCAACAGCGGGAAGCCAGTTGGGTCGGCGTCATCGGTGCGGACTTGCAGTCCCTGAGCGAGCATCCGCTGACGGATAAGGAAATCGAACGCCTGACGTTCCTGCGAGGGCTCGACTGGCCCATCCACCGCAAAGGCCGGCCGTGGCTGCGGGTACCGTTTCCCGAGGATCCGTCCGCTGGCAGCCTGGTAATCGAATTGCCTGAGCGTTTCCTGCCGGGACGATATCGGGTGTTCTGGCGGGTGATTACCAATGGCGTGATTCCCGGTCTGTTCACCTTGTTGCTGTGCGTCGGCCTGTATCGCTTGCTGGTGGTGCCGCTCAATCAACTGCGCGAGCAGGCCAATGCCTGGCGCGTCGATCAGTTGAACGTGCGCCTGCCCAGTCGCACCACCGACCGGAGCGACGAGTTGGGTGAGCTGGGGCGTGCGTTCGATCACATGGCCGAACGGCTGCAGTCGACCGTCATCCTGCAACAGCAACTGCTGCGCGACCTGTCCCACGAATTGCGCACACCCCTGAGTCGCTTGCAGGTCGCCAGCGAAAGCGAGCAAGCGCTCGATTCCTTGCGTGAGCGGGTCACCCGGGAAGTCGAGGGCATGCAGCGGTTGGTGGAGGACACCTTGCAACTGGCCTGGCTCGACGCCGACCGTGCGCCGCTGCCTGGGGAAGCCATCCAGATCCAGGCGTTGTGGGAAATGCTCACGGAAAATGCCTGCTACGAAAGTGCCTGGCCCGCCAGCCAACTGCATTGCGCCGTAGCGGCCGGCTGTTGGGTGCAGGGCAACCTCAATACCCTGGCCCAGGCCCTGGAAAATATCCTGCGTAATGCCATCCGCCATTCCCCGTCCGATGGCATCGTGCGCCTGGACGGCCGACGCGAAGGCGCCTTCTGGCATCTGTGGCTGGAGGACGAAGGCGGCGGGGTGGCGGAGCAGGACCTGCGGCGTATCTTCGATCCTTTCACCCGCCTCGATGGCTCCCGTCCCGGCGATGGCGGCTTTGGCCTGGGCCTGAGCATCGCGCGCAACGCGGTGCAGCGCCAGGGCGGGCGGATGTGGGCGGAGAATGGTGAGCGAGGGTTGCGGTTGAATCTGTGGCTGATGGCCGATGCCAAGCCCACCGCCACAGAGGGCATTGGCAGACCTTATTCCTTTAAGCCATAACCTCCACACTTTGCGTGATATGGCCGAGCAGGGTTTGCCGGTATGATAGGCGCCCCCGCAGCCCGGATTGCGAATACGCCATGACTGTGCAATACCCCACCATCGCCGATTGCGTCGGCAACACTCCGCTGGTCCGTTTGCAGCGCCTGCCTGGCGTGACCAGCAATACGCTTTTGCTCAAGCTCGAAGGGAACAACCCGGCGGGTTCGGTCAAGGACCGGCCGGCGCTGTCGATGATTACCCGTGGCGAGTTGCGCGGGCAGATCCAGCCCGGCGATACCCTGATCGAGGCGACCTCCGGCAACACCGGGATTGCCCTGGCGATGGCGGCGGCGATCAAGGGCTACAAGATGATCCTGATCATGCCTGACAACTCCAGTGCCGAGCGCAAGGCGGCGATGACCGCTTACGGCGCCGAGTTGATCCTCGTCACCAAGGATGAGGGCATGGAAGGCGCCCGTGACCTGGCCGAGCGAATGCAGGCCGAGGGGCGTGGCAAGGTGCTCGACCAATTCGCCAACGGCGACAACCCCGAGGCCCACTACACCACCACCGGTCCCGAGATCTGGCGCCAGACCGACGGCACCATCACCCATTTCGTCAGCTCGATGGGCACCACCGGTACCATCATGGGCACTTCGCGCTACCTGAAGGAAAAGAACCCGAATGTGCAGATCGTCGGCCTGCAGCCGATGGAAGGCGCGTCGATCCCCGGCATCCGCCGCTGGCCCGAGGAATATCTGCCGAAGATCTACCAGGCCGACCGTGTGGACCGCATCATCGACATGGCCCAGAGCGAAGCCGAGGACGTGACCCGGCGCCTGGCCCGCGAGGAAGGCATATTCTGCGGCGTATCGTCCGGCGGTGCCGTGGCGGGCATGCTGCGCTTGTCGAAGGAAGTTGAAAACGCAGTGATCGTCGCGATCATCTGCGACCGCGGCGATCGCTACCTGTCCACCGGCATTTTCGACGCGCCCAACTGATGGCCAAGCATGAAAGAGGCTTGCGCTTCCAGCCCAGCGGCGGAAGCCGGGCGCCACAGGTGCCGACCGGCAAAAAACAGCGCCTGGTCATCGAGCGCCTGGCCAACGATGGTCGGGGCATCGCGTTTGTCGACGGGCGTACCTGGTTCGTCATCGGTGCCCTGGCTGGCGAAGAGGTCGAGGCGCGGGTGCTGGGTGCCCATGGCAAGGTGGTCGAGGCACGCACCGAACGAGTATTCCAGGCCAGCGAACTGCGCCGTGCCGCGCCCTGCATCCATGCCGGTCGATGTGGTGGTTGCAGCGTTCAGCATCTGCCCCACGACGAACAGCTCGCCCTGAAACAGCGCATGCTCGCCGAGCAATTGTCGCGGGTTGCCGCTGTGGTGCCGGAGGAATGGGCCGCGCCGCTGAGCGGGCCGGAGTTCGCTTACCGGCGCCGGGCCCGCGTGGCGGTGCGCTGGGATCAGAAAGCCAGGAAGCTCGAGGTTGGTTTCCGTGCCGTCGGCAGCCAGGAGATTGTCGCCATCGGCGATTGCCCTGTGCTGGTACAGCCTTTGCAGCCGATCATGAGCCGCTTGCCGGACATGCTCCGCCGCTTGAGCAAACCCCAGGCGCTGGGGCATGTGGAATTGTTCGCCGGCTCGTCCCTGGCGGTATTGCTGCGGCACATGGCGCCGCTGTCGGAAGCCGACCTGACGATCCTCAAGGATTTCTGCGCATTCCATGGCGCCCAACTGTGGCTGCACGGCGAAGGTGAGCCGCAACCGGTCGACGCTGGGTTGACCCTGGGCTATCGCCTGGACACCTGGGAGCTGGACCTGGCTTATCGGCCGGGGGATTTCATTCAGGTGAACGCCGGGATCAACGAGGCGATGATCGCCCAGGCGCTACAGTGGCTGGCGCCGCGAGCCGAGGAGCGGGTGCTGGATCTGTTCTGCGGCCTGGGCAACTTTGCCTTGCCGTTGGCCCGGTGCGTGCGCGAGGTAGTGGCCGTGGAGGGCGTACAGGCCATGGTGGATCGCGCGGCGGCCAATGCCCTCAGCAACAATTTGCATAACACTGCCTTTTTTCAGGCCGATTTATCCCAGCCACTGGCGGGTGCCGAATGGATCGGCGAAGGCTTTTCTGCGGTACTCTTGGACCCACCCCGTGACGGTGCTTTCGAGGTGGTGCGCAAGCTGGCGTCCCTGGGCGCCAAACGGTTGGTTTATGTATCGTGCAACCCGGCAACTTTGGCCCGGGACACGGTCGAATTGATCAAGCAGGGCTACCGGTTAAAACGTGCCGGGATTCTCGATATGTTTCCTCAGACGGCGCATGTCGAGGCCATGGCGTTATTTGAAGCGAGCCAGGATGGCTTGTCCGACTGACCCGTTCGTGCCAACCCGCCACAGCCCTGGGCGGAAACACGGGCAACGAAGGTCAGCGATGTTGACGCATTGAATCTGCGTCGTAGGGAAGGTAAGTAAAGATGGTACAGGTGAGAGCACACCAGCCGATCAACACCGACGGCAGTATCAATCTCGAGGCTTGGCTCGATCACGCGGTCAGTATCGACATGGCACTGGATCGCGAAGCCTTGAAGGAAGCCTGCGAGTTCGCTCGTGAGGCGGAGCAGCAGCACAACGCGGCGAAGAACCTCTGGTCCGAAGGCACGTCGAGTTTTCAGACGGGCCTGGAGATCGCCGAGATCCTTGCCGACCTCAAGCTCGATCAGGATTCGCTGGTAGCCGCGGTGCTGTACCGCGGCGTGCGCGAAGGCCAGATCCAGTTGTCGGTGGTCAGCCAGCGCTTCGGCGCGGTGGTCGCCAAGCTGATCGACGGCGTGCTGCGCATGGCGGCCATCAGTGCCAGCCTCAGCCCGCGTCACTCCATGGTCCTGGGTACCCAGGGCCAGGTAGAAAACCTGCGCAAGATGCTCGTGGCCATGGTCGATGACGTGCGCGTCGCGCTGATCAAGCTGGCCGAGCGGACTTGCGCAATTCGCGCGGTGAAAGCCGCCGACGACGAAAAACGCAATCGTGTCGCCCGGGAAGTTTTCGACATCTATGCCCCCCTGGCCCACCGTCTGGGCATCGGTCACATCAAATGGGAGCTGGAGGACCTGTCCTTCCGCTACCTGGAGCCGGACCAGTACAAGCAGATCGCCAAGCTGCTGCATGAGCGGCGCCTGGACCGCGAGCGCTTCATCACCGACGTGATGACCCAATTGCGCGAAGAACTGCAGGCCACGGGCGTGGAGGCCGACATCAGCGGCCGGGCCAAGCACATCTATTCGATCTGGCGCAAAATGCAGCGCAAGGGCCTGGAGTTCAGCCAGATCTATGACGTGCGCGCCGTTCGCGTACTGGTCCCGGAAATGCGCGACTGCTACACCGCGCTGGGGATCGTCCATACCTTGTGGCGGCACATTCCGAAGGAGTTCGACGACTACATCGCCAACCCCAAGGAAAACGGCTATCGCTCGCTGCACACCGCCGTGATCGGCCCGGAAGGCAAGGTGCTGGAAGTGCAGATCCGCACCCACGCCATGCACGAGGAGGCCGAGCTGGGCGTCTGTGCCCACTGGAAATACAAGGGCACCGACGTCAAGTCCGGGTCCAACCACTACGAAGAGAAAATCTCCTGGCTGCGCCAGGTGCTCGAATGGCACGAGGAACTGGGTGACATCGGTGGCCTGGCGGAACAGCTGCGGGTGGATATCGAGCCGGACCGGGTCTACATCTTCACCCCTGACGGACACGCCATCGACCTGCCCAAGGGCGCGACGCCGCTGGACTTCGCCTATCGGGTCCACACCGAGATCGGCCACAACTGCCGGGGCGCCAAGATCAACGGGCGGATCGTGCCGCTCAACTACAGCCTGCAGACCGGTGAGCAGGTCGAGATCATCACCAGCAAGCATGGCACGCCGAGCCGCGACTGGTTGAACCCGAACCTGGGTTACATCACCACCTCCCGGGCGCGGGCGAAAATCGTCCACTGGTTCAAGTTGCAGGCTCGCGACCAGAACGTCGCCGCCGGCAAGACCCTGATCGAGCGCGAGCTTAGTCGCCTGGGCCTGCCACAGGTGGATTTCGACAAGCTGGCCGAAAAGGCCAACATGAAGACCGCCGAGGACATGTTCGCCGCCCTCGGGGCCGGCGACCTGCGCCTGGCGCAACTGGTCAACCTGGCCCAGCAACTGGTGGAGCCGGAGCGGGGCAACGAACAACTGGAGCTGATCCCGCGCAAGGCCAGCGGCTACAAGCCGGGCAAGCGCGGCGATATCCAGATCCAGGGCGTGGGCAACCTGATGACCCAGATGGCCGGCTGCTGCCAGCCGTTGCCGGGCGATGCGATCGTCGGCTACATCACCCAGGGGCGTGGCGTGAGCATTCACCGCCAGGACTGCGCCTCGGTGCTGCAATTGGCCGGTCGCGAACCCGAGCGGATCATCCAGGTCAGTTGGGGGCCGGTGCCGGTACTCACCTATCCGGTGGACATCGTCATCCGCGCCTACGACCGTTCCGGGCTGCTGCGTGACGTGTCCCAGGTACTGCTGAACGAGCGCATCAACGTGCTGGCGGTCAACACCCGCTCGAACAAGGAAGACAACACAGCGCTGATGTCCCTGACCATCGAGATTCCGGGGCTGGATGCGCTGGGGCGGTTGCTGGGGCGGATTTCCCAGTTGCCGAACATCATCGAGACCCGACGTAACCGGACGCCGGGGTGATCCCATAACTAATTGTGGGAGCGGGCTTGCTCGCGAAGACGATGTGTCAGTCGACATCAATGTTGTCTGATACGCCGCTTTCGCGAGCAAGCCCGCTCCCACAGGGTTTTGTGTGATGAGACGATTTAATGTATAGCCTCGAAGACCTGCTCCACCTCATGAACCGCCTGCGGGACCCGCAGTACGGTTGCCCGTGGGACATCAAGCAGACCTGGGAGACGATCGTCCCCCATACCCTGGAGGAAGCCTACGAAGTGGCCGATGCGATCGAGCGCGGTGACTTCGATCATGTGCAGGGTGAGTTGGGCGACCTGCTGTTCCAGGTGGTGTATTACAGCCAACTTGCCCGGGAAGAAAACCGCTTCGAATTTGCCGGTGTGGTCGACAGCATCACCCGCAAACTGATCCGTCGCCATCCCCACGTATTTCCCACCGGTGACCTATACGCGCCGCTGGATGTGCCACGCCTGAGCGAAGAGCAGGTCAAGCAGCGCTGGGAGGAAATCAAGGCCCAGGAGCGTGCCGAGAAGTCCACCGCGCCGCTGCAACTCTCGCTGCTGGACGATGTGCCCGGCGCGTTGCCGGCGCTGTCCCGTTCGGCCAAATTGCAGAAGCGCGCCGGGCAGGTCGGTTTCGACTGGCCGGACGCCTTGCCGGTACTCGACAAGGTCCGGGAAGAATTGGACGAAGTGCTCGAAGCCATGTCGGAAAACGATCAGGCGGCAGTCACCGACGAGATCGGTGACCTGTTGTTTTCAGTCGTCAACCTGGCCCGGCACCTCAAGGTCGATCCGGAAGGCGCGCTGCGCGCCGCCAACGCCAAGTTCGAGCGACGTTTCCGATTTATCGAACAGGCATTGCGCGACACCCACCGTCCCATGGAAGATTGCACCCTTGAAGAGTTGGACGCCTTGTGGGGCGAAGCCAAACGTCAGGAAAAGAATTTGCCCAGCTGCGGCTGAGGCCGTTGCCTAAGTGAGTAAGCACCATGAGCCTTTCCCTTCGCGACCAGTTGCTCAAAGCAGGGCTGGTCAACCAAAAGCAGGTCAAGCAGGTCGGCAAGGACAAGCAGAAGCAGCAGCGCCTGGCCCACAAAGGCCAGATCGAGCTGGATGACTCCCAGCAGCGCGCCGCCCAGGAGGCCATGGCCGAGAAGGCCCGACGCGACCAGGAACTCAACCGTCAGCAGCAGGAGAAGGCCGAGCAGAAAGCCCGTGCCGCGCAGATCAAGCAATTGATCGAAGTGTCGCGCCTGCCGAAGCTGACTACCGAGGATTACTACAACTTCGTCGACGACAAGAAGGTCAAGCGCATCTCGGTGAACACCTTGATGCGCAATAAGCTGAGCAGCGGCTCCCTGGCGATCGTCCACCATGCCGGCGGCTACGAAGTGATCCCGCGCGAGGCCGCGCTGAAGATCCAGGAACGCGACCCCAAGCGCATCGTCCAGCTCAACACCCAGACCGAAGAAGTGGATGCCGACGATCCGTACGCGGCGTATCAGATTCCTGATGATTTGATGTGGTAGGCAGGACGGTAAGGTAAACGCAAATCCTGTGGGAGCGAGCTTGCTCGCGAAAACGGTGTGTTAGCCGACTCAATGTTGACTGATCATCCGCTTTCGCGAGCAAGCCCGCTCCCACAAGTGTTTCTTCTTCAGGATTCTACCGTTTCACCCGAGCGCTGCCGTTCCTGGCACTCCAGCTCGTCTCTATAGCGGTTGGCCTCCGTCTCGGAGTGGAACATTCCCACCAGCAGATCCTGTTGATGTACATCCCAGATCCGGATACCAGCGGCAATGGCTTCGTGGGACATGTGGGCATCGTCGCGTTCATTTACTTTCACAGTCATCTTGCAAACTCCAATCTCTGTCATCTGCAGCAAGGCGTGTGCAGGGCTTTGTTATAGATTTGGATAGCCTGCTAAGTAAATGTCCTGGCCGGTTAAGAAGTTTTCATGAAAAGTGCAGCTGCCCTGCAGATCAGGCAGTGCGCGGCATTCGGTCGCAGGGCTGTTTCATGAAGAAAATTTCATGGGTGGCAGCAATCCTCCGGTAGTAGCAGAACCCTGTGGGAGCGAGCCTGCTCGCGATTGCGGTGTGTCAGCCAACATCTCGCTGAAAGGTATACCGCTATCGCGAGCAGGCTCGCTCCCACAGGGGTTGGTGTTGTGCATGAAATCACGGGCAAAAAGAAGCCCCGCATTGGCGTAATGCTGTTCACTTAAGCATTTGAGTCCAAGCCGGGCTTTCTAGAAAATCCGATACCAGTCCTCTGGTATCGGATTTTTTATGCCCATTC
>NZ_VIUG01000029.1:0-78891 GCF_007828255.1 Pseudomonas sp. SJZ078 | reverse complement strand
TGCTTTAAGCACTCCGGGCATTCAGCTTGCCACTCACCGCTCTCACCATCAGTTTAATCGCAGAGCAAGACACAAGCGGGCTTGCTCGCGAAGGCGGAATGTCAGGCAACCTTTTCGTCGACTGGCCCAGCGCATTCGCGAGCAAGCCCGCTCCCACAGGGTCTATCATGGCCCCAGAAAGTAATCAGGCCTTGGCAGGCTCCAGCGCCATCTCGACTTCCTCCGGCCGCTTGAGCAGCGCATACGCCACCGCCGTCAGCAGGCTGCCTGCCACAATCGCCAGCAAGTACAGCAACGCATGGTTGATAGCGTTGGGGATCAGCATCACGAACAGCCCGCCATGGGGGGCCATGAGCTTGCAGCCAAAGTACATCGACAGCGCACCGGTCAGCGCACCACCGGCGATGCTGGCCGGGATCACCCGCAACGGATCCTTCGCCGCGAACGGAATCGCGCCTTCGGAAATGAAGCACAGCCCCAGCACCAACGCCGCCTTACCGGCCTCGCGCTCGGTCTGGGCAAACTTGCGCCGGGCAATGAAGGTGGCGATGCCCAGGCCGATCGGCGGCACCATGCCGGCGGCCATGGTCGCGGCCATCGGCGCATAACTCTGCGACGCCAGCAGCCCCACCGAAAACGCGTAGGCAGCCTTGTTGATGGGGCCACCGAGGTCGACGCACATCATCGCTCCCAGCAGCACGCCCAACAGAATCGCATTGGTGGTGCCCATGCTGTCGAGGAAATGGGTCAGGCCTTCGAGCATGCCCGCCACCGGCTTGCCCACCACGTAGATCATCACCAGCCCGGTAAACAGGCTCGCCAGCAGCGGGATGATCAGGATCGGCTTGAGTGCTTCCAGGCTTTGGGGCAGACGTGCGTAACGGTTGATCGCCTTGGCCGCGTAACCGGCCAGGAAGCCGGCGATGATCCCGCCGATGAACCCGGCGCCCAGGGTACTCGCCAGCATCCCGCCGATCATCCCCGGCGCGAGGCCCGGACGGTCGGCGATGGAATAGGCGATGTAACCGGCCAGCAACGGCACCATCAATTTGAACGCGCTGTCGCCGCCGATCTGCATCAGCGCGGCCGCCAGCGTGCCCGGCTCCTTGAACGCGGTGATGCCGAACACGAACGACAACGCGATCAGCAACCCACCAGCCACTACCATCGGCAGCATGAACGACACACCAGTCAACAGATGCTTGTAGACGCCGGTCTTCTCCGCCTTGGCCGGCCCCGCACTGCTGCTGGACGCCGTTTCCTGCTGCCCTTCGGCCAAGGCTTTTTTCAGCGTCGCCTCCGCTTGCTTCAAGGCGATGCCCGTGCCGCAGCGGTAGATCTTCTTGCCGGCAAAACGCTCGGTGGCGACTTCGATGTCGGTCGCCAGCAGCACCACGTCCGCATCGGCGATGGCCTGGGGGCTCAACGGATTTCGCGCGCCCACCGAGCCCTGGGTTTCGATCTGCAGGTCGTAGCCCAATCGCGTCGCGGCTTGTTGCAATGCCTCGGCGGCCATGAAGGTATGGGCCACGCCCGTCGGGCACGCGGTGATGGCAACCAGGCGCGGTGCACGTTCACTCGCAGCCGCGGACGATTGCACAGCAACGGCGGCTTCCTGCCGGACATCCGACTCGAGCAGCACCGCCGCCTCTTCGGCGCCACGGCGCAGCACCGAGTCGACATCCTGCAGGGCCAGGGCCGGTGTGCTGCGGAATACCCGCTTACCCACGAACCGCGACAGGTCCACCGGGCCGCTGGCGACCAGCAACACCCACTCGGCGGCTTCAAGGGTAGCCGCCGACAACTGGCGCTCCGGATGGGCCGCGTCATGGACTTCGACGCTGGTGCTCCATCCCTGGCGCTGGGCCGCCGCGTCCAGCAGGCGGGCGCACAACACACTGGTGACCATGCCGTTCGGGCAGGCCGTCACAATGGCTAATTTCATTCTCGCGAACCCTCTTATTGTTCTGTCAGGGGGCGCACGCGCACGCCCTGTTCAAGCGACGCCAGCAGCGCGGTGTCATGGATGCCGAAACCGATCTGGGTGACCGCCATTGCGGCGATGGCCGTGGCGGTGCGCAGGGTCTGTTCCGGGGCGTGCGCACCGAGCAGGCCGTGCAGCATGCCCGCCAGCAGCGAATCCCCGGCGCCCACGGTACTGGCGACCGTGACCTTGGGGGGCGAAGCGTGCAGCGCCGAACCGACACTGAACCAATTCACACCGTCGGCGCCGTGGGATATCACCACATGCTCGACACCCTGGGCGTGCAGGCGTTGCGCCGCTTGGGCCTGGGCCTGTTCGGCCACCACATCGCAACCCAATGCATCGGCCAGTTCCTCGGTGTTCGGCTTGATCAGCCACGGCCCGGCCGCCAGCGCGACGCGCAAGGCTTCGCCGCTGGTGTCGAGGGCCACTTTCAGACCGAGGGTTTTCAGACGCGTGATCAATGCCTGCAACCATTGCGGGTTGACACCCCGGGGCAAGCTGCCCGCCACCACCACGGCATCGTGCTCGGGAGCGATCTGCTCCAGACGCGCCAGCAACGCCTGCTGCGCCGCGTCATCGACCCTCGGCCCGGGTCCGTTGAGGTCGGTGATGCGTCCATCCTGCTCGGCCAGCTTGATGTTGCTGCGGGTTTCCCCGGGCACACGGATAAAGGCGTCGACAAACCCGCGCTGAGCGAACAACGTCTCGAACGCCTGGGCGTTGTCTTCACCCAGAAAGCCGCTGACAGTCAGCGTATGTCCCAGGTCGGCCAGCACCTGCGCCACGTTCACACCTTTGCCTGCGGCGTGGCTGTGCATGGCATCGCTGCGGTTGACCTGGCCCGGTTCCAGGCGCGCCAGTTCCACCGTGAGGTCGAGCGCCGGGTTGAGGGTCAGGGTAAGAATCTTCGCCATTTACAGCGCCTCCACTAATGCGCGCACATCATTGGCGCTGCCCACGGCCAACGCTTCGCAGGCCAGGGTTTGTGCCTGTTCGAGGCTCAGTTCGCGTACTCGCGCCTTGACCTCGGCAATGCTGCGGGCCGACACACTCAGTTCATCCACCCCCAGGCCCACCAGGACCGGCACCGCCAGCGGGTCGGCTGCCAGTTCGCCGCACACGCCGACCCATTTGCCATGGGCATGAGCAGCGCGCACGGTGATGTCGATCAGTTGCAGCACCGCAGGGTGTAAGCCGTCGGCCTGGGCCGAAAGACTCGGGTGACCGCGGTCGATGGCCAGGGTGTACTGGGTCAGGTCGTTGGTGCCCACGCTGAAGAAGTCGACCTCCTTGGCGAGCACCGGCGCCAGCAATGCGGCGGACGGCACTTCGATCATGATCCCAAGTTGCAGGTCCGCCACCGGGATTTCCCGGCGCAGGCGCTCGGTCATGTCCCGGGCCTGGCGCCATTCTTCGACGCTGCCCACCATCGGAAACATGATCCGCAACGGACGATTGTCCGCCGAGCGCAACAAGGCCCGCAGTTGCGCCTCCATGATCTGTGGGCGCTGCAAGGTCAGGCGGATGCCACGCACGCCGAGGAACGGGTTTTCTTCTTTCGCGATCGGCCAGTACGGCAGCGGTTTGTCGCCGCCGACATCCAGCGTGCGCACCACCAGCGGCCGGCCGGCCAGGCCATCGAGCACCTTGCGGTATTCGGCTTCCTGGGTCGCTTCGTCCGGTGCCTGGGTGTGGGCCATGAAAATCAGTTCGGTGCGCAACAGGCCGATGCCTTCGGCCCCCTGCTCCACCGCGCTGGCGACACCGGCGCTTTCACCGATGTTGGCGAATACTTCCACCGGGTGGCCATCGCGGGTCAGCGCGGGTTGGTGGCGCTGTTCGGCGGCGGCCTTGAGGCGCTGCTCACGGGTATCACGCTCCTCGATGGCGCGTTGCAGGGTGGCGGCATCAGGGTCCACATGCAGGCGGCCGCGCTGGCCGTCCAGCAACAATGAGGTGCCCGGGGCCAGCAGCAACACCGAAGCCCCCGCCCCCACCAGCGCCGGAATGCCCAGGGCCCGGGCGACAATCGCGCTGTGGGCGGTGGCGCCGCCACGTGCGGTGAGAATCCCCGCCACACGGCTCGGGTCCAGACGCGCCACGTCGGACGGACCGACCTCGTCCATCACCAGGATGTACGGTTGCTCGGGTTCGTTCGGGGTTTCGACGCCACATAACTGCGCCAGCACACGCCGGCCGACGTCCCGCAGGTCGGCAGCACGCTCGGCGAGCAGCGCGTCCTGCAAGGCTTCCTGTTCTTTCGCCGCGGCTTCAATCACACCCATCCACGCCGCTTGCGCACTTTCACCGAGCTTCAGACGGGTGTCGACTTCGTCGGTCAGTTCCGGGTCGTCGAGCATTTCCTGGTGGGTCACGAAGATTTCGCGGATGGCCTTGGCCTTGGCGCGCTCGATCAGGCCTTCGATATCGCGACGCACCTGATTCAAGGCGTTTTGCAGGCGCTCGCGCTCGATGGCGGCCGACTCGCCGCGCAGCGGATAGTCGATGGCTTGCAGGACCTGGATATGAGCCGGGCCAATGGCAATACCCGGCGCGGCAGGCACCGCCTGGATCAGGCTGCCGGATTCGGGGGCCAGCATCACGGTGGCGACTTCGGCCATCGGGATTTCCTGCGGCGCACTCGGCGGCGGCAGCGGTTCGACTTCCTCGCCCAGGCCTTCTTCGATGGCCTCCAGCAATGCCGGCAGCGCATCGGCAGCAATGCTCGGTTCAGCGATGAATTCCAGGACCTGGCCACGACGGGCGCCCAGGCTCAACAACTTGCTCAGGCTCTTGACCGATACGGCGCTGTCCTGGCCGTCGACGATGCGCACGCGGATCTCGCCTTCGAAGCTTTTCGCCAGTTGCGCAAGAACCTTCGCCGGGCGCGCGTGCAAGCCATGGGCGTTGGCCAGGCCGATTCGAGCGCTGGGCCAGTCGGCGGGCAGTTCGCCACCGAGCACTTCCAGCACCTTGCGGCTGCTGGTGGCACGGCCCAGCTCGTGGCCGCGACCTTCGATCAGCAACGCGCAGAGACGCTCGAGCAACGCCTGGTGAGCTTCGCCGAGACTGGCGAGGCAGAACAGGCCGCTCAAGGGTTGTCCCAGATAACGGATGGGTTTGTCCGGTGTCACGAAGGCCAGGCCTGGGCGCTTGACGGTCTGCTCGCTGTGCAGCCACCACAGGCCATCGCCCAGGGGCAGCGCATCGACCTGCTGCAACACCCCGGCAAAACCGTTACTCACGCAATCGGCCTGGCGCAGCAAACGGGCGCCACGCCACACCAATTCCTCGAAATCGTCGGCCGACACACCGAGCCCGATCATTTGCGCATCCAGGGCCAGCTCCTGCGGCGCACCTTGCAGCAACTTCAGCAAGGCTTCGGCGGAGCCGGCACGCCGCAGCGCCTGGCCCAGGTCGGTCTCACCGAGGGCGCGGGTCAGCAGCTGCAGCAGGCGCAAGTGTTCATCGGACTTGGCCGCGATCCCGATCGCCAGGTAGACGATCTGGCCATCGCCCCAGTCCACCCCTTCGGGGAACTGCAGCAGGCGCACGCCGGTGGAATGCACCAGGTCGCGGGTTTGCGGCGTACCGTGGGGGATGGCGATACCTTGGCCAAGAAAAGTCGAACCCTGGGCTTCGCGGGCTTGCAAGCCGGCGAGATAACCTTCAGCCACCAAGCCATCGGCCACCAGTTTGTCAGCGAGCAATTGCAGCGCGGCGGCTTTATCCACGGCGGTCTGGGCCATGGATATCTGCTCTGGATTGAGCTCGAGCATGCTTTCTCCTTTTTGGCGTCGGGTTGGCGCCAGGTATTGTTTTGAATGAGCTTAGCGTTACAGGACGGCTTTTGGCGGTATCGCGGCAGTGCGGCCAAAAAATCCTGCTAACCTTGAAAATACGCTTGCTGAAACGTTTAATCTAGAAAGATTGGCACGTTACTCGATAATCTCACATCCTTGAAGTGCAACTTGTCGCCAGTGTTTGGACCACGACCGTCGCGTCGAATCGGTTAGGATGGACGCTCAGTGTCGGGCAAACTCGAAAAAACAAGGAAAAACGGGTTGAAACTCAGTGATATCGCCCAACTGGCCGGTGTGTCCGTCACCACCGCCAGCTATGTCATCAACGGCAAGGCCGAACAGCAACGCATCAGCAACGCGACCGTCGAACGGGTACGTGCGGTGGTCGAAGAGCATGGCTTCACGCCTAACCCCCAGGCCGCCGGATTGCGCAGTCGGCATACCCGCACCCTGGGCTTCATCCTGCCGGATCTGGAAAACCCCAGTTACGCCCGCATCGCCAAGCTGCTGGAACAGGGCGCCCGGGCGCAGGGCTACCAGTTGCTGATCGCCAGTTCCGATGACGCGCCAGAAAGTGAGCGACAACTGTTGCAACTGTTCCGCGCCCGGCGCTGTGACGCGCTGATCGTCGCCAGTTGCCTGCCGGCCGGAGATGACAGCTACCGCCAGCTCCAGGCCAAGGGCATTCCTATCATCGCCATCGACCGGGTGATGGAGCCTGAGCACTTTTGCTCGGTGATCAGTGACGACCGCCAGGCCAGCCTGCAACTGACCCGCAGCCTGCTGGAGACGCAACCCCGACAGATCGTGCTGGTCGGCGCGCGTCCCGAACTGAGTATCAGCCAGGAGCGGGCCGCGGGCTTTCGCGAAGCACTCAGCGGATTCGAAGGCCAGGTGCTGGTCGAGCACGGCGAATCGTTCAGCCGTGAATGCGGCCGCCAGTTGATGGACGATTTGTTGATGCGCCTGGGGCATTTGCCCGATGCGCTGATCACCACCTCCTACGTGCTGCTGCAAGGGGTGTTCGACGCCTTGCACGACTTCCCGCTCAAGTCGCGCCCGCTGCGCCTGGGCACCTTCGGTGACACGCAATTGCTGGATTTCCTGCCATTGCCGGTCAATGCCATGTCCCAGCAACATCAGCTGATCGCCGACAAGGCGCTGGAGCTGGCCCTGGCAGCCATCGAAAACGACGACTACCAGCCTGGCGTGCAGGCCATTGCGCGGACCTTCAAGCAGCGTATCCACCGGGACTGAATCGTGGAGCTGATCGACACCCACACTCACCTGGACTTTCCCGATTTCGACGCGGATCGTCCGGCGTTACTGGCCGCGAGCCGCGCCTTAGGCGTCCGGCAGATGGTGGTGCTGGGGGTGTATCGCGACAACTGGCAGCGAGTCTGGGACCTGGTACAAAGCGACCCGGACCTGCACGCCGCGCTGGGCCTGCACCCGGTGTACCTCGACCAGCATCGCCCTGACGACATGGCGCACCTGCGCGACTGGCTGGCCCGCCTGGCCGGGCATCGGCAATTGTGCGCGGTGGGGGAAATCGGCCTGGATTATTACATCGAGAGCCTGGACCGTGAGCGCCAGCAGACGCTGTTCGAAGCGCAACTGCAACTGGCGGCGGAGTTCGAACTGCCCGCCCTCATCCACGTGCGTCGCAGCCACGCAGCGGTGATCGCCACCCTCAAACGCCTTGCTCTGAAACGCGCGGGGATCATCCACGCCTTCGCCGGCAGTTTCGAAGAGGCCCGCGAGTACATCAAGCTCGGCTACAAACTCGGCCTCGGCGGCGCCGCCACCTGGCCCCAGGCCCTGCGCATGCACCGGGTCCTGGCGAAACTGCCGCTGGATGCGGTTGTACTGGAAACCGACTCCCCGGACATGGCCCCGGCGATGTTCCCCGGCCAACGCAACAGCCCGGCGCACCTGCCGACGATTTGCGAGGCCCTGGCCGGGATCATGGCAATCAGCCCGGAACAACTGGCCGAGGCCAGCACAGCCAACGCCCGCCAATTGTTCGGTTGGTAAAACACCTGTGGGAGCGAGCTTGCTCGCGATAGCGGTGTATCACCCAACACATGAGTCGTCTGACACTCCGCCATCGCGAGCAGGCTCGCTCCCACAAGAGTTCTGCAGCGATCATCACACCCGAAACGCATTGATCAACAACTTGAGCTGCCCCACCTGCGCAGACAATTCACGGCTGGCATCCTCGGTCTGGTGCGCCCCTTCGGCCGTGCGCTCACCCGCACGGTTGATCTCGACAATGTTCTGATCGATATCATGTGCCACCGCCGTCTGCTGCTCGACAGCGGCCGCGATCTGCTGGTTCTGGTCGACGATCATGCCAACCGCACCGAGGATGTTCTCCAACGCCTGCTGGACCTTCTCCGACTGACCGACCGTGCCATTGGCCATTTCATGACTGGTGCCCATGGCCTTGACGGCTGCGCCCACGCCACCGTGCAGACGGCTGATCATCGCCTCGATCTCTTCAGTCGATTGCTGGGTCCGCTTGGCCAGGGTCCGCACTTCATCGGCCACCACCGCGAAGCCGCGTCCCTGTTCACCGGCCCGAGCCGCCTCGATCGCGGCGTTGAGGGCCAATAGGTTGGTCTGCTCGGCGATGCTCTTGATCACGTCCAGCACCCGGCTGATAGCCTGGCTGTCGGTCGCCAACTGATTGATCACCTGCACCGATTGATCAATCTCGCTGGCCAGGCGGGCGATGCTGCCCTGCTGGGACTCCACCAGCCCACGCCCATTGAGTGTTTCGTCGTTCACACTGTGAGCGCTGCTGACCGCCGCGGCGGCACTGCGGGCCACCTCCTGGGCCGTGGCTGACATCTGGTTCATCGCCGTGGCAACCAGTTCGATCTGGTTGCGCTGCCCCGCCACCGCCAGATTGCTTTGAGCCGATACCGACTCCACCTGCCCGGCCTGACGTTCCACCTCGACGACGGTCTGCCCCACCCGTTCGATCAGGTCGTGGATCTTCGCCACCGTGCCGTTGAACACCTCACCCAACTCGCCCAGTTCGTCCTGGCTGCGGGCCACGAAATTAACCGTCATGTCCCCTGCCGCCACTTTATCCATCATCCGGCCCAGGTAGTGGAGGGTGGCGCGGGTCGAAGCGTAGAAGCCGGCATACAGATAGAAAATCAGCAGGAACACCACCACCAACGCCACAGCTTGCAGCACCATGTGGCTGCGGTTCTGCTCCAGGCGATGCTGCAACTGGACACCGAGGAAACCCAGCGCTGCATCGTCCAGCCGGTACGTCTGCTCCATCAGGCTGCTGACCTGACCAAAAAATGCCGGCCAGGGCGCGTCGAGGGCGTCGGCCATCACCACCTGTTCTTCGATCAGTTCAGCGGCCTTCTTCAAGGTGGCCTTGCTCGTGTCAGCCGGGCCGGCGAGGGCTTGTCCCGCCGCAGGGCTGGAGGTCAACGCGTCTTGCAGCTTCAAGCCATATTCACCCTGGACTTTTTCGATCTGCACCAGCAGCTCATCGAACCGGGTGCTGGAGGCGGAATTGAGAAAACCCAGACCCAAGGCCGACGCGCCCAGCGCACGCCCCTCGCCCAGGATCTGGGTGACATTGGGGGTGACGCCGGTAATCAGTTCGCCGAGCTGACGAATATCGCTCTGGTTGTCACGACTCAATCCTGCCTGGCTGGCGATGATCTGGCTGAATATCTGCGAGCTGTTAAGCAGCTTGCCGATCAGCGCACTTTTGCTCTGCAAGGAGTTTTCCGCCTGTTGGACCTTGAACCCGGCGATTATCTCGTCGCGCTTGGCCTCGAAAAGACTCGCCTGATCGGACTCCACGGCCATGGCGGTCATGCCCTGCAGACGCGTGAGGATCTGTTGCTCGAAGGTGGCTATTTTCGCGTCCACATCCCCGGCCTTACCGGACTGGCCCAGGCTGGCGTTGATCTGCACCAGGTTGTTCAGGGTTTCCAGGTCGCGACGCAGGGTCAGGCTGCTGCCCAGCAGGTCGAGGCTTTGCAGCTCCACTTGCGTTCCCTGGAACTCACGGTAGGAATCGCGTACCAGAAAGAAGTTGGTCACCAGCATCGGCAGCAGAAACAACACGCTGATCAGGCTGAATTTCATGCCGAAACTCAGGCGGTTCATCAGGGCGACGGCGGGCCAGAGCAAACTCTTCACAAGGAAGCCTCCCGGTAGTGTTTTTATTGTTATGGGACATGCGCACAGAGACAGCAGAAAGCCACTATTGGGCGCTGTCCCTGTATAGCCTAAATCGGAGAGGAGATTTGTAACTTAAGGTTAACGAGTCAGCCCGACCCATTCCTGTGGCGAGGGGTCACCATGTCCCGGGCCAAACAGGAATGTGTTTGTTTCCTCAGGCCAACACCGTCCATAGCGCAAACCCGGCATACCAGAGCACGGCCGCCCGCAACAGCAATTCCCACAGCCGATCGAGGCTGTTGATGCCGTCCGGCCCGGCCACGGGCTCAGGAATTTCGCCGGCCACCAGGCCGACCTTGTCGACCAGTTGAGCGGCGCTGATGTTCCAGTTCAGCAGTTCATGCAGCATCACCCGGCTGACCGCCACGAAGTTGCCCACCAGGGCGAAACTCGCCGCCAGCAGCCGCACCGGCACCCAGTCGAAGGCATGGCGCAGTTGCGCTGCCCGCTCGGCCACGCCAGGGTTCCGGCTATGCTCGGCGGCCAGCGCCAGCAGGCGATAACTCAGGGCCGCCACCGGGCCCAGCAGGAAATACCAGAAGATCACGGCGAAAAAGCTCTGGTAGGCCTGCCACAGCAGATGGCCCTGGACCCGTTCCAGCAATTGCTCGCCATTGTCGGCTTCGATACCCAAGTCCCGCTTGGCCACATGGATAGCCGCCTGCAGGTCTTCGCGACGCCACGCATCGCGAAAAGGTCCCAGCTCGGCCAACAGATCCCCACGCCCCAGGCTGTAAATCACCACCAGCAAGTGAACCGGCAGCACCAGCAATCCATAGGCCAGCGGCTCAAGTACCCACAACAACAGCGCCAGTAGCGCCACGGGCAACAGGACCATGGCCAGCAGTACCAGCCAGGGCCGATTGACCCAGCGAGGGGTCGCCTCGATCCGGTTCAGCTCGCCCAGCCACGCGCCGTCGCGCTGGACTCGCTGACGCAAGGCCGAGAATTTCTCGATCCAGACCGCCAGCAGCAACACCAGAAAACTCATTGTCCTTCCCCTTCTGTCAGGGCCGCTCGATAGCGCCCCCAGTCAAATGCCGGTCCCGGATCGGTCTTGCGCCCCGGAGCGATGTCGCTGTGCCCGCAGATGCGTTGCACGGTGATCGCCTTGAAGGCCGCTTGCAATTGCCGCGTCAATTCCACCAGGGCGACATACTGCCCGTCGGTGAACGGCAGGTCATCGGTTCCTTCGAGCTCGATGCCAATGGAAAAATCATTGCAGGTTTCCCGCCCCTCGAAACACGAAACGCCCGCATGCCACGCACGCTCCAGACAAGAGACAAACTGGGTGACGGCACCGTCACGCTCGATCAGAAAATGCGCAGAGACACGCAGGTCGGCGATACCGGCAAAGTAGGGATGTTCCGTGACATCCAGGCGATTCTGGAAGAATTCCTGCACCTTACCGGTGGCGAACTGGGCAGGCGGCAGGCTGATGTTGTGGATCACCAGCAGGGAGATTTCGCCCTCGGGGCGCGCATTGAAATTGGGCGATGGGCAATGACGCACGCCATCGCACCAACCGCTCGCGGGGTCCAGCTGCATACAGGTTCCTTCGGAGACGACGGCGATGCCGCCAGTATGCCGCGATCGACCCGGACTGTGCGATCACTTGCCGCGATTGAGTTGACGCAGATTGCCGAGCACGGACTCCAGCGCCCGGTCGAACAGCAGGGTATCGTCCAACAGCCGAGCTGCCCCCCGGCGAAACTCCAGGGCCAGGCTGGTGCGGCTGTGCTCTTGTACCTTGAGGCCGGTACGGTTGACGAAGATATATTTGCCGGTGCTCTGGATGATCGCCGCCAGCTTGCAACGCAGGCTGTTGTCGTCATCCTCCTGGAACTCGACCCAACTGCCCAGGCGCAACTGGTCGACCTGAAGCAGGCCCACGTCATCGGCCGGCAAGCTTACCGTCGCGGTATCCGCAGGCGCTTTGTAGGCGGGGCGCAGGACTATTTTCTCCCGTACCTCGATCATTGCCGGCGCATCGGCCGACTGGGCCTGATCCGTGGCCTGGCCCATACGCTGCAAAGCCTGCACATGCAGGACTTCCAGTTCGCTGAAGAATTCGCTGGTGGCGAACGGGTCGAATGCCGAACGACTCAACCCTTCGCGCAAGGCCTTGAGCAGCTCCGGCACCATGGCCAGCAAGCGTAAGCCGGCATCTGGCTCATCGTGATACTGGACACTCCAGATCAGTTGCTCCAGGGTCAGGACATCGGCCTGCCATTCGGCGGACTGCTCGCCATGCTTGAAGCCGGTGAGCAGCAGCACCTGGCTCCAGGCCTGCTGCACGAATTCCACCACGGCCTGGGGCAGCACCTTGCCAAACATGACCTGATTCAACGCACCTTCGACCCGCTGGCGCGCCAGCTCAGCCTTGGCCCGCCCTTCTTCGGCATCGCGGATCCGCTGTTCGAGCAGCTCGCAGCGGCGCCGCTCATCACTGGTGAAGGCGAGGAATTCGGCCAGTACTTCAGAGAAAATCGCCGGGTCATCGACGAAGTCGTTCAACAGCCGCTGCACCACCTGTTCGATGCGCTGGTAAAGGCTATCGCGCTGATGATCGTCACAATCGCCCCAGCCCACGGCGGCGGCGGCAATTTCGTTGAGCAGCCGGCGGGCGGGATGATTGCCGCGGCTGAAGAAACTCTTGTCCTGCACCGCGACCTTGAGCATCGGGATTTGCAGCCGGCCGATCAACGCCTTGAGGGAGTCCGGCAGGTTGTGGTCGTCGAGGATGAACTCGAACATCATCGCGATCAGGTTGATCACGTCCTCGTCGGCACCTTCGACCACCCGCGACTTGCCGCTCTTGACGCTGACCCGGGTAAGCAGTTGTTCGAGCTGGCTGCGCAGATCGAACTCGTCCTGAAGCGTGGGGGCCGGCACGTATTGCTGCAAATGGGAGAGCAGACGCAACAGGTCACGGGTCGAGATGGGCTGCGCCGGTGCGCTGGGCTCCAGGGTCGGCGCCACGCTGCCACGCACCTGCATCACCAGTTTCTGCAAGGCGGAAAACACTTCCTGCACGCTGTCATCGACCTCGGCGGACCGGGGCTTGGCCGCACGCTCCGGCGTGGAACGCGGAGCATCGTCGGCACGATCCGACGCACGCCGGGACGGCGAAATCTTGAGATCCGACAGGATCCCCGTGGCCGCCAGCAACTGGTTGGCCTCGGCATAGAACTGGTCGCACTCGCTGAGCACATACCGCTCGAACAGCTTGAGCAGGATCAGCTTGACCTTGATCTCCACCCCCAGGTTGCGCCCGGCCTGCAGAAAGGTCTGGCACAACAGCGCCGGGCTCAGGGGATTCTGGGAACTCGCCATCGGCCGGGCCAGCAGTACGCTAAGCCGGGCCGTCAATTGGTCGAGGGAGGCCCCATCGCGACTGAGCACCCGGGTGACCATGGCCTCCACGGCCAGATGGCGCTCCAGATCGTCATGGGACGACTTGCCCGGCCCCCCCGGAGCGACGACGGTGCTCAAGGAGGCGCGAGTCAGGTCGTACTGGGCGAGGCTGACGAACGCCTCGAAGAACTGCTCGATGAATTCGCGTTCGATGCTCTTTCGCTTCAGGCGCAGGTCCCGCATGGCTTCGAAGAACAGATTCTGTTCGACATCGTTGCGCGCCCGGTCGGCCATCTCGAACAGCGTATCGTCAGCGTTATCGAACAGCCTCTGCAAACCCAGGCGCAACTGTTGCGCAGCCTTGTCGCGAACCTGGAGCAGAATCACAGGCAAACGGGCGAGTGGCGAGCGATTCGCCTGATCGGTAGAACCCTTGCGCAAAGGCACTACATTCCCGTCGTTATGCATCCTGGCCTCCTGAAACGGTGTTCTTCGGTTGGCAACGTCAAAGCCATGACGTCAATCGAAAGGCGGATTATCTGGTAAAAGAACCCCGTCGCACCAGAGGACTCTGTGACCCAGCTTGAAATACATCGCAATAGATGACCGGGAAATCGGCAAAACGTTGCGAAGAGCCGACCAAATGCAGGTCCTGGTGAACAATGTTTGTGCCACAGGACACTGGCCCTATAATCGGCCCACTTTGCCTGTGGAGCCCGTTATGCCGAACCTACGTCTCGCCGACCTGACCGCCGAAATCGAAGCCAATGTGCGTCGCGCATTGCTCGAAGACATCGGCAGCGGCGACATCACCGCGCAACTGATCCCCGCCGAACGCCTGGCCAAGGCCATCATCATTACCCGCGAAGCCGCGATCATCAGCGGTACGGCCTGGGTCGACGCCGTGTTCCGGCAACTGGACCCGCGTGTCGCGGTCCACTGGCAAGTGCGCGACGGCGACCGGGCAAGCCCCGACCAGGTGCTGTTCCACCTAGAAGGCCCGGCCCGCTCCTTGCTCACGGGCGAGCGCAGCGCGCTGAACTTCCTGCAAATGCTTTCCGGCGTCGCCACCCGTGCCCGTTACCTGGCCGACTTTGTCGCCGACACCCAGGTCAAGCTGCTGGACACCCGCAAGACCCTGCCCGGGCTGCGCCTGGCGCAGAAGTACGCCGTGACCTGTGGCGGTTGCCATAACCACCGCATCGGCCTGTACGATGCCTTCCTGATCAAGGAAAACCACATCGCCGCCTGCGGCGGGATCGCCCAGGCGATTGCGACCGCCCACAAGATCGCACCGGGCAAACCGGTGGAAGTCGAAGTGGAAAGTCTGGCGGAATTGAAAGAAGCCCTGGCGGCCAATGCCGACATCATCATGCTCGACGAACTGAGCCTGGACGACATGCGTGAAGCCGTACGCCTGAACGGCGGCAAGGCGAAGCTGGAGGCCAGCGGCGGAATCAATGAAAACACCTTGCGACCGATTGCCGAGACCGGGGTGGATTACATCTCGATCGGAGCGATGACCAAGGATGTGAAGGCGGTGGATCTGTCGATGCGGCTGAGCCTCTGAGCGGCAGTTGCGAGCTTCAAGCTGCAAGCTTCAAGCGGTTCGACGCCTGTCTTGCAGCTTGTAGCTTGTGGCTGCTTTTTTAAACTACAAGATTATTCATCTCGCAGTATTCCTCCCAATCCACACCCAACACCTCGGCAGCCTCCTTGTGCAAGGCAAGGCGCTGCGCCTCGAATTCCTCAGGTGTGCTGGTGTACTTGAGCGTCAACTCCCAAGGCTGCAGCCCCTGGGCTTCGGCCTCATCTTCGAAGGCCCACTGGATCTGGTCTCTCTGTTCGTCGTCGCTCAGATTCCTGATTTCTTCCAGTAACTGAGGCGTGTCCAGGGCGTATTTGCGCAGGGCTTCTTCGTGTCTGGCTTCTTGCGTCAGTTCTTTAGCCGTCATGTCGTTCTCGCTGATCGGAGGAATGGGGATAGGTCTGGATCATTCAAGGATCTCTCTGACACAGGAAACCGTGACTTGCCCGGTTTACCTGGCCTTCAGAACCATTCGTGAGGATCATCTGAAAACAGAGCAATTGTTTCGTTGAGGCAAGGAATCCTAGCAGAGACGCAAGCCAGTGCAACAACAGGAGTCGAAGAGCGCAGATAAAGAAAGCGTGGTGCCCGAGACAGGAATCGAACCTGCGACCTTCGCGTTACGAGTGCGCTGCTCTACCGACTGAGCTACACGGGCGGTGGCTAAACCTAGCATCGTCACCTGTGGCCAGGCAACCAGCTACGCAAGGATTTTCCCCACACAGCAAAACGCCCCGAACCAGTCGGGGCGTTTGCTTGTTCAGCGGTCAGCCGCGGGGGTGATTAAACGCCCGATGCCTTGGCTGCTGCGACGTCCTTGATGGACAGCTTGATACGGCCGCGGTTGTCCACGTCCAGTACCAGCACTTCCACTTCCTGGCCTTCTTTCAGGATGTCGGTCACTTTCTCGACGCGAGCATCGCTCAGCATGGAGATGTGAACCAGACCGTCCTTGCCCGGCAGGATGTTGACGAAGGCGCCGAAGTCGACGATGCGCTCGACCTTGCCGACGTAGATCTTGCCGATCTCGGCTTCAGCAGTGATGCCCAGGACGCGCTGGCGTGCTGCTTCTGCCGCTTCCTTGGTTTCGCCGAAGATCTTGATCGAACCGTCGTCTTCGATGTCGATCGAGGCCTTGGTTTCTTCGCAGATCGCACGGATGGTCGCGCCACCTTTACCGATGACGTCACGGATCTTGTCGGTGTCGATCTTCATCGCGATCATGGTCGGAGCGTTTTCCGACAGCTCGGTACGGGACTGACCGATCACCTGGTTCATCTGGCCGAGGATGTTCAGGCGCGCTTCCAGGGCTTGGCCCAGGGCGATTTCCATGATCTCTTCGGTGATGCCCTTGATCTTGATGTCCATCTGCAGTGCGGTCACGCCTTTGGCGGTACCGGCCACTTTGAAGTCCATGTCGCCCAAATGGTCTTCGTCACCCAGGATGTCGGTCAGGACGGCGAATTTCTCGCCTTCCTTCACCAGGCCCATGGCGATACCGGCAACCGGCGCCTTCATCGGCACGCCAGCGTCCATCAAGGCCAGGGAAGCGCCGCAGACCGAAGCCATGGAACTCGAACCGTTGGACTCGGTGATTTCCGATACCACGCGGATGGTGTACGGGAACACATCGGCGTCCGGCAGCATGGCCTGGACCGAACGACGGGCCAGACGGCCGTGACCGATTTCGCGACGACCGGCACCACCCATGCGACCACACTCGCCCACCGAGAACGGAGGGAAGTTGTAGTGCAGCATGAACGGGTCTTTCTTCTCGCCTTCCAGGGTGTCCAGCAGTTGCGCGTCACGGGCGGTGCCCAGTGTGGCAACGACCAGGGCCTGGGTTTCGCCACGGGTGAACAGCGCCGAACCGTGGGTCTTCGGCAGTACGCCGACTTCAATATTCAGCGGACGTACGGTGCGGGTGTCGCGACCGTCGATACGTGGTTTGCCGTTGACGATGTTCTCGCGAACCGTGCGGTATTCGATTTCACCGAAAGCAGCCTTCACGTCGGCGGCCGATGGCTGGCCTTCTTCGCCGGACAGCTTGGCAACGACCTGATCCTTCAACTCGCCCAGGCGTGCATAACGGTCGGCCTTGACGGTGATGGTGTAAGCCTGGGAGATCGCTTCGCCGAACTCGGCACGGATCGTACCCAGCAGCTCGGTGGCTTCGGCTTGCGGAGCCCAGGTCCAGGTTGGCTTGGCGGCTTCGGCGGCCAGTTCCTTGACGGCGTTGATCACCACCTGGAACTCGTCGTGGGCGAACAGCACGGCGCCCAGCATCTGGTCTTCGGTCAGTTCCTTGGCTTCGGATTCAACCATCAGCACGGCTTCGGAAGTACCGGCAACGACCATGTCCAGGCTCGAAGCCTTCAGTTGCTCGTAGGTCGGGTTCAGCAGGTAGCCGGTGCTTTCGTGGAACGCAACGCGGGCAGCGCCGATGGGGCCATCGAAAGGAATGCCGGAGATGGCCAGCGCGGCCGAGGTACCGATCATCGCAGCGATGTCCGGATCGGTCTTCTTGCTGGTGGAGACGACGGTGCAGACAACCTGCACTTCGTTCATGAAGCCTTCTGGGAACAGCGGACGGATCGGACGGTCGATCAGTCGGGAAGTCAGGGTTTCTTTCTCGGAAGGACGGCCTTCGCGCTTGAAGAAACCGCCAGGGATCTTACCGGCAGCGTAAGTCTTTTCCTGGTAGTGAACAGACAGAGGGAAGAAGCCCTTGCCTGGATCGGCTTGCTTGGCACCGACAACGGTCACCAATACGCTGACGTCGTCGTCAACGGTGACCAGCACTGCGCCGGAGGCCTGACGGGCGATACGGCCAGTCTCGAGGGTAACGGTCGACTGACCGAACTGGAATTTTTTGATTACCGGGTTCACGGTGTCCTACCTTCTTTGTGGCTCTTGGGGAACTTGTCTTCTTGCGAAATTCTTGGGCAGTGCGGGGAATCGGCCCAACGACTGTCCAGATAAAACTTGAGGCTGGGAGCCTGCCGGTTGCCGACGCAAAAGCGCTGGCAACAGACAGACCACCAACCTCATAGCGCAATCGCTGATTAGCGACGCAGACCCAGGCGACCGATCAAGGTGCTGTAACGATTAACGTCCTTGCCCTTGAGGTAGTCCAGCAGCTTACGACGCTGGTTTACCATGCGGATCAGACCACGACGGGAGTGGTGATCTTTACCGTTGGCCTTGAAGTGACCTTGCAGTTTGTTGATGTTGGCGGTCAGCAGTGCAACTTGCACTTCTGGCGAACCAGTATCACCAACAGCTTGCTGGTAGTCGGTCACGATCTGAGCTTTTTCTTCAACGCTGAGTGCCATGTGGCTTTCCTCTCATAGGGTACGGGTTCCGAGAAAACCGCACCAACAGGCCAGGGACAGATCCCTGTATCTATAAATGAGTAGTGACCGTGCCTGTTGACAGCCACACTCGCCCGCCTGCTGTTACACAGGCGGGTTCCGGTCATTCCGACCGAATCAGTCGACGCGGCGCAATGCGCCCGTCTTCGCTCACTTCACCGATACCGATGAAGCGACCGTTGTGATCCTGTACCCGGACCATGCCGAATTTTGGCGCATCCGGAGCGCGCACCGGCTGGCCATTGAGCCAGTAGAATGCACTGTGTTCCGAGAACTGCAACAGCGGCCAGTCCAGCAGGCCACTGTCCGATGGCATCAGGAAGCGGTCGACCGCTTCATTGCCGCCTTCGGCATGTACCGCTTCAAGCTCTTCCAGCGTGACCGTCTGGGCCAGGGTGAAAGGTCCGGCCTGGGTCCGTCGCAACTCCGCCACGTACGCACCACAGCCCAGTTGCTCACCAATATCCTCCACCAGGGTGCGGATATAAGTGCCTTTGCTGCAATCCACGGCGAGCCGTACAGTATTACCGTCAAAGGCCAGCAATTCCAAGCGCGCAATAGTAACAGAACGCGGTTCACGCTCCACTACTTCGCCTGCACGGGCCAGTTTATACAATGGCTGCCCATCCCGCTTCAGGGCGGAGTACATCGGCGGTATCTGACTGATTTGCCCACGAAATCCGGGCAGCACTGCTTCGATATCAGCCTGACCAACGGTCACCGGCCGCTCACGCAGAACCTCACCTTCGGCGTCCGCCGTGGTGGTGGTCTTGCCCAGTTGCGCCAGGGTTTCATAACCCTTGTCGGAGTCGAGCAGGTATTGGGAGAACTTGGTCGCCTCGCCGAAGCACAGCGGCAGCACACCGGTGGCCAGCGGATCGAGGCTGCCGGTATGCCCGGCCTTCTCGGCATTGAGCAGCCAGCGAACCTTCTGCAAGGCTGCGTTGGAGGTGAACCCCAACGGCTTGTCGAGCAGGATGATACCGCTGACGTTACGACGAATACGTTTGACCTGAGCCACCGGTTACTCCTTGGTGTCTTCGGGTTCAGCCGCGTGCTGACTGTCTTCAGCCACGGCACGCTCGATCAACGCCGACAGATGCGCGCCCCGGGCAACGCTTTCGTCGTAATGGAAATGCAGCTGTGGAACACTGCGCAGCTTCATTTCCCTGGCCAACTGCATGCGCAGGAAACCGGCGGCCGAGTTGAGCACCTTGATGCTCTGGGCGACGTCATCGGCGCCGTCCTGCCCCATCACCGTGATGAAAATCTTTGCATGACCGACGTCACGGCTGACTTCCACAGCGGTAATGGTGACCAGGCCGACACGCGGGTCCTTGACTTCGCGACGGATCAGCTGGGCCAGCTCGCGCTGCATCTGATCGCCGATTCGTTGGGTACGGCTATATTCTTTTGCCATGTCTTGCTACCTGTTACTGCCCCACGGTGAAACCCGCGAGGTCTGAAAGCGGCAAACGCCCGGCCTGACAAAAGCCAGACCGGGCGTTGCGTTTAGAGCCCGCCAGCGAAGCAGCGCATGTTCATGCGGCTACCCGATGCGGCTCTTGAAGTACGCGAGTCAGAGGCTGCGAGCAACCTGAACCTTCTCGAAGACTTCGATCTTGTCACCGACCTTGACGTCGTTGTAGCTCTTGACGCCGATACCGCATTCCATGCCGGCACGTACTTCCGAAGCGTCATCCTTGAAGCGACGCAGGGATTCCAGCTCGCCTTCGAAGATCACGATGTCTTCACGCAGTACACGGATCGGACGGTTACGGTGAACAACACCTTCGATCACCATGCAACCGGCGATTGCACCGAATTTCGGCGAACGGAACACGTCGCGAACTTCGGCCACGCCCAGGATGTTCTCCCGCACGTCGCTGCCCAACATACCGGTCAGGGCCTTCTTGACGTCTTCGATGATGTCGTAGATCACGTTGTAGTAACGCATATCCAGACCTTCCTGCTCGACGATCTTGCGCGCACCGGCATCGGCACGCACGTTGAAGCCGAACAGTACCGCATTGGAAGCCAGTGCCAGGTTGGCGTCGCTTTCGGTGATACCACCGACGCCACCGCCGACCACACGCACTTGCACTTCGTCGTTGCCCAGGCCGTTCAGAGCGCCCTGCAAAGCTTCCAGCGAACCACGGACGTCGGATTTGAGGACGATGTTGAGCGTCTTCTTCTCTTCCTGGCCCATGTTCTCGAAGATGTTTTCCAGCTTACCGGCGTGAGCGCGAGCCAGTTTGACTTCGCGGAACTTGCCTTGACGGAACAGAGCCACTTCACGGGCTTTCTTCTCGTCAGCCACAACGCTCATCTCGTCACCGGCATCCGGTGTACCGTCCAGGCCGAGGATCTCGACCGGGATAGCCGGACCGGCTTCCTTGATCGGCTTGCCGTTCTCGTCGAGCATGGCGCGAACGCGACCATAGTTCGAGCCGACCAGTACCATGTCGCCCTGACGCAGTGTACCGTCCTGAACCAGGACCGTGGCGACCGGACCGCGGCCCTTGTCCAGGCGCGATTCAACCACAACACCACGACCAGGGGCCGATGGGGTGGCGGTCAGTTCGAGCACTTCGGCCTGCAGCAATACCGCTTCGAGCAATTCGTCGACGCCGGTACCCATCTTCGCCGAAACCGGTACGAATGGAGTGTCGCCGCCCCAATCTTCCGAGGTCACGCCGTGCACCGACAGCTCGCTGCGGATACGATCGAGATCGGCGCCCGGCTTGTCGATCTTGTTCACCGCCACTACCAGCGGCACGCCAGCGGCCTGGGCATGCTGAACGGCTTCGACGGTCTGTGGCATCACGCCGTCATCGGCCGCGACCACCAGGATCACGATGTCGGTCGCCTTGGCACCACGGGCACGCATCGCGGTAAACGCGGCGTGACCCGGGGTATCGAGGAAGGTGACCATGCCACGGTCGGTTTCAACGTGGTATGCACCGATATGCTGGGTGATACCGCCGGCTTCGCCAGCCGCTACCTTGGCACGACGGATATAGTCGAGCAGCGAGGTCTTACCGTGGTCGACGTGGCCCATGACGGTCACGACCGGCGCACGAGGAACCGCTTCACCTTCGAACTTCAGGGACTCGGCCAGGGAATCTTCCAGGGCGGTGTCGCTGATCAGGGTCACTTTGTGGCCCAGCTCTTCGGCAACCAGTTGGGCAGTTTCCTGATCCAGTACCTGGTTGATGGTGGCCGGGGTACCCAGTTTGAACATGAACTTGATGATCTCGGCAGCCTTGACCGACATCTGCTGGGCCAGATCGCCCACAGTGATGGTCTCGCCGATCTTCACTTCACGCACGACAGGGCCGGTCGGGCTCTGGAAACCGTGGGCGTTGCGCTTCTTCAGCTTGGCCTTGCCGCGACCGCCACGACGGAAGCCGTCGCTTTCTTCGTCGGTGGTGCGCGGAGCGACGCGTGGTGCCGGCGCCTTTTCCTTGACCGAAGCACGATGTGGAGCGTTCTTGCGCTCGCCATCGCCACCGCCACGACGGTTTTCGTCGGCGCGCGGCTTGTCCGGACGACGCGGCTCGTCGCGCTTGCGATCAGCCACAGGAGCAGGTACTGCCTCCAGGACCGGCGCGCTTTCACGTACGGGCTCAGCCACCTGGGCAGGCTCCGCGACGACTTCCGCCGGAAC
Source organism: Pseudomonas sp. SJZ078 (assembly GCF_007828255.1). Lineage (NCBI taxonomy): Bacteria > Pseudomonadati > Pseudomonadota > Gammaproteobacteria > Pseudomonadales > Pseudomonadaceae > Pseudomonas > Pseudomonas sp. SJZ078. The sequence goes on along the minus strand of NZ_VIUG01000029.1, from coordinate 56,888 downwards.
GGATTGCGCAGCGACTGGGGCAGGCTGACGACGCGCTTCTTCTTCGGCGCGGCGTTTGGCTTCTTCTTCAGCCTTCTGGCGCGCGGCATTCTCTATTGCGCGACGTTCATCCAGCTCGCGCTTGCGCTCGGCTTCGATTTCTTCCGGGCTGCGCTGCACGAAAACTTTCTTCTTGCGTACTTCTACGCTGATGCTTTTGCTACCGGCAACACGCAGGGTGCTGGTGGTTTTACGCTGCAGAGTAATCTTGCGCGGTTCTTCCACTTTCGCCTTGTGACTGCTCTTCAAGTGGGTCAGCAGGGACTGCTTCTCACTGTCGGTCACATGTTCCTCGGCGGCGGTGTGCGGCAGACCTGCCTCACGCATCTGCTGCAACAGGCGCTCTACCGGTGTTTTGACCTCATCGGCCAGTTGTTTCACCGTGACTTGCGTCATGCACTTCTCTCCTCAGGCCGCGCCTAATTACTCGAACCAGTGGGCTCGGGCGGCCATGATCAACTTGCCGGCACGATCATCGTCAATGCCGTCGATGTCGAGCAGGTCGTCAATAGACTGCTCGGCCAGGTCTTCGCGGGTAATTACGCCGCGCACCGCCAGTTCCATCGCCAAATCCTTGTCCATACCCTCAAGCGAGAGCAGGTCTTCGGCCGGATGGGCGTCTGCCAGCTTTTCCTCAGTAGCGATGGCTTTGGTCAACAAACGATCCTTGGCCCGAGCACGAAGCTCGTTGACGATATCTTCGTCAAAGCCGTCGATGTTGAGCATCTCCTCCACCGGCACGTAGGCAATCTCTTCCAGGCTGGTAAAGCCTTCATCCACCAGCACCTGCGCCAGTTCTTCATCGACTTCGAGCTCTTCGATAAAGTTGCGCAGGATGTCACCGGTTTCAGCTTGCTGCTTGGCCTGGATGTCCGATTCGGTCATCACGTTCAGGGTCCAGCCAGTCAACTGGCTGGCCAGACGCACGTTCTGACCACCGCGGCCGATGGCCTGAGCCAGATTGTCTGCGCCAACGGCGATGTCCATGGCGTGGGCATCTTCGTCAACGATAATGGCCGCCACTTCGGCTGGCGACATTGCGTTGATCACGAACTGAGCCGGGTTATCGTCCCAGAGAACGATGTCCACACGCTCACCGCCCAACTCGCCGGATACGGCCTGGACACGCGAACCGCGCATGCCGATGCAGGCACCTTGCGGGTCGATGCGCTTGTCCTTGGAGCGGACCGCGATCTTGGCACGCGATCCCGGATCACGGGAGGCAGCCATGACTTCGATCAGGCCTTCGGCGATTTCCGGCACTTCGATGCGGAACAGCTCGATCAGCATTTCCGGCGCGGTACGCGACAGGATCAGCTGCGGGCCGCGGTTCTCGGTGCGGATTTCCTTGAGCAGCGCGCGCAGTCGCACGCCCACCCGGAAGGTTTCGCGAGAAATGATGTCTTCACGAGCCAACAGCGCCTCGGCGTTGTTGCCCAGGTCGACGATCACGTTGTCGCGGGTGACCTTTTTCACGGTACCGGAGATGATCTCACCCAGCTTCTCGCGATAAGCGTCAACCACTTGCGCGCGCTCGGCTTCGCGGACCTTCTGCACGATGACCTGCTTGGCAGTCTGTGCAGCGATGCGACCAAACTCGATGGACTCGATCTTTTCTTCGACGACATCACCGACCTTGGCACCAGGATGCGTTTGCGCAACCTTGCTCGGCCAGGTCTCGATAGCCGGATCATCCAGATCGGCTTCCTCTACTACCGTCCAGCGACGGAAAGTCTCATAGGAACCGGTGTGGCGGTTGATTTCCACACGCAAATCAACTTCGTCTTCAAACCGCTTCTTGGTAGCAGTGGCCAGAGCCAGCTCCAGCGCTTCAAAAATAACGTTAGCCGGTACGCCCTTTTCATTGGATACCGACTCAACAACCAGCAGTACTTCTTTGCTCATCGTACGCCTCGCCTTTCGCAAGCCATTGGATCCGCGGGATCCGCAGTATCTGGCACGTATCAGTCAAAACTGGGAATAATGTTGGCCTTGTCGATCATATCGATCGGCAACAGGAACTCATGGTCATCTACCTGCACCACGACATCCTGTTCTTCTACACCGCGCAGAAGGCCTTGAAAGTTGCGTCGACCCTCGAAGGGCGAGCGCAGCTTGATCTTCACTTGTTCACCGGCAAACGAAGCGAACTGTTCAAGGTTGAACAGTGGGCGTTCCATGCCGGGCGAGGAAACCTCAAGGGTGTATTCGGTGCTGATTGGATCTTCAACATCCAACACACCGCTGATCTGACGGCTGACGATGGCGCAATCATCCACCAACACGCCGCCTTCCTTATCGATATAAACGCGCAACAGTGAGTGGCGACCTTGAGCCGAAAACTCAATACCCCAGCATTCATAGCCAAGGGCCACGACCACCGGGGCCAACAAGGCCTGCAACTGTTCTAGCTTGCTCGACACCTGAACCCCCTCGTGCATGTTTGTGCATGCTGTGCAAATAAAAAAAAATGGGCGAATCGCCCATCCCTGAAACGCCGTTGAACAGCGGCGTTATAAAGTGTCCAGCTAACAAAAAGCCCCTTGGAAGGGGCCCTAAAACTGGTTGCGGGAGCCGGATTTGAACCGACGACCTTCGGGTTATGAGCCCGACGAGCTACCAGGCTGCTCCATCCCGCGACAAAGCTGGGGCGGAAGTATACGACCGATCCTTTACAGGGTCAATGTAACCCTTCCACCTACAGGAAAGCCCGCTATTGCGGGCTTTCCTGATTCAATTGGTACCGAGAAGGGGACTCGAACCCCTACACCCTATGGGCACAACCACCTCAAGGTTGCGTGTCTACCAATTCCACCACCTCGGCAATACAGCGTTTGAAATCTTCTTACTTCTGCTCTTGAGCTGGAGGCACGTCAGTCGCCGGGTTGGCCGACTTTTGCTCTTGAAGCACCGGGACATCATCAGAAGCCGGTTGTTGCTTTGGCGCTTCCAATACCGCCGGGCTTGGCAAACCTACTTGAGTCAGCTCATGAGCTTTCTCTTTAGCAAAGTAACCTAACCCTAAGCTGGTCATGAAGAAACCGGCGGCAAGTATAGCAGTAAACTTACTAAGAAAGGTAGAGGAACCTTGGCTTCCGAATACAGTATTTGAAGCACCTGCACCGAAAGACGCACCAGCATCCGCACCTTTACCCTGCTGCAGCAATACCAGAGCAACTACGCCCAATGCACCCAGCAGATGAAAAACGACTACGACTGTTTCCAGCATTTTTTCAGTTTCCCGCGGCGCGACAGATCGCACCGAACTCATCTGCATTCAGGGAAGCTCCACCAATGAGCCCCCCATCGATATCCGGCATGCCGAACAGTTCGACCGCATTGGCCGCCTTCACGCTGCCGCCGTATAGAAGCCGCACACCTCGTGCCACTTCAGAATTCTCTGCCGCCAACTGGGCGCGGATGGCGGCGTGCACATCCTGCGCCTGTTGCGGCGAAGCAGTCAGCCCGGTGCCAATGGCCCAGACCGGCTCGTAAGCTATGACTGCCTTTGCAAAAGCACCGACACCCAGGTCTTCGATGATGCTGCCCAGCTGACGCCCGACAACTTCAAGGGTCTTGCCGGCTTCACGCTGCTCAAGGGTTTCCCCTACGCACAACACCGGAACCAGACCGCAGGCCTGAGCCGCTGCAAACTTGCGAATCAGGGCCTTATCTTGCTCACCCATGATCATGCGGCGCTCGGAGTGCCCGACAAGAACCAGAGAACATCCTGCATCCACCAGCTGACTTGGCGCAATTTCACCGGTCAGCGCACCTTGCATGGATTCCACCGCAGAATTCTGCGCACCGATCGAAATCGACTTGCCCTTCAAGCCATCAATCACTTGATTGATATACAAGCAAGGCGGGAATACCGCGACATCAACACCGCTTGGCAAGGCCAGATGACGAAGGCCATTGATCAGCTCAGCGACGCTGGCGCGGGTACCGTGCATCTTCCAGTTACCAGCTACCATAGGGCGACGCATGCTGTACCTCGTCGGTCAAAGTGGGCGCAGATGTTACCCAACCGTTTCATGACTGGCAAGCCGAATTCAGGCAGAAACTTCAGTAACAAGCTTCGCCAGTTCTTCGGCATAACCGCGAACCTGGGCTTCGTCCTCGCCCTCGACCATGACACGCACGAGGGGCTCCGTGCCGGACTTGCGCAGCAGCACCCGCCCACGCCCCGCCATCGCCTGGGTCACCCGCTCGCTGGCTTGCTGGACAGTGGCGTGCTCGATGGGGTTCGCCCCGCCACCAAAACGCACATTGATCAGCACCTGCGGACATTTGCGCAACGTCTGGCGCGACAGCGCGAGGCTCTCGTTGCGGGCCTTGAGCGCCATCAGTACCTGCAATGCGGCAATGATCGCATCACCGGTGGTGGTGTGATCGAAGCACACGATGTGACCGGAGTTTTCGCCCCCGATGACCCAATTGCGTTCCAGCAGCTCCGAGATGACATAGCGATCACCCACGTTGGCCCGCACGAATGGGATATCCAGGTCGGCAAGCGCCAGCTCGAGCCCGAGATTGCTCATCAGCGTGCCGACCACGCCCCCCTGCAGCTTGCCGCGCTCATGCAGATCCCGCGCGATGATGAACAGCAGCTCATCGCCATCAACGACAGCCCCAGTGTGATCCACCATCAGAACCCGGTCACCGTCGCCATCGAAGGCGATCCCGAGATCGGCCTGTTCGGCCAGGACCGCCGCCTGCAACGCGTCGGTATGAGTGGAACCACAGTTGTGGTTGATGTTCAGCCCGTTAGGCTGGGCGGACAGCACCACTACCTCGGCGCCCAACTCGCGAAATACACTCGGTGCGACTTTATAGGTTGCACCGTGGGCGCAATCGACGACGACCTTCAAGCCCGCGAAGCTGGTACCGGTGGGCACGCTGCCTTTGCAGAACTCGATGTAACGACCCGACGCATCGTTGATCCGCGATACCTTGCCGATCTTGCTCGACTCAACAACTGTCATCGGCGTATCCAGCAGCTCTTCGATCATCAGCTCGACTTCGTCAGGCAACTTGGTGCCCTTGCCGGAGAAAAACTTGATGCCATTGTCATCATGGGGGTTATGGGAGGCGCTGATCACGATACCCGCCTGCGCATGGAAGGTGCGCGTCAAGTAGGCGATGGCTGGTGTCGGCATTGGCCCCAGCAACATCACATCGGCGCCCGCCGAGGTCAGGCCAGCTTCGAGAGCCGACTCGAACATATAGCCCGAAATTCTCGTGTCCTTGCCGACCAGCACCTTACAGGCGCCCATCTTGCGGAACGCCATGCCGGCAGCCCAACCGAGTTTGAGCATGAAATCAGGGGTAATAGGGTATTCGCCGACCCGACCACGGATACCGTCGGTGCCAAAATATTTCTTGCTCATAAGCGCTCCGTCATTCTTATTCGGCTGAATCTACCGCTGCGATCATCCGCACGACATCCATCGTTTCGGCCACATCGTGCACACGTAATATGCGCGCACCTTTTGTAATAGCCAGGGCCGCAAGAGCGAGACCACCAAACAGTCGCTCGCCCACCGGGCGCCCCAAGGCATTGCCTATCATGCTTTTCCGGGACACTCCGACCAACAGCGGTCGACCCAGGGCATGCAAGGCGTCCATATGCTTGAACAGGCTAAGATTATGATCCAGGGTCTTGGCAAAGCCGAAACCGGGATCCAGCACCACCCGCTCGGCAGGAATACCCGCCAACGCGCACTGATTCATGCGTTCGGCCAGGAACTTGCCGACTTCCCTGGTTACATCGTCATAGCGAGGGTCGTTCTGCATGGTTCCCGGCTCGCCGAGCATATGCATCAGACACACCGGCAATCCGGTAGCCGCCGCGGCATCCAGGGCTCCATCGCGCTGCAGGGAGCGGACATCGTTGATCAAGCCCGCTCCCAACCGAGCCGTTTCACGCATGACCGCCGGCGTGGACGTATCGACCGAGATTATGACATCCAGTTCACGGCGTATACGCTCGACCACCGGGGCCACTCTTTCCAGCTCCTCGACAGGCGAGACAGCACGCGCACCCGGCCGGGTCGACTCGCCGCCGACATCGATCAGCGTCGCACCAGCTGCCACCATGGCCTCGGCATGCCGTAGCGCGGCATCGAGCTGACCAAACCGGCCGCCATCGGAAAAGGAATCGGGAGTGACATTGAGGATACCCATGACATGCACATGGGCCAAATCAAGAACCCGGTTGCCACAAGGCAACCGGGTCGAGGACTGAACAGAAGTCATTTCAAGCCTTAGACATCAGCAGCTGGACCGCCGATCGGTGCTTCCGGACGCTCACCCTGCACCGCCGGAGGCGTACCAGGAGTACCCGTACCACCGGTCCAATCCCGTGGCTCACGGGGCGGACGACCCGCCATGATGTCATCGATCTGCTCGGCATCGATGGTTTCATACTTCATCAAGGCATCAGCCATGGCGTCGAGCTTGTCACGGTTATCCGTGAGGATCTGCTTCGCCGTGCCGTAGCACTGGTCAATGATGCTGCGCACTTCGGAGTCGATCAGCTTGGCCGTCTCACCGGAGAAGCTTGCATGCTGGCCACTGCCGCCACGACCCAGGAACACTTCGCCTTCTTCCTCGGCATACATCAGCGGACCGAGCTTCTCGGAAAGGCCCCACTTGGTCACCATGTTCCGTGCGATCTGGCTGGCACGCATGATGTCGTTCGATGCACCAGTGGTTACACCATCGAAGCCCAATGTCATCTCTTCGGCGATACGGCCACCGTAGAGCGAACAGATCTGGCTGATCAGCGCCCGCTTGGACAAGCTGTAGCGATCTTCTTCCGGCAGGAACATGGTCACACCCAGCGCACGACCGCGGGGGATGATAGAAACCTTGTAGACCGGATCGTGCTCAGGCACGACGCGACCGACGATGGCATGGCCCGCCTCGTGGTAAGCCGTGTTCTGCTTTTCTTTTTCCGACATGACCATGGATTTGCGCTCGGCGCCCATCATGATCTTGTCTTTGGCCAGTTCGAACTCTTTCATCTCCACCACGCGTTTGCCGGCGCGAGCGGCGAACAACGAGGCTTCGTTGACCAGGTTGGCCAGGTCGGCACCAGAGAAGCCCGGTGTACCACGGGCGATAACCGCCGCAGCCACATCGTCACCCATCGGGACTTTACGCATGTGGACCTTGAGGATCTGCTCACGACCGCGAATATCCGGCAACCCCACCACGACCTGGCGGTCGAAGCGCCCCGGACGCAGCAACGCAGGGTCGAGCACGTCTGGACGGTTGGTGGCAGCAATGACGATGATGCCGTCGTTCATTTCGAAGCCGTCCATCTCCACCAGCAACTGGTTGAGGGTCTGCTCACGCTCGTCGTGACCGCCGCCCATGCCGGCGCCACGGTGGCGACCGACGGCGTCGATCTCGTCGATGAAGATGATGCAGGGCGCGTGCTTCTTGGCCTGTTCGAACATGTCGCGAACACGGCTGGCACCCACACCCACGAACATTTCAACGAAGTCGGAACCGGAAATGGTGAAGAACGGCACCTTGGCTTCGCCGGCGATGGCCTTGGCCAGCAAGGTTTTACCGGTACCCGGCGGGCCGACCATCAGCACGCCGCGAGGGATACGACCGCCCAGGCGCTGGAATTTACCCGGATCACGCAGGAATTCGACCAGCTCACCCACTTCTTCCTTGGCTTCGTCACAGCCAGCGACGTCTGCCAGGGTGGTTTTAACCTGGTCTTCGGAAAGCAGCCTTGCCTTGCTCTTGCCGAAACTCATCGGCCCTCCCTTGCCGCCGGCACCACCCTGCATCTGGCGCATGAAGAACATGAACACCGCGATGATCACCAGGATCGGGAAGCTGGCCACGAGGAGCTGGGTCCAGATGCTTTGTTGCTCAGGCTGCTTGCCTTCGACCACGACATGGTTGTCCACCAGATCACCGATCAGGCCGTTGTCCTGGATGGCCGGACGAATGGTCTTGAAGCTGTCGCCATCGGTACGCTTGCCGGTGATGACATAGCCATCGACGGCAACGCGCTCGACCTTGCCATCCTTGACCTGTTGAATGAAGTCGGAATAGTTGAGGGTCTGCGGCTCGTTAGGGCTGGAGAAGTTGTTCATCACGGTCACAAGGACAGCGGCGATGATCAACCACAGGATCAGATTCTTTGCCATATCGTTCAATTAACTACCCTCTGAAGCAAGCTCCGCTATTGGCGCGCGCTTCGCATGATATTCACCGGCCTAACTTACTACATTACCTACGACTCTGGCAGGCGCCGTCTGTAACCCTTTGTGAAACTTTGACCGCGTAATTTTCGTTACACGACTTTCGCAATGCGAGACAAAAAAAACTATCGACCCGTATTAAAGACGCTCATCGCTGGCTGCGCCTTCAATTCCGCGAAAGCCCCGCGCCAGCAGATACTGCTCGCGAGAGCGGTCACGGGACGACAATGGCTTGCGCATCTGCACCTTGTCGAACAGTTTGCGGATGCCCTTGTGGTATTCGTCGAAACCTTCACCCTGGAAGACCTTGATCAGAAAATCACCGCCCGGACGCAGAACCCGCCCGGCAAGATCCAGGGCCAGTTCGCTGAGAAACATTGCACGAGGCATGTCGACAGCCGCTAATCCACTCATATTGGGGGCCATATCGGAAATCACAAGGTCGACCTGCGTATTTCCGACGGCCTCCAGGATTTTTGCCAGGACGGCGTCTTCCGTGAAATCGCCCTGGATGAAGGTCACATCAGGGATGCTGTCCATTTCCAGGATGTCGGAAGCGATCAATCGTCCTTGACCGCCGATCAGACGACTGGTCACCTGGGACCACCCGCCCGGCGCGGCGCCGAGGTCGATCACGGTCATGCCAGGACGGATCAAACGATCCTTTTCCTGGATCTCCAGCAATTTATAGCTGGCACGAGAACGATAGCCGTCCTTCTGCGCCATCTTGACGTATGGATCGTTGAAATGCTCTTTGAGCCAGTTCAGGCTAGTCTTGGAACGGGCCACAGGCCACCTCTACATAAAACGGGTCGTGATTAAGTGGGCGGTCCCGGACTCGCTCGGGTAAACTGGCCGCCGCTTTTTTACAAGATCAGACGCAGGGGTCAGATTATGCCGCTCACTCAAGAGCAGAAGAAACAATACAAATCCATTGGCCACCACCTGAAACCGGTTCTGATTGTGGCGGACAACGGCTTGACTGAAGGTGTACTGGCCGAGCTGGAACGCGCATTGAGCGATCACGAGCTGATCAAGATCAAGCTCAACATCCTCGACCGCGAAGCCCGCCTGGCTGCCATTGCAGAACTGTGCAAGACCGGCAAGGCAGACCTGGTACAGGTCATCGGTAAGATGGCATTGCTTTACCGCAAGAACTTCAGCGTCAACAAGCAACTGTCGAACGTTCACCGCTTCAAGTAACGACAAAGGGTCAAGGGTGCGCTTCGCGCACCCTGCCACTCCATCCAGGCACCGGCTGCAACACCAGCACCAATCCGGAAAGCCCCAACACTACGTAGCTGAACACCCGCCACTGGCTTGCGTCCGGCCAGCCGAGACTCACCGCCAGAAACATTCCACAGGCATACAACGACATGAGCAGCAATTGCCCACGAATGTCGCGCCATAGGCTGGCACGGCCCTCAGCCTGAACCAGCACCAAAGCCTGGAATATTACACAGACTGCTGAGAACGCCACCATCAGTGCCGTCAGCATGCCCACAATTTCGTCGATCAGCAGCGGTGCCAGGCCGATTCGTCCCAGCACCGGCAGCAGACCGATGTGCAGCAGCCAAAGGCCGCCAACCCACAGCATCTGGGCAAGCTGCCAAAGCATGGCGCCCGCACGCAACGGGCGCCTTCGTTCAGACGTGACGGACTTCGACAATCTCATACTCGATGACGCCACCCGGCGTCTTCACCGTCACCACATCCCCCTCTTCCTTGGCGATCAAGGCGCGAGCGATAGGCGAACCAACGGAAATCTTGCCGAGTTTGATGTCCGCCTCGTCCTCACCCACGATCTGGTAAGTCACGCTTTCATCGGTCTCGACGTTGGCGATCTCCACGGTGGTGCCGAAGATGACCTTACCGGTATGCGGAATCGTCGTGACATCGATGATCACCGCATTCTGCAAGCGGCCTTCGATGTCTCGTACCCGCGCCTCGACCATACCCTGCTCTTCACGGGCTGCATGGTATTCGGCGTTTTCCTTGAGATCGCCCAGTTCGCGGGCCTCACCGATCGCCTGGCTCAAGCGCGGACGCTCGACCTTGGTCAGGTGCGCCAGCTCATCTTCCAGGGCGCGAGCGCCCTGAACAGTCATGGGGTACTTGGTTATGCTCATGCCTTCAATCCTGCATGTAGATCCTGCAAGCGACGGACGGTCTTCTCGGGACCGAACTTGAGCGCTTCGCAGATCGCTTCGCCCGCAGCAATCGTGGTGGTGCAATAGATTTTGTGCTGCAGCGCATTGCGACGAATGGAGTAGGAGTCGGCGATCGACTGACGGCCTTCGGTGGTGTTGATGATCAGCGTGACCTCGTCATTCTTGATCATGTCGACCACATGCGGACGCCCTTCAGTCACCTTGTTCACGCGGCGCACTTTCAGCCCCGCCGCCTCGATCAGCCTGGCGGTACCGGCAGTGGCAACCACTTCGAAGCCCAAGTTGATCAGATCACGGGCCACGCCTGCAACCAGTGGCTTGTCGTCATCACGTACGCTGATGAACGCCGTGCCGCCAGTCGGCAACACTTCGCTGGCACCCATCTGGGCCTTGGCAAAGGCTTCGCCGAAGGTATCGCCCACGCCCATCACTTCACCGGTGGACTTCATTTCCGGGCCGAGGATCGGGTCCACGCCTGGGAACTTGGCGAACGGGAACACCGCCTCTTTCACGCTGTAGAAGTTCGGAATGATTTCCTTGGTGAAACCGAGTTCTTTCAGGGTCTTGCCAGCCATGACTCGCGCCGCGATCATCGCCAGGGAAACACCGATGCACTTGGAGACGAACGGCACGGTCCGGGAAGCGCGCGGGTTGACTTCGATGACATAGATGTCTTCGCCCTGCAGGGCCAGTTGCACGTTCATCAGGCCGACGACGCCCAGCTCCAGGGCCATTTTCTTGACCTGCTCGCGCATCTCGTCCTGGATGTGCGCCGGCAGCGAGTAAGGCGGCAGCGAACAGGCGGAGTCACCGGAGTGAACGCCGGCCTGCTCGATGTGCTGCATGATCGCGCCGATCACCACGTCCTTGCCGTCACTGACCGCGTCCACGTCCATTTCAATGGCGCAGTTGAGAAAGTGGTCCAGCAGCACCGGGCTGTCGTTGGACACCTGGACCGCTTCGCGCAGGTAGCGCTTGAGCTCTTCTTCTTGGTAGACGATTTCCATCGCACGGCCGCCCAGTACATAGGACGGGCGCACCACCAGCGGATAACCGATCCTGGCGGCGGCGCGAATCGCTTCGTCTTCGCTGCGCACGGTGGCGTTTGGCGGCTGACGCAGGTTCAGGCGCTCGACCATCTGCTGAAAGCGCTCACGATCTTCGGCGCGGTCGATGGCATCCGGGCTGGTACCGATGATCGGTACGCCAGCAGCTTCCAGGGCGCGAGCCAGTTTCAGTGGAGTCTGGCCGCCATACTGAACGATCACGCCTTTCGGCTTCTCGACACGGACGATTTCCAGCACGTCTTCCAGGGTCACTGGCTCGAAGTACAGGCGATCGGAGGTGTCGTAGTCGGTGGACACGGTTTCCGGGTTGCAGTTGACCATGATGGTCTCGTACCCGTCGTCGCGCAGGGCCAGCGCCGCGTGTACGCAGCAGTAGTCGAACTCGATACCCTGGCCGATCCGGTTAGGACCGCCACCCAGGATCATGATCTTGTCCCGGGTCGATGGCGCGGCTTCGCACTCTTCTTCGTACGTGGAGTACAGGTAGGCGGTATCGGTGGCGAACTCGGCCGCGCAAGTGTCGACGCGCTTGTAGACCGGGAACACCTCCAGCTTGTGGCGATGGGCCCGCAGGCTCTTCTCGGTCACACCCAGCAGCTTGGCCAGGCGCATGTCGGAGAAACCCTTGCGCTTGAGGCGGAACATCGTGTCGCGGTCGATGCTGGACATGCCCAGGGTCTTGACCTTCTCTTCTTCCTTGATCAGATCTTCGATCTGCACCAGGAACCAAGGGTCGATCATGTTCATGCCGAAGATCTGCTCGACGGTCATGCCGGCACGGAAGGCATCGGCCACGTACCAGATACGCTCGGCGCCCGGCACGGTCAGCTCGCGCTTGAGCTCGCTCATGCTTTCCGGGTTGCTCAGGTCCAGTTTCGGATCGAGGCCGCAGACACCCACTTCCAGGCCGCGAAGGGCTTTCTGCAGGGACTCCTGGAAGGTCCGGCCGATGGCCATGACTTCACCGACCGACTTCATCTGAGTGGTCAGGCGGGCATCGGCCTTGGCGAACTTCTCGAAGGCGAAGCGTGGCAGCTTGGTCACGACGTAGTCGATGGACGGCTCGAAGGACGCCGGGGTCTTGCCGCCGGTGATGTCGTTCGACAGTTCGTCGAGGGTATAACCCACGGCCAGCTTGGCAGCGACCTTGGCAATCGGGAAGCCGGTGGCTTTCGAAGCCAGGGCCGACGAACGGGAAACCCGCGGGTTCATCTCGATGACCACCATGCGGCCAGTATTCGGGCAGATGCCGAACTGGACGTTAGAGCCGCCGGTTTCCACGCCGATCTCACGCAATACCGCCAGGGAGGCGTTACGCAGGATCTGGTATTCCTTGTCGGTCAGGGTCTGGGCCGGTGCGACGGTGATCGAGTCGCCGGTGTGCACGCCCATCGGGTCGAAGTTTTCGATGGAGCAGACGATGATGCAGTTGTCCTTTTTGTCGCGGACAACCTCCATCTCGTATTCTTTCCAGCCGATCAGGGATTCGTCGATCAGCAGTTCCTTGGTCGGCGACAGGTCCAGGCCACGGGCGCAGATTTCTTCGAACTCTTCACGGTTGTAGGCGATGCCACCACCGGTGCCGCCCATGGTGAAGGACGGACGGATGATGCATGGGAAGCCGAGCTTCTCGAGGACCGCGTTGGCCTCTTCCATGCTGTGGGCGATGCCCGAGCGTGGGCATTCCAGGCCGATGGCTTTCATTGCCTTGTCAAAGCGCGAACGATCTTCGGCCTTGTCAATGGTGTCGGCGTTGGCGCCGATCATTTCCACACCGAATTTTTCCAGGACGCCTTCGCGTTCCAGGTCCAGGGCGCAGTTCAGCGCCGTCTGGCCGCCCATGGTCGGCAACAGCGCGTCGGGACGCTCTTTCTCGATGATCTTGGCAACGGTCTGCCATTTGATCGGCTCGATGTAGGTGGCGTCGGCCATGGCCGGGTCGGTCATGATGGTGGCCGGGTTGGAGTTCACCAGGATGACGCGATAACCCTCTTCGCGCAGGGCTTTGCAAGCCTGGGCGCCGGAGTAGTCGAATTCGCAGGCCTGGCCGATCACGATCGGGCCAGCGCCGAGAATCAGGATGCTTTTTATGTCTGTACGTTTTGGCATGGGTTTGTCACTCAAATCCGCAGGTCAGTCGGCTAGGCCGTCGAACAATCTTTGAAGCGCCCGCGGGGGCCGCCGCACTCGGGGCCGCCCTCGGGCTTCACGCGGTCAGCGTCGCTTGGCCATCTCATTGATGAAGCGATCGAACAGCGGCGCCACATCGTTCGGGCCCGGGCTCGCTTCAGGGTGGCCCTGGAAGCTGAACGCGCTCTTGTCGGTGCGCTCGATGCCTTGCAGCGTACCGTCGAACAGCGACTTATGGATCGCACGCACGTTGGCCGGCAGGGTCGCTTCATCCACCGCGAAGCCGTGGTTCTGGCTGGTAATCATCACCACACCAGTGTCCAGGTCCTGGACCGGGTGGTTGGCACCGTGGTGACCATGACCCATTTTCAGGGTCTTGGCACCCGACGCCAGGGCCAGCAGCTGGTGACCGAGGCAGATACCGAACACCGGGATCTCGGTTTCCAGCACATCCTTGATCGCCTGGATCGCGTAGTCGCAAGGCTCAGGGTCACCCGGGCCGTTGGACAGGAACACACCATCGGGGTTGAGGGCCAGAACGTCAGCCGCCGGGGTCTGCGCCGGCACCACGGTCACGCGGCAACCGCGCTCGACCAGCATGCGCAGGATGTTCACTTTGACGCCGTAGTCGTAGGCGACCACGTGGTACGGCAGCTCGGACGCTTCGATCGTCGGGTGGCTGTCGGTCTTCAGGCTCCAGACCGAGGAACGCCACTCGTACTGCTTCTGAGTGCTGACGACTTTCGCCAGGTCCATGCCCTTGAGACCCGGGAAGCCCTGGGCGGCGGCGATGGCGGCGGCTTCGGAGATATTGTCGCCGGCCATGATGCAACCGTTCTGCGCGCCTTTCTCCCGGAGGATACGGGTCAGGCGACGGGTGTCGATCCCTGCGATTGCCACGACGTTGTTGGCTTTCAGGTAATCGGACAAGGACATCGTATTACGCCAGTTGCTCGCAACCAGCGGCAGGTCACGGATGACCAGGCCGGCAGACCAGACGCGATCGGACTCGGCATCTTCCGGCGTGGTGCCGGTGTTGCCAATGTGCGGGTAAGTCAGGGTAACGATTTGCTGGGCGTAGGAAGGATCGGTAAGAATTTCCTGATAGCCGGTCATTGCGGTGTTAAACACCACCTCACCAACGGTCTGACCGTCGGCTCCAATGGCTTCGCCGCGAAAAATGCTGCCATCAGCAAGGGCGAGTATGGCTGGCTTAGTCAAGAAGACCTCCCGTAAATAAAGCCTGAAAGGGCGATCGCAGGTTGTAAAAAAGCGGAGTGACGTATGGACACGTCACCCCGCTTTTTTCACTGAATTATTCTGCGCGCTTTTAGTGGACACACTAAAGCTGTAGCTTACAGAAAAAGGCTTTTTTGGTCCACCGCTAATGAGCCTTAAAGGCAGAGGAATGCGACAGGGCGTCGCGAAGCGGTGTCAAACGGGGCCGCAGTATACACTGAACCCCGCTTTCATTGGCATCAACGCAGGTCGAGTACGTCCTGCATATCGTACAAACCAGGCTCGCGACTATCCAGCCACAGCGCGGCCCGGACAGCACCCTTGGCGAAGGTCATCCGGCTGGAAGCCTTGTGGGTGATCTCCAGGCGCTCGCCCTCGGTGGCGAACAGCACCGTATGATCCCCCACTACATCACCACCGCGCACCGTAGCGAAACCGATGGTTTCCCGCTCACGGGCGCCGGTATGCCCTTCGCGCCCATAGACGGCCACGGCCTGCAGGTCGCGCCCCAGCGCCTCGGCAATCACTTCGCCCATGCGCAGGGCGGTTCCCGAAGGCGCATCGATCTTGTGCCGGTGATGCGCCTCGATGATCTCGATATCGGCGTCATCCCCCAGGACTCGGGCAGTCAGGTCCAGCAACTTCAACGACAGGTTCACTCCGACGCTGAAGTTCGCCGCGAACACGATCGGAATGTCCTTGCCTGCATCGGCCAGCAACTGCTTCTGCGCAGCGTCCAGCCCTGTGGTACCGATGACCATCGCCTTGCCATTCTTGCGGCAGATGGCGAGGTTCTTCAGCATTACCTCCGGCAAGGTGAAATCGATCAGCACATCGAACTCGTCGAGCACTTTTTCCAGGCCACCAGACATCGGCACACCGATGCGCCCCAGCGACGCCAGCTCACCCGCATCGGCACCGACCAACGTGCTGTCGGGCCGAACGATGGCAGCCGTCAGGCCGGAGAGCGGCGAACGCTGCTGCACCGCCTCCACCAACGCCTTGCCCATGCGCCCAGCGGCGCCCATCACAGCTATACGTCGCATGCGACCTCCTTACAGATCGCCGAAGAAGCGCTTCACGCCTTCGAACCAACCGGTGGTTTTTGGCGAGTGGCTGTTGTCGTCCGCCAGCGAGCTGCGGAACTCTTCCAGCAATTCGCGCTGGCGCCGGCTGAGGTTGACCGGCGTCTCGACCGCAACACGACACATCAGGTCGCCCGCACCGCCGCCGCGCACAGGCGCAACACCCTTGCCGCGGATCCGGAACTGCTTGCCGGTCTGTGTGCCCTCGGGGATTTTCAGCTTCACGCGACCGTCGAGCGTTGGAATCTCGAGTTCGCCACCCAACGCGGCATCGACGAAACCGATCGGCACTTCGCAGAACAGGTGTTTGCCGTCGCGCTGGAAAATCGAGTGCTCACGCACGTTGATGACGACATAGAGGTCACCGGTCGGGCCGCCCTGGGCACCCGCCTCGCCTTCGCCGGACAGGCGAATGCGGTCACCGGTATCGACGCCGGCCGGCACTTTCACCGACAGGGTCTTGTATTCCTCGACGCGCCCTTCGCCATGGCAGGAATCGCATGGGTCGGAAATGATCTTGCCCTGACCATGGCAACGCGGGCAGGTCTGCTGCACCGAGAAGAAGCCCTGTTGCATGCGAACCTGGCCGATACCGCCACAGGTCGGGCAAGTGACAGGCGAGGAGCCCTTCTTGGCGCCCGAACCATCGCACGGCTTGCAATTGACCAGCGTCGGCACGCGGATATTGACGGTCGTGCCACGCACCGCCTCTTCCAGGTTCAACTCCAGCGTGTAGCGCAAGTCGCTGCCACGCTGGGCGCCACCACGGGCACCGCCGCGACCACCACCGAAGAAATCGCTGAACACGTCGCCGAAGATGTCGGAGAAGTTCTGCCCGCCAAAACCGGCACCGCCGCCCCCCATGCTCGGGTCGACACCGGCATGCCCGTACTGGTCGTAAGCCGCGCGCTTGCTGGAGTCGGACAGCACTTCGTAAGCCTCGTTGGCTTCCTTGAACAGCTCTTCCGACGCTTTATCGCCTGGATTACGATCCGGGTGGTGCTTCATCGCCAGGCGACGATAGGCCTTTTTCAGATCCGCCTCGCTGGCCCCCCGCTCGACACCCAATACTTCGTAGAAATCACGCTTTGCCATTAGTCTTTGCACTCTTTTAGGACGTCCGGCAAAGCTCTCCTGAGCCTCGCCCAACTCGTTGAGCCCCTACAGGCCCGGACCCAACCACGTCGATTCAGCGATCCCGGTCTCAGGCCCAAAACGAAAAGCAGGAGCTTTCCCGATTACGCCATCAGCACCCGAACGTTGTCGCATGCTGTAAAAATTCATGGGTTCCAGACACGCCAACGCGGGAGCAAGCTCCCGCGCGGCGACATCCTACCAGCCACCGCACAAACGCAGTCAACCGGCCAACCAACAAGCGATTACTTGTGCTCTTTCACTTCTTCGAACTCGGCGTCGACGACGTCGTCGGCTTTTTCGGCCGATTCGCCTTGCTGCGCGGCGCCTTCAGCTGGCTGAGCCTGCTCGGCGTACATCTTCTGGGCCACTGGCGCGGAGACCTTGGACAGCTCTTCGATCTTCGCTTCGATGGCAGCCTTGTCGTCGCCTTTGACGGCAGCTTCCAGGGCAACCACGGCCGCTTCGATGGCAGTTTTCTCTTCAGCGGTCACTTTTTCGCCGGCGTCAGCGATCATCTTGCGAGTCGAGTGCACCAGAGCATCACCCTGGTTGCGGGCACTGGCCAGCTCTTCGAACTTGCGGTCTTCCTCGGCGTTGACTTCAGCATCGCGAACCATCTGCTGAATTTCTTCCTCGGACAGGCCGGAGTTGGCCTTGATCACGATCGACTGGGTCTTGCCGGTGGCCTTGTCTTTCGCGCCGACGTGCAGGATGCCGTTGGCGTCGATGTCGAAGGTCACTTCGATTTGCGGCACGCCACGTGGCGCTGGCGGAATCTCGGCCAGGTCGAACTTGCCCAGGGACTTGTTCTGGGCAGCCTGCTTGCGCTCGCCTTGCAGGACGTGGATGGTCACGGCGCTCTGATTGTCATCAGCGGTCGAGAACACCTGGGATTTCTTGGTAGGAATCGTGGTGTTCTTCTCGATCAGCGCGGTCATCACGCCACCCATGGTTTCGATACCCAGGGTCAGCGGGCTGACGTCGAGCAGCAGAACGTCCTTCACATCACCGGCCAGAACGGCGCCCTGGATGGCAGCACCCATGGCAACGGCTTCGTCCGGGTTCACGTCTTTACGGGCTTCTTTACCGAAGAAATCGGTCACCAGCTTCTGCACCAGCGGCATACGGGTCTGACCGCCTACCAGGATCACGTCATTGATCGAGCCAACGTCGATACCGGCGTCTTTCATCGCGATACGGCAAGGTTCGATGGTGCGTTGAACCAGGTCTTCCACCAGCGCTTCGAGCTTGGCGCGGGAGATTTTTACGTTCAGGTGCTTAGGACCGGTGGCGTCTGCAGTGATGTACGGCAGGTTCACATCGGTCGACTGGCTCGAGGACAGTTCGATCTTGGCTTTCTCAGCGGCTTCTTTCAGGCGCTGCATCGCCAGCGGATCGCCCTTGAGGTTCATGCCGGTTTCTTTCTTGAACTCGTCGACGAGGTAGTCGATCAAGCGGATGTCGAAGTCTTCACCACCGAGGAAGGTGTCGCCGTTGGTTGCCAGAACTTCGAACTGGTGTTCGCCATCGACTTCAGCGATTTCGATCACGGAAACGTCGAAGGTACCGCCGCCCAGGTCATAGACGATTACGGTGTGATCACCCTTGGCCTTGTCCATGCCATAGGCCAGAGCCGCGGCAGTTGGTTCGTTGATGATGCGCTTGACGTCCAGGCCCGCGATGCGGCCGGCGTCTTTGGTCGCCTGGCGCTGGCTATCGTTGAAATAGGCAGGAACGGTAATAACGGCTTCAGTCACTGCTTCGCCGAGGTAATCTTCGGCGGTTTTCTTCATTTTCTTCAGGATTTCAGCCGAGATCTGTGGCGGCGCCATTTTCTGGCCGTTCACTTCAACCCAGGCATCGCCGTTGTCAGCCTTGGCGATTTTGTAAGGCACCATCTTGATGTCTTTCTGAACGACTTCTTCGTCGAACTTACGACCGATCAGACGCTTCACCGCATACAGGGTGTTATGCGGATTGGTCACTGCCTGACGCTTGGCCGACTGGCCAACCAGAATCTCGCCATCGTTGGCGTACGCGATGATCGATGGCGTGGTGCGCGCGCCTTCGGCGTTTTCAATGACTTTGGCCTTGCCGTTTTCCAGCACGGAGACGCACGAGTTGGTGGTCCCCAGGTCGATACCGATAATCTTGCCCATGTTAACTCTCCCGGAACTTGGATTTTGTTGCCGCGGCAGTGGTGGCTAACCGCGGTAGCACTTAAACGCTTGACTTCTTAATGGGGCCGCTACGGCCGATTTCAAGCCTGTTCATCAATAGAAGGTGAAACCGGTGCTGGCGCCTTGCTGACCACGACCATGGCCGGGCGCAGCAGACGACCGTTGAGCAGGTAACCTTTCTGGAAAACCTTCAGAACGCTGTTTGGCTCGGCGTCGGCACTTTCCTGCATCGCCATGGCCTGGTGGTGCTCGGCGTTGAAGGGTTCGCCATGGGGATCGATGGCTTCGAGCTGATAGCGCTTGAGGGTGTCCTGGAACATTTTCAGGGTCAGCTCGATGCCTTCGCGCATCGGACGAATGTTCTCGTCGTCCGGATTGGACAACTCCAGGCCGCGCTCCAGGCTGTCGATGATCGGCAGCAGGTCGCCGGCGAAGCGCTCCAGGGCGAATTTGTGAGCTTTCTCCACATCCTGCTCGGCGCGACGGCGGACGTTCTGCAGGTCGGCTGCTACACGCAACGCCTGATCCTGCGCACCGGCCAGTTGCTCTTCGAGCACTTGTACACGGGCCGCCAGATCACCACCCGAATCCTGGGAGGTCTGATTGGCCTCTTGGTTTTGCGTATCCTGCGTCTGTTCGTCAGCCATAGTTCTCTCCTCTCAACTTCGTCCGCGAGCTCGACTCGCGCTTCTGCCCCCGTATATGGGGCCGGGTTTTCCAGCTTCAAGGGGCGCTCGACGAATTGACCTTACAAAAAGCAATTGCATACCTATTACCTACCGCACTAAGAAATTCACTCCATCAAGCAAATCGAGCTAAGCGAGGGCATTGTCAGTCCGAAACAAAACACTGTATAAATAACCAGACTTAACGCCTGGGAGCGGCTTTATGCTGGTGCACCTGTCCGTACACAACTACGCCATCGTCGAACACCTCGACCTCGAACTTGACCGGGGTATGAGCGTGATTACCGGTGAGACCGGGGCCGGCAAGTCGATCATGCTCGATGCCCTGGGCCTGACACTGGGTGATCGCGCCGACAGCGGCGTCGTACGCCCCGGAGCAGACAAGGCCGACATCCTGGCGACCTTCGACCTGGTCGACATCCCCGAAGCCAGCACCTGGCTGGCCGAGCGCGACCTGGACACCGATGGCCTGTGCATCCTGCGCCGGGTCATCACCGCCGAAGGCCGCTCCCGAGGTTACATCAACGGCACGCCCTGCCCCCTGGGTGACCTCAAGGCCCTCGGGGAACTGCTGATCGACATCCACAGCCAGCACGAACACCAGTCGCTGCTCAAGACCGACACCCATCGTCGCCTGCTCGATGAATATGCCGGCGCCACGGACCTGGCCCGCCAGGTCCAACTGGCCGCCCAACGCTGGCGCCAGACCCGGCAGGAACTGGATCAGCTCTCCAACTCCGGCGACGAACAGCGTGCCCGCCATCAATTGCTGAGCTATCAGCTCGAAGAGTTGGAGAACCTGGCCCTGGGGGAAAATGAACTGGAGGAGCTGGAGCAGGAACACAAGAACCTGACCAATGCCGAAACCCTGTTGGGCATCTGCCGGCAAGTCGTCGAGCAATGCAGCGAAAGTGATTCGGGTAACGTACTCAATGCACTGACAGCGAGCCTGAACCGACTCACCAGCGTGAACAATTCCGTCGGTGCCCTGAGCGAAGCGACCAACCTGCTGACCAGCGCGCAGATCCAGGTTGAAGAAGCCGTCGGGGAGTTGAACCGATTCCTCGATCATTTCGATGCCGACCCGGCGCGCCTGCAATATCTGGAAGAGCGCCTGGACACTATCTATACCCTGGCCCGCAAACACCGTATCCAGCCCACCGACGTCATCGAACTGCAGCAACGCCTGCTGGAAGAGCTGGAAACCCTGAACGCCAACGATGAGTCCATCGAGCGCCTGGGGGACGAGCTGGCTTCCTATGCCCGTCATTACCATGAGAGAGCCAAAGAGCTCAGCGAACTGCGCCGCATGGCCGCAACCGG
The DNA here is from genome assembly GCF_007828255.1 of Pseudomonas sp. SJZ078. Taxonomy (NCBI): domain Bacteria; kingdom Pseudomonadati; phylum Pseudomonadota; class Gammaproteobacteria; order Pseudomonadales; family Pseudomonadaceae; genus Pseudomonas; species Pseudomonas sp. SJZ078. The sequence goes on along the minus strand of NZ_VIUG01000029.1, from coordinate 35,597 downwards.
GCTGGCCAGCGCGGTGGAGCAGGAAATCCAGCGCCTGGGCATGCCGGGGGGGCGCTTCACCATTGAACTGCGCCCCAACGCAGGCGACGAACTTCAGCCTAACGGGCTGGAGCAGGTAGAGCTGCTGGTCAGCGCCAACCCCGGCCAACCGCTCAAGGCACTGGCAAAAGTCGCGTCCGGCGGTGAGTTGTCGCGAATCAGCCTGGCCATTCAGGTCATCACCGCCCAGACCTCACGCGTACCGACGCTGGTATTCGACGAAGTGGACGTGGGGATTGGCGGACCGACGGCAGAAATTGTCGGGCAGCTACTGCGCAGGCTCGGGGAGCGTGGCCAGGTGCTGACGGTCACTCACCTGCCTCAGGTCGCCGCACAAGGCCATCAACATCTATTTGTCCATAAAGTGCGCGGCGAGGATGCCACCCGTACCGCAGTGTCCAAGCTCAACAAAAACGAACGCGTGGAAGAAGTGGCGCGGATGCTGGGAGGGATCGACCTCACCAAGGAATCCCTGGCCCATGCGAAGAAAATGGTGGTTGCGGCAAAAAGCTGACAACCATCACAAAGCAAGAAGGCGACCCTGAGGTCGCCTTCTTTCGTTTCGGGAGCCAGGGCTCACTCAACATGCTTATTTAAGTTTGCGTACATGCAAGACGAGATGATGATCGATCAGCTCGAAACCATGATCCGCGGCAATTGCTTTTTGCAGCTTCTCGATTTCAGGACTGACGAACTCAATGACCTCACGGCTCTCAACATCCACCATGTGATCGTGATGCTCTCCATCCGCCAATTCGAAGACCGCATGACCGCCATCGAAATTATGGCGAGCCACGAGGCCGGCAGCCTCGAATTGGGTCAGAACACGGTAAACCGTGGCCAGACCGACGTCCTCACCCGCTTCCATAAGGGCCTTGTAGACGTCTTCGGCACTCATGTGCCGCTGCTCGGTGGAGTCGAGCATTTGCAGAATCTTGACCCTTGGCAGTGTCACCTTGAGGCCGGCTTTGCGTAGTTCGCTATTTTCAACCATGGTCAGCTTTCTCGCGATGCTGCTTCGCAGCTTCTCTTAATGCGGGTATGATCGGCGTTTACGTTGTCCCAGCCAAGATAGTGGAAGTCGCCCACCGATGCAAAACACCAAGCTCTTGCTAACCAGTTTCACCTTCGTGGGACTGCTCGCACTCGCCGGTTGTTCATTCCCCGGGGTTTACAAAATCGACATCCAGCAGGGCAATGTCGTGACGCAGGACATGATAGACCAGTTACGCCCGGGAATGACCCGCCGGCAAGTACGGTTTATCATGGGTAACCCCCTGCTGACCGACACGTTCCACGCCGATCGCTGGGATTATCTCTACAGCTTGCAGCCTGGCGGCGGTGAGCGCCAGCAAGAACGCATCAGCGTTATCTTCAATGCCAATGATCAACTCGTCAGCCTGTCAGGCGATTTCATGCCCGGCGTGAGTCGCGACGAGGCCATCATGGGCAAGGACAGCGGCACGACGGTCACGCCGGCCGAGAACGGCGAGAAGGCGAAACCGGAAAAACCGGTCAAGCCAGGTTCGTTGCTGGACCAGATCCAGAAGGATGTGGACAGCGTCGAAACCGTCCCCGTCCCGACACCAGAACCACTGGACACCACGCCGCAATAAATCGCGACATGAAAAAACCCGGCATGCCGGGTTTTTTATTGCCTTCAATCCAGATCCGATTATTGATTCTGCTTACGGGCCTCGGCAGCCTTGGCCGCGCGCAGGCGACGGATTTCCTTCGGATCCGCCAGCAACGGCCGATAAATCTCAAGCCGATCACCCGCCTGGACCGTCTGGCGCTCCGGATCGGCAATCACCTTGCTGAAAATCCCCACCGGACATGTGGCCAGGTCGAGCTCGGGGAACTCATCGGCAATGCCCGATGCAGCCAGCGCAGCGCGAACCGTCGTGCCTTGTGGCACTGCAAATGCCCGCAAGACCTGACGCTGGACAGCGGCATAGACCACTTCTATCTCGATCAACGCTTGAGCTCTGCATTTTGCTTGGCGCGCTGGCAGAACGCGTCGACCAGGGTATTGGCCGCCTGATTGAACAACGGCCCCAGCGTGGCCCGAACCAGTGGGCCTGCATAGTCGAACGACAGATCCAGACTGATCTTGCAGGCCTTCTCTCCCAACGGCTTGAACACCCAGATACCGTGAAGCTGGTTGAAAGGCCCTTCTTCCAGGTTCATTTCGATGGACTGACCCGGCACCAGAGTATTGCGGGTCACGAAATGCTGGCTCAGCCCGCCCTTGGCGACGTTGAGGCTCGCACGCATATGGGTCTCGGAGCTCTCGAGCACCTCGGCGGACGAGCACCAGGGCAGGAACTGCGGATAACTCGCCACATCGTTGACCAGGTCGTACAGCGCTTGCGCCGGATAAGGCAGCAAGGCCGAGCGTTGAATATGTGTCGTCATGTAAGCGTCACTTCCACAGCTGGACGGCGAACACCACGAGGATGCCGATCGGGGCCACGTAGCGCATCAGGAACAGGCTCAAGGCGAATAATACAGGGCTGCGCAGCGACAACTCATCGCGTACGGCTTCCCGGCCCATGATCCACCCTGCAAATACCACGAAACACAAACCACCCAACGGCAGCATGATCCGTGATGTAAAGAAATCAATCACGCCGAAGAAATCCAGTCCTCCGGTTGCCCCCCATTGGTAGAGGCGGAACAGGCCGTCTTCGTTCACGAAAAACTTCGCCTGCTTCCATATATTGAAGGAAAACACCGTCCCCAGCCCCACAAACCAGCAGGTGAAGGCCAGCCAGAACGTCACCCAGGCGCGACTGATCCGGGTCCGCTCAACCAGGTAGGCCACCATGGGCTCCAACAGGGAAATCGCCGAGCTCCAGGCCGCGATGGCGACCAGGACGAAAAATATCACGCCCATCACCTGGCCGAATGCCATGCTACCGAAGGCGAAAGGCAGACTCACAAACATCAGGCCCGGTCCCTCGCTGGGGTTCAGACCGGCTGCGAACACAATCGGAAACAATGCCACGCCCGCCATCAGCGACACGAAGGTATCCAGCAGCGCGACACCGACCACCGTCCTGGTGAGGGAGGCGTTCTTGGGCATGTAGGCGCCATAGATCATGATCGAACCAACCCCGACGCTCAGGGAGAAGAACGCATGCCCCATGGCCGGCAGCAGGCCGTCCAGGACTTTCTCCGGCTTGAAGTCGAACATGAAGTGCAGGCCCTCCATGAAATGCCCGGTGGTCATGCTGTAGCCCAGCAACACCAGGATCATCACGAAAAGCAGCGGCATCATGACCCGCAGGCTGCGCTCAAGCCCTGCGACCACTCCCTTGGCGATCACCACGGCGGAAAGCAACATGAAGACCGTGTGCCAGAGCGTCAATCTCCAGGGGTCCGAGATGACACCGCCGAAGTAGGCGCCCACCTGATCGGGTGCCACGCCTTGGAAATCGCCGCGCCCCATGTCAATGATGTAATCCAGCGACCAACCACCGACCACACTGTAGAACGACAGGATCAGCAGCGCCGTGATCATCCCGGCGAAGGCGCCCCACGACCATTTGGGCGAGTGCCCCGCCTCCAAGGCCAGCACCTTCAAGGCATTGGCCGGGCTCTGCCGGGCGCGGCGACCGATCAGGGTCTCGGCCAGCATCACCGGCGCGCCGATGAGGGCGATACACGCCAGGAACATCAATACGAAGGCACCGCCACCGTAGACGCCGACCATGTAGGGAAATTTCCATATACTACCCAATCCCACGGCCGAGCCGGTCGCCGCGAGTATGAAGACCCAGCGGCTAGCCCAACTGCCGTGGACAGAAACCTTGTCTGTCGACATCGTGATCACGCCCAAGCGTTCAAAAAAGAGGCCGCATTGTCCGGGATTCACTCAACGTGCTCAAGCATGCTGCTTCACCGTAGCCGACACGCACGCAACTGCCTATAATGCCGCCCCTATGGCTAAACAGAAGAAACACCCCACAGGGACCATCGCGCAAAATAAAAAGGCGCGACACGACTACTTCATCGAACAGCGTTTCGAGGCTGGCATGGTCCTGGCCGGCTGGGAAGTAAAGAGCCTGCGCGCAGGCAAGGCGCAACTGGTCGACAGCTACGTGCTGCTCAAGGATGGCGAAGCCTGGCTGCTGGGCAGCCACATCACGCCCTTGACCACCGCCAGCACCCACGTGATTGCCGATCCGGTGCGCTCGCGCAAGCTGCTGCTCAACAAGCGTGAGCTGGAAAAACTCTTCGCTTCCGTACAGCAGAAGGGCTACGCCTGCGTCTGCACGTCGCTGTACTGGAGCAAGCACCTGATCAAGTGCGAGATTGCGCTGGGCAAGGGCAAGAAGGAATACGACAAGCGCGATACCGAGCGCGAGCGCGACGCCGGTCGCGAACTGCAGCGTGCGGTGCGTAACAAGGGCAAGGAAGATTAAGCCCACACAGAATCCGATGTGGGAGCGAGCCTGCTCGCGATAGCGTATGGTCAGTCGACATCGATGTTGACTGACCCACCGCGAGCAGGCTCGCTCCCACAGGGTTAGACTGGCTATATCCCCTTGCGCCGCTCTGCCCGCGCCACTCGCTGTACTTCCTGGCGCACCTCCTCCAACACTTCCTGCACATACAGAATATGTCGGCTGGACACTTCCCGCGCCTGCTCGGCGTGCCCGTCCATGATTGCCTGGTACAACTCCCGATGCTGGCTGATCAGCATATCGCGGGTTTCGCTGCGCTGCTTGTACATGCCGCCGATGTTGGTCACCACATTGCGCTTGAGCAGGTCGAACAGCCCACGGATGGTATGCAGCAGGACCGCGTTATGGCTGGCCTCGGCAATCGCCAGGTGGAACCGGGCGTCCGCCGCTCCCTCCTCCGCCCGGCTCACTTCATCGTGGCGCGCATAGCAATCCTGCAACTCATCGAACGCCGCCGTCAGCCGCTCACGATCCACTTCCGTGGCCCGCAACGCCGCGTAATAGGCGCAGGATGCTTCCAGCGTATGACGAAACTCCAACAAGTCACGCTGCGCTTCGGGATTGCTTTCCAATAGCTGCAGCAGCGGATCGCTGAACGTCGAGCCCAACGATTCCACCACGTAGTTACCGCCGCCTTGCCGACTGACCAGCAAGCCTTTGGCCGTCAGCTTCTGGATCGCCTCGCGCAATGAAGGACGCGAGACGCCGAACTGTTCGGCCAGGGTCCGCTCGGCCGGCAGCCGCTCACCAGACTTCAGCGTGCCTTCAAGAATCATTCCTTCAAGCCGCTCGACAATATCGTCAGACAAACGGCGCTGACGAATCTGATCAAACCCCATAACTCGACTCTCCACGATCCCGGCAGCTCGCCGGGCTCTCTATTCTGGCCCATCCGGGCCCTGCCCACACCTACCAGAAGCCATTCAGGCAAACAGATCAGATGCGATCTGCACCGTTTATTCGACGAAAGTTTCAGGGCGGCAAATTGACACACGATAGCCAAGGCTTTTACCCTAGCCGACAGCGCTTGTAAATTGGTCTTACCAATTAACCAAAACCGCTGACCAGTGCCTGACCAACAACAATTAGGGGCTCACCCACCATGCAAACCTGGCAACAGCTTTACAGCCCGCTCGGCAGTCTCGGCTTGTCCGCACTCGCGGCCGTCATTCCCATCGTATTTTTCTTCCTGGCCCTGGCGGTGTTTCGTCTCAAGGGGCATGTGGCGGGAAGCATTACTCTGGCCCTGGCGATTGCCGTGGCAATCTTTGCGTTCAACATGCCTGCCGACATGGCCTTCGCCGCTGCCGGCTACGGTTTTGCCTATGGCCTGTGGCCCATCGCCTGGATCATCGTCGCCGCCGTTTTCCTTTACAAACTGACGGTCAAGAGCGGCCAGTTCGAGGTCATTCGCAGTTCGGTGCTGTCGATTACCGATGACCAGCGCCTGCAGGTATTGTTGATCGGCTTCTGCTTTGGCGCCTTTCTGGAAGGTGCCGCCGGCTTCGGTGCACCCGTGGCGATCACTGCCGCCCTGCTCGTGGGCCTGGGCTTCAACCCGCTGTATGCCGCCGGGCTGTGCCTGATCGCCAACACCGCGCCCGTGGCGTTCGGCGCCCTGGGCATTCCGATAATCGTGGCGGGCCAAGTGACGGGCATCGACGCCGTCAAAATCGGCGCCATGACCGGACGCCAACTGCCACTGCTGTCGCTGTTCGTACCGTTCTGGCTGGTATTCATGATGGATGGCCTGCGCGGCGTGCGCGAAACCTGGCCAGCGGCGCTGGTGGCAGGCTTGAGTTTTGCCATCACCCAGTACTTCACCTCCAACTTCATCGGCCCAGAGCTGCCGGACATCACCTCGGCCCTGGCCAGCTTGATCTCGCTGACATTGTTTCTGAAAGTCTGGCAACCCAAACGCAGCGCAGGGGCCCAGATTGCCGGCGCCACTTACGGCGCAGCAGTGACCGCCAGCGTCGGCGGTTTCGGCCAACCGCGCAGCACCGTGGCTTCGCCCTACAGCCTGGGGGAAATCATCAAGGCCTGGTCGCCGTTCCTGATCCTTACCGTGCTGGTCACGATCTGGACCTTGAAACCGTTCAAGGCGATGTTCGCCGCCGGCGGCTCGATGTACGCCTGGGTATTCAATTTCGCCATCCCGCACCTGGACCAGATGGTGATCAAGGTCGCTCCCATCGTGGTCAACCCCACCGCCATTCCGGCCGTGTTCAAACTTGATCCGATTTCGGCCACCGGCACGGCGATTTTCTTCTCCGCACTGATCTCGATGTTGGTGCTGAAGATCAACATCAAAACTGGTCTTACCACTTTCAAGGAGACGTTTTTCGAGCTGCGCTGGCCGATCCTGTCCATCGGCATGGTGCTGGCCTTCGCCTTCGTCACCAACTACTCGGGCATGTCGTCGACCATGGCCCTGGTGCTGGCCGGCACAGGCGCGGCGTTTCCGTTCTTCTCGCCCTTCCTGGGTTGGCTGGGGGTGTTCCTGACCGGCTCCGATACTTCGTCCAACGCCCTGTTCAGTTCGCTGCAAGCCACCACCGCGCACCAGATCGGCGTCAACGACACATTGCTCGTGGCGGCCAATACCAGCGGCGGCGTGACCGGCAAGATGATTTCGCCGCAATCGATCGCAGTGGCCTGCGCAGCCACCGGGCTGGTGGGCAAAGAGTCGGACCTGTTCCGTTTTACCCTGAAACACAGCCTATTCTTTGCAACGATCGTCGGCTTGATCACGTTGGCCCAGGCCTACTGGTTCACCGGCATGCTGGTGCATTGAGTCCTACAAGCTGCCTGGAAAAAACCGACGCCGGAACATCCTCCGGCGTTCGCTATCGACAACCGGGTCTGCAAGGTTGCTGAAAGATTTGCTCTCTATATTCAGCAGCCTCAGCGGACGGATAACCGGGACCACCCGGAGACACGCCTGATGAGCGAGCTTTTTTACAACGCCGTGCCGAACGCGACCCGTGTCGCCCCGCCATTGCCCGAGCCTCGGCAGTACCCCAGCGAGAAACCGCAACGGGTCTACCTGTTCGGCACCTGCGTGGTGGACCTGTTCTACCCCGAAGCCGGGATGGACGCGATCCATCTTTTGCAGCGCGAAGGGATCCGGGTGGAGTATCCGCAAGGGCAAACCTGTTGCGGGCAACCGGCGTACACCTCGGGCTATACCGAGCAGGCCCGGACGGTGGCGCGGGCGCAACTGGCGTTGTTTGCCGAGGACTATCCGGTAGTGGTGCCCTCGGGTTCCTGCGCCGGCATGATGCGCGAGCATTACGCCGACCTGTTCAAGGATGAACCCGAGACGCTCAAGCAAATCCAGGCCCTGGCTGCCCGGACCTATGAGCTGGCCGAATTCCTGTTGTTCGTCTGCAAGGTCCAGCTTCAGGACAGCGGCACACCGGTAAAGATTGCGTTGCACACGTCCTGCTCGGCACGACGTGAAATGAACACCCACCTGCACGGCCGCGCGTTGTTGGCGCAGCTACGCAATGTGGAGCGGGTCGAACACAGCCACGAAAGCGAATGCTGCGGCTTTGGTGGGACATTCAGCGTTCGCATGCCGGATATTTCCGGCGCGATGGTGGCCGACAAGACCCGGGCGTTGAAGGAATCCGGCGCGCACAAGGTCGTCAGTGCCGATTGCGGCTGCCTGATGAACATCAACGGCGCTCTGGAAAAACAGCAGGAGGCGTTGCGCGGCCAGCACTTGGCGAGTTTCCTCTGGCAGCGTACCGGAGGTGTGGCATGAGCACGCCGACGCTGATTCCGACCGTTGAACTGCAGGAAGATTTTCGTGCCCGCGCCCACAAGGCCCTGGGCGACACGCAATTGCGAAACAACTTTCGCACTGCGATGGATTCACTGATGACCAAGCGGGCAACGTCCTTCAGCGATGCCCACGAAAGAGAACACCTGCGAGTGCTCGGCAACGCCCTCCGCGCCCGTGCGTTATCGAAGCTGCCCGACCTGCTCGAGCGGCTTGAAAGCAACCTGACCCGCAACGGTGTGACTGTGCACTGGGCGGAGACGGTGGACGAAGCCAACGGCATCGTCCTCTCGATCATCCGCGCTCACGAGGCGCGGCAAGTGATCAAGGGCAAATCGATGGTCAGCGAAGAGATGGAGATGAACCATTTCCTCGAGGCTCGGGACATTGAATGTCTTGAGTCCGACATGGGGGAATACATCGTCCAGCTCGACCACGAGAAGCCTTCACACATCATTATGCCGGCGATCCACAAGAATGCCGGTCAGGTCGCGTCCTTGTTCCACGACAAACTCGGCGTGGAGTACACCAAGGACGTCGACCAACTCATTCAGATTGGTCGCAAGGTCTTGCGGCAGAAATTCTTCGAGGCCGACATCGGCGTGTCGGGCGTCAATTTCGCCGTCGCCGAAACCGGCACCCTGCTGCTGGTGGAAAACGAAGGCAACGGGCGAATGTCCACCACCGTGCCGCCGGTGCACATCGCCGTGACCGGCATCGAAAAAGTGGTGGAGAACCTGCGCGATGTGGTGCCGCTGCTCTCATTGCTGACCCGCTCGGCCCTCGGCCAGCCGATCACCACCTACGTCAACATGATCTCTGGCCCGCGCAAGGCCGACGAATTGGACGGCCCCCAGGAAGTGCACCTGGTGCTACTGGATAACGGTCGCAGCCAGGCGTTTGCCGACAGCGAATTGCGCCAGACCCTGAACTGCATCCGCTGCGGCGCCTGCATGAATCATTGCCCGGTCTACACCCGAATCGGCGGTCATGCCTACGGCGAGGTTTACCCGGGACCTATCGGAAAAATCATCACGCCGCACATGGTCGGCCTTGCCAAAGTGCCGGACCACCCAAGCGCGTCTTCACTGTGTGGCGCCTGCGGTGAAGTGTGCCCGGTGAAAATCCCGATCCCCGCCCTGCTGCGGCGCCTGCGGGAAGAAAACGTCAAGGCGCCGGACAGCCCGAACCAAGTGATGCGCGGTCAGGGCAGCAAATATTCGCCCAAGGAACGCTTCATCTGGAATGCCTGGGCCCGGCTCAACAGTTCGCCACGGCTGTACCGGCTATTCGCCTTCCTGGCCACGCGCCTGCGCGCCCTGACGCCCAGCAACGTCGGCCCCTGGACCCAGAACCACAGCGCCCCCAAACCCGCCGCCCGCTCGCTGCACGACCTGGCCCGCGAACACCTCAAAGCCCAGGGAGACCGCCGATGAGCGCCAGGGACAATATCCTCGCCAAACTGCGGAAAAGCCTGACCGGCACCACGCCGGTTGCCGACCATTTCGACGTCGATCTGGTCACGCAAACCTATCGCTACGCGCCCGAAGAGCGCATCCCGCAGTTGCGCAAGCTGATGGAAGCGGTGCACACCGAAATCCACCTGACGTCGGGCGAAGGCTGGACGGCGCTGCTGGCGCAGTTGCTGCGCGACCGGCAATTGCCGAGCTTGCTGATTGCTCCAACCACGGCGCACGGGCAAAAAATCACACAGTTCTGGGCGAATAATCCTGACCTGCCGGCCCTCAAGGCCTACAACCGGCCGGTCGAGGAATGGAAAGCCGAGCTGTTCAACGACACCCCCGCCAGCCTGACCGGAACCCTGGGCGCCATCGCTGCGACCGGCAGCCTGATTCTGTGGCCAACGCGGGAAGAACCACGGCTGATGAGCCTGGTGCCGCCCGTACACTTTGCCCTGCTCAAGGCCAGCGAGATCCGCGATAACTTCTACGAAGTGCAGCAGGAATTCGACTGGGCCCAGGGCATGCCCACCAACGCCCTGCTGGTGTCAGGCCCGTCGAAAACCGCCGACATCGAACAAGTCCTGGCCTACGGTGCCCATGGTCCCAAGGATCTGGTGGTACTGATTCTGGAGGACCAATGACTCTTCCGGCCACTTTCCTACACGATGTACAACAACTGATCCCACAAAAGCGCCGTTTCGACGATCCACTGTCGACTTTGGCCTTCGGCACCGACGCCAGTTTCTATCGGCTGATTCCGAAACTGGTGGTACGGGTCGAAAGCGAAGACGAAGTGATCGCCCTGCTGAAGCTGGCCCAGCGCGACCACGTCCCCGTCACCTTCCGCGCGGCCGGCACCAGCCTGTCGGGGCAAGCCATCAGCGACTCGGTGCTGATTGTGCTGGGGGACAACTGGAACGGCCGCGAGATTCGCCAACAGGGCACGCAAATCCGTCTGCAGCCGGGCGTGATCGGTGCCCAGGCCAATGCCTGGCTGGCACCGTTCGGCCGCAAAATCGGCCCGGATCCGGCGTCGATCAATGCCTGCAAGATCGGCGGCATCGTCGCCAACAACGCCAGCGGCATGTGCTGCGGCACCGCGCAGAATACCTATCACACCCTGGCCGGCATCCGTCTGGTACTGGCCGACGGCACCCGCCTCGACACCGAAGACGACGCCAGCGTAGCCGCATTCCGAGCCAGCCACGGCGAGCTGCTAGAGCGGCTGGCGACCCTCGGGCGCGAGACCCGCGCCAATACCGAACTGGCCGCTCGAATTCGCCACAAATACCGTCTGAAAAATACCACCGGCCTGTCGCTCAACGCCCTGGTGGATTTCGACGAGCCTGTGGATATCTTGAGCCACTTGTTGGTGGGGTCCGAAGGCACACTCGGTTTCATCAGTGCAGTGACCTACAACACGGTGATCGACCATCCGAACAAGGCTTCGGCGCTGATCGTGTTCCCGGACGTGGAAACCTGCTGCAACGCCGTCACCGTACTGAAAAGCCAGCCGGTATCGGCCGTAGAGCTGCTGGACCGTCGCAGCCTGCGCTCCGTCCAGGACAAGCCAGGCATGCCGGACTTCGTCCAGCACCTGTCGCTGAATGCCTGCGCCCTGCTCATCGAATCCCGCGCCGCATCTTCGTCTTTGCTGCAAGAACAACTGGCGCAGATCATGATCTCGCTGGCCGGCTTCCCGGTGGAAAAGCAGGTCGACTTTACCGAAGACCCGAAGGAAAACGCCCGACTCTGGGCCATCCGCAAGGACACCTTTCCGGCGGTGGGCGCGGTGCGCAAAACCGGAACCACGGTGATAATCGAAGACGTGACCTTCCCGGTAGAACAGCTGGCAGTAGGCGTGAACCGCCTGATCGAGCTGTTCGACAAACATCACTACGACGAAGCGATCCTTTTCGGACACGCACTGGAAGGCAATCTGCACTTTGTCTTCACCCAAGGCTTCAACAATCCTGAAGAAGTCGCACGCTACCAGGCGTTCATGGATGACGTGGCACAGTTGGTCGCGGTGGAATTCGGCGGCTCGCTGAAAGCCGAGCACGGCACCGGACGCAACATGGCCCCATTCGTAGAGCTGGAATGGGGCAGCGATGCCTACCAGTTGATGTGGCAGCTTAAGCGCCTGCTCGACCCCAACGGCATCCTCAACCCGGATGTGGTGCTCAGCGAAGACCCGCAGATCCACCTCAAACACCTCAAGCCGCTGCCGGCCGCCGACGAGATCGTCGACAAGTGCATCGAGTGCGGCTTCTGCGAACCGGTGTGCCCGTCCAAGGACCTGACCCTGAGCCCACGCCAGCGCATCGTGATCTGGCGGGACATCCAGGCGAAAAAGCGCGCAGGCATCGACACCTCCGAGCTGGAAACGGCCTATCAACATCAAGGCATCGACACCTGCGCCGCCACCGGGTTGTGCGCCCAACGCTGCCCGGTAGGCATCAATACCGGCGACCTGGTGAAAAAGCTCCGCGGCCGTACCGCAACACGTACGAAAACCGCCGATTGGCTTGCGGGCAACTTCGCCCTGGCCCTGCAAGGAGCGCGCTTTACCCTGCACGTGGCCAACGGCGCGCGCATGCTGCTGGGGGCACCCCGGCTGGCCCGGCTGTCCGGTGGACTGAACCGATTATCCAAGGGTCAGGTTCCGCAATGGACCCCCGCCATGCCCCAGCCGGAAAGCCCCATCCGCTTCAACCCGGCCGTGTCGGACCAACGTCCGCGAGTGGTGTACCTGGCGGCCTGTGTGTCGCGTGTCATGGGCCCTGCGGCGGGAGATAAAGAGCAGGTTTCGCTGTACGAAAAAACCCGACACCTGCTGGAAAAAGCCGGTTACCAGGTCGTCTTTCCCGACAACATCGACAGCCTTTGCTGCGGCCAGCCGTTTGCCTCAAAAGGTTATGCCGAACAAGCCGAGCACAAACGCCAAGAACTGATCGGAGCACTGCTGCACGCCAGCCGCGGCGGCCTCGACCCCATCTACTGCGACACCAGCCCCTGCACGTTGCGGCTGGTCCAGGACCTCGGCGAAGTACGCCTCGACCTGTACGACCCCGTGCGCTTCATTCGCACGCATCTGATAGAGCGCCTGGAATTCAGCCCCCAGGAGGAGCCGATTGCCGTGCATGTCACGTGCAGCACCCAGCACCTCGGCGAGAGCCAGGCGCTGATCGATCTGGCGCGAAAATGCAGCAAACGCGTCGTCATCCCGGAAGGCATCCACTGCTGCGGTTTCGCCGGTGACAAGGGCTTTACCACACCGGAACTCAACGCCCACTCGCTGCGCACCCTCAATGACGCGGTTCAATACTGCACCGAGGGCATCTCCACCAGCCGCACCTGTGAGATTGGTCTGACGCAACACGGTGAAATCGATTACCACGGCCTGGTGTATCTGGTAGACCGCGTCACCCGGGCCAAACCCACCGGCGGTGAAGGTTCATCTGCTGGGCTCGACGAAAAATCGAATTCCTGCGCTTCGCTGTAGTCACTTGAATAGGCCCGGCTCTGTCGGGCCCTACGACAACGACTCGGCCTGACCGTGAGCGGCAGCACCGAGACCACACGTTCAAGGAGATACACATGAAGCACACCGCATTTGCTGGCTTGTTCATTTCCGCTGCACTGTTGGCCTCTCCGGTGTTCGCAGCGGATAACGACCTGTGCACCGCCAAGCTTCAGGAGCTGCAGGATAAGGTCACCACGTTGCCGGCAACCTCTGAAAACACCACCATGGAAATCAAGCGGCTGCAGGGCGAAGCTGAAGCCGCCAAAGCTGCCGGAGACGAAAAGAAATGCGTCACCGAAGCCACCCAAGCGCTGTCTCGCGTGGATAAACTTCGTAACGAACCGAAGCAGTAATACCAACTGGGCCAACCTCCGGGTTGGCCTCAGTCACGTATTGGCGTACACTGCACACACCTGCCGCTCCAAGAGATTCACCGAGCGACAGGCTCGGGGCCGTTCAGGATTCGACGCCGGTTGCGAAACTTTAGGTGCATGCCGAGTTGGTAACAGAACTCGTAAATCCACTGTTGCAACTTCCTATAGTTGCCAATGACGAAACCTACGGGGAATACGCTCTCGCTGCGTAAGCAGCCTTAGCCCTTCCCTTCTGGTACCTTCGGGTCCAGCAATCATCAGGGGATGTCTGTAAACCCAAAGTGATTGTCATATAGAACAGAATCGCCGTGCAGTACGTTGTGGACGAAGCGGCTAAAACTTACACAACTCGCCCAAAGCACCCTGCCCGTCGGGTCGCTGAGGGTTAACTTAATAGACACGGCTACGCATGTAGTACCGACAGCGGAGTACTGGCGGACGGGGGTTCAAATCCCCCCGGCTCCACCAAATAATCATCTAAAGACGTCCACGGACGTCTTTTTTTGTGCCTGAAACCCAGTAAATATAGGGCTTTCAGCACCACGATGATCCAATAGCGTCCAGTAGCATCTATGTTTTCGTGTATTCCACGTGGTATTCCAAGCACTCAACTGGTATTTTTTGGAATACACAACCAGCTTTGGAATACATCATGGGTGCTCAAGCCACACGCCTCTCTGACCTCAAAGTCAAAGCCGCCAAGCCTAGTGAAAAGGACTACACGCTAACTGATGGCAACGGCCTTCAGATGCGAGTGAGAAGCAATGGCTCTAAATTGTGGAATTTCAACTACATCCATCCCGTAACGAAGAAACGGATAAACATGGGTCTAGGCACTTTCCCTGAAGTGAGCTTGGCTCAGGCACGCAAGCGAACCGTTGAGGCTAGAGAGCTTGTCGCTCAGGGGATTGATCCAAAGGAACAGCGCAACGCTAATCGTCAGGCGAAAAAAGCCGCGACCGAACATACCTTTCAGAACATCGCGACGGCTTGGTATGAGCTGAAAAAGGACTCAGTGACGCAGGCCTACGCTGAGGACATCTGGCGCTCCCTCACGCTACACATCTTCCCTGATTTGGGCACCACTCCGATCTCAGCCATCAACGCCCCTCAGGTTATCAACTTGCTCCGACCACTCGAAACCAAGGGCAGCCTTGAGACTGTGAAGCGGCTGACGCAGCGACTCAACGAGATCATGACCTACGGGGTCAACTCGGGACTGATTCACGCTAACCCGCTTAGCGGCATCCGCTCCGTCTTCAAGAAACCGAAAAAGAAAAACATGCCGGCACTGCCCCCCGATGAGCTGAAAGAGCTCATGGTGGCAATAGCCAATGCCAGCATAAAAAGAACAACCCGCTGCCTGATCGAGTGGCAGCTCCACACCATGACTCGACCAATCGAGGCAGCAACCACCCGCTGGGCAGATATCGACATCGAGAAGAAGATCTGGACGATCCCTGCGGAGCGTATGAAGAAGCGCCGCACGCACATTGTCCCGCTCACGGAGCAGGCTCTCGCGCTCCTGGAAGCTATCAAACCTTACAGTGGACATCGGGAGTATGTGTTCCCCGCAGACCGAAACCCCCGCACCCACTGCAACAGCCAGACCGCCAACATGGCGCTGAAACGAATGGGCTTCGAGGGGCGCCTGGTCAGCCACGGCATGCGCTCGATGGGTAGCACCATCCTCAACGAGCATGGCTGGGATCCTGAGTTAATCGAGGTAGCACTTGCCCACGTCGATAAAGACGAGGTTCGCAGTGCCTACAATCGGGCGGACTACATCGAGCGCCGCCGCCCGATGATGGCTTGGTGGAGCGAGCATGTTCAGGACGCAGCTACCGGCAACCTTTCGATGTCAGCTATCGCGGAAAATCGGGACAGGAAGGTTGTGCCGATACGCTGATTAGTGCCAACTGCCGCAAAGCAGCCAGTAGCAACGAGCAACAACCGGCCACAATCGGTCATCCTCACAATCTGTGCTCCGACATTATGGGGCATGCCGGAAATGTCGGCTCGAGCATCAGAACGTAACGGCGCGCGCGGGTGATTCCAACGCGAAGAATTTTCCGACTACGGTCATAGGGCGCTTCATCCCCACGCCAGACCAAGGAAGAGCGAAACTCCCGCGCTCCCTGCCTAATGCTTTCCCGAACCAGAATCACGGCATCGAATTGCTTGCCCTTTGACTTGTGGATGGTCATGACGTGTATGCCTTGAGTATCGTTTCCATCAGCAAGCAGTTGATCCTGCACGAGGGCGTTATCGAGCCCCTGACGTGCGGTGGTGTATGCGCCAGTCGTCATCCACATCTCCGACAAGCTCGCGCTGATTCGCTTCCCACGATTGAAAGCGATCAAATAGTCGAGAGCCCCCGCAACCTGCTTGAATTCAGTGACGCCGGTCCGGTAGAGCAGCGTTTTGATCTGAATCCAATCCCTGCCAGGGTCACCGGTAAGCACTAGACCCGCAGCGCCATCGATGAGTGCTTCAGCACTCCTCGCAAGATTGGTCTTCGGGGGCTTACCACCAGCGATGCTGGCACTCCATTTCAGGTAGGTAGCTGCCTCCCTGATTGCCGTTGCACTACCGTCTGCACGCCTGATCAAGGCAAGTAATTCAAGACAGGTTGCGATATCAACTGCACGCCGTTCAGGAAGCTTGGGCTCCAGAAGAAACGCTGCCAATCGGGCCGATAGCAGAACTGCGGCCTCGTCGAACAACACCTTGTGAGGAATAGGTTTCGCGCCTCCATTCAAGGCGGCTGAAATCTTGGCGACGCCACTGCCGGTGGTTGCGAGTATGGCTATATTTTCCACGCGCAAACCGTCCGCTTTAGCACCTGCATAAAACCGACCGAGCGCCGCACGCATCCACTGGATCGGTTCGTGTCTCGGGTCATATAGAATGCGACCGACACCGGCATATGGGGCTCTTCTCGGCGTCTTCGCCAAGATGTCATTTCCAAACACAGCGATCTCAGTGCCAGGGCTGCGGTTATTGTCGGAGCCAAGATCTACAAAAACGGGAGACAAAGCGTCTTTGATATGATCGATTCGCTCCGGACCGACTCCCTCAAGGTGGTCAAAAATCTGCTGATCAAGATCAGCCAGGCAGATGATCTGGCAGAGGTCTGCCAGCTTCTCGATGCAGCTCCAAGCCGTATTCCCAGTGTCTTGAGCCTCATCAACAATGATGACAGGGTAACTGTCCGCTACCAGTTCCCGAAGCAACTGACACCTTTCCAGCAGCTCACTGGATTTAGGAGCAAACCAGTCGAAACAGATTTGCCCCTCCTCCGCAAACAGTCGCTCCCGCTCAGCTTGCCACGCGAGCCATTCGGCTGTTGGCCTCTCTCCCTTCTGCGGTGCTTTCACTCCACCGGACAAGGCCTTTTCATCTTGAGGCAGCAGGATCTTGAGCTTTCCCTTCGGAGAGCCGAGCAGGTAGCCATGGCTTTTGAGCAATGACCAGCAGAAGGAATGAAAGGTCTGGAGGCTGAGCTTCGAACGTACGGACTTATCGACCAGCAGACTCGACGCCTCTGCGACCCTTGCCACGGCTGCCCGAGAAAAGCTGAGGAAGAGTATCGACTGCCCCGGCTGCAACCCAGTAGCAATAATTTTCGTGGCCTTCTGAAGGGCGATAGTGGTCTTCCCGCTGCCAGGCCCTCCGACAATCAGGAGGTGGCCATCCTCGTCCAGAATCGTCTGACGCCGCTCACAGATGATCATATGGCGCCTACCTGATCCTCTTCATTCTCTTCCTCAGCCATTTCATCACCGGGCTGAGCAGCAGGAGCAGGTTTTGGAAAGTCCTCGTAAACACGCGTCAGGAAATCTGTGATACCGACTGGCAGCTCGTGCAGTGCGCAAAGATCCAGCAACCGGGCTGCATATCCATTGCCCTTGTTGCTCTTGAGCGCTTTGAGCATGTTATCCATTACCCCCCTATCATCTGGGCGCTCGGCAGGGATGCCAATGTTCCCCTGCTCCCCGGCATCACGAAGCGCACAAAGGAACGTCCATTGGTGCTCAACCGGCGTTTGGGTTACCAGTAGCTGCTCGATGTTTGGGAAAGGAATCTCGTTCGGGAAATCGAAGGCTTCCGCAAACTTCTGTTTTTCCTCTGCCTTGCGTGGCTTATAGTCATAGAAAGCATAGGTTCTAAGGCCAAGTGCTTTGAAGAACGCACCGAAATTAGGCAACGAACCGTCGCCATCAACGGGGAAGATCGTGATGCCTGCCAAGTCGAGGGCAAACAGATCCGGGTTGGCCTGTTCCATCTTCTCAGCGACTGCGGTCAAGGCACTCTGCTCGGTGACCCCCTCCGCAACAATCACCCCAGGACCGAGCATTGCTTCCGCAAGGCCTCTTCGTGCATGACGCTTGTACATCTTGCCTTTCAGGGTTGTGCCTGACGCAACGGTCGTCGACTCCACCGTTGCGTCAGCGTTGCGTCTCAGGATGATGATCTGAGATGGGTCGAATCGCTCGATCACATACGGCGAATGCGAGGTGACAAAGCACTGCGTCGTCTCTTCCAAAAGGTACTTCGCAATTCGGCGCTGCGTATGCGGTGGCAGTGCTATTTCGGGCTCCTCCATCGCGAAAATCACATTGTCCTTTTTCACCTCGGCGATGAACGACAACAGAGCCAACACGAGAGTGTTCAGCGTACCTGTCCCGACATGCTGGAAGGGGACTGGCTTTTGATCCTCTGTGATGGAAAGAAAGAACGACATCGTCTTGCGCAGGTGCTCTCTCGTAAGCTGCGAAACGAATAGCTGGGTCGCCTTGCCAGCCCCACCCACGGAAATGTACTGGGCAAGCCTCTCTTCAATGGAATCCAGTACTGGCCGGAGGTCGGCAGCATCCGAATCGATCGGGGGATCCAACTCCCGAAGCCGCTTGATAGACTTTTCCCAAAGCCCGGTTCGAACGCCTTGCAACCGGAGGATGAGATCGAGCAGAGAACCTCGCTCAAGACTGAGGGCACGTGAACCTGTGCGCAGAGTTCGAAGGTAGAGGAACCCAAACAACCGCTTCACTGTTTTCTTTACACGCTGAAGCTCGCCGTCTTCGAGGCTGGGGCTATACGAGAAAAACGTGTCCGCCTCGAACTCATCTTCTTCTGGGTTGTAAAAGGCTTGCGTTTCAATGCGCAGACATCGAATAACTTCAGGAGGGACGGCGGCATCTGCCTCACCAGCCTCCAACAGACGTTGCTCTTTGACGTGCCACAGCTCGGTGTGAGCGGCGCAGGTGCGCTCAACCTCACCACTGAGATCAACCAGCATGACGTCGATCCTGATCTTTACGGGGGTAGTCCCGTCAGCATCGAGGTACGAGGCATTGTAAAAATCAAACTCCTGAACCGGGGGGAAGCGAGAAAGCCTATCTGGACTGAGCACAAGATCCAAAGCCTCGCAAATCGTGCTCTTTCCGACGTTGTTGCCCCCTACAAGCAAGGTATGTCCGTCAAACGTAAGATCCGCTGACTTCACACCCCGAAAGTTCTCAATCTTCAGATTGATAATGCGCATTTTCGCAGATCCTTATGCTGGCTTTACGCCTCAGCTTGGCTCAACCAGCCAAACCTGCCTAGCCATAGAAGAAATGAATCGCCGAGTTTTCTTAGATATCAGATGACCGTTGATGGCTGTTTTCTGCCGATTAGGAAATAAAATCAACCCCCTACAACTGCCATTCGTTTCGAAAAAATCTCAACCACACATCATCGGGGTGACATAAGCACCAAGGAGGTTAGCCCCATGTCATTACAATGCCCTCGCTGTCACTCACCCAAAGTCGCTTCCTTCCACCACGCAATGAAAGTCGGCGCCGCCATCGGCACCGTGGGCGGTGTTGCGCGCGGAGTCAGCACTGCCCTGGCAGGCGGGCAGGCTGGCGCAGCTATCGGCGCGTTCGCCGGCCCTGTTGGTATCACTCTCGGTTCCGTGTCTGGCGCCATCCTCGGTGGCCTAGCTGGCGGGGTTGGCGGCTGTGCGCTCGGCGCTCAGCTCGGCGAGTCGCTCGACCGCCACGTTCTAGCTCACAACCTCTGCCTTCTCTGCGGTCATCGCTTCAACCTGCCGACCTGATCCGACTCCCCTCTTTTCATTTCATTCATCCGGACGGTGCTGCGCCTCGCGCAGCGCTTTATGCCGTCTTGCACCCAAAGGAATCATTCACATGGCACATCTCGTTGAAACCATGGCCTACGCTGGCGCTGCCCCCTGGCACGGCCTAGGCAATCAACTCACTCAGAAACAGCCCATCGAAGTCTGGCAACGCGAAGCCGGCATGGACTGGCAGATCCTCGAAAGCCCGGTGCATTTCAAATCAGAAGTTGCCGGGCATCTGGGCGCTATCCACTCCTTTCCCGAGCAGAAGGTGCTCTTCCGCTCGGACAGCAAGGCACCGCTGTCCGTGGTCTCCCAGCGCTATCACACCGTGCAGCCGCGTGAAGTGCTGGAGTTCTACCGGGACCTTACCGAGGTCTCCGGCTACGAGCTGGAAACCGCGGGCGTGCTCAAGGGGGGACGCAAGTTCTGGGCGCTGGCGCGTACCGGACAAGGCGCGGCACTCAAGGGCAACGACCAGGTGAATGGCTATCTGCTGCTGGCGACCTCCTGCGACGGCACCCTTGCCACCACAGCCACACCGACTACGGTGCGCGTGGTGTGCAATAACACCCTGACCATAGCGGTGGATGGCTCCAGCCGGGCGATCAAGGTGCCGCACAACACTCGCTTCGACCCCAAGGTGGTGAAGAGACAACTCGGCATTGCCGTCTCCCAATGGGACGACTTTATGTACCGCATGCGTGCGCTGGCCGAGCGCAAGGTTCAATGGCATGAGGCACTCGGATTCTTCATGAACGTGATGTGCGAGACCAGCCCGGCCGGCGCGCTGCCGGAGCAACTGCCCAACGAACGCGCCCTGCGTAAGGTTCAGGAGCTGTACGAAGGTCGTGGTCGCGGTAGTCAACTGGAATCAGCACGCGGAACTGCCTGGGGCCTGCTCAACGCCGTCACCGAGTACGTCGATCACGAGCGCCGTGCACGCAGCAAAGAGTACCGCATGGACTCGGCCTGGTTCGGTCAGGGCGCGCAGATCAAGCAACGCGCCCTGGATGCCGCGCTGCAGCTCGCCGCTTAACCCTCAATTACATCCACCCTCGCGCCCGGCCAGCCTTGTGCTGGTCAGGCGTTTTTATGTCTGCAGGTGAACCATGAAAGCAATGTCATTGAACAGCATCACCAGCAAGAGACGTCCTGCCCTGCGCCTGGTCAGCACCAAGGAGCTGCCGCGCGAGGACTGGCTGCAGATCCGCAAGCAGGGCATCGGCAGTTCGGATGCCGCCGCTGCCGTGGGACTGAACCCCTACAAGTCGCAGCTGGAGCTATGGCTGGAGAAAACCGGCCGCGACACCGCGCTGCCGAAGGCCGATCCCCACGATGAGGAAAGCCCGATGTACTGGGGCAATATCCTGGAACCCATCGTAGCCTGGCATTACAGCAAGCGCACCAAGAACAAAGTCCGGCGTATCAACGCCGTGCTGCAGCATCCCGATCCCGAGTTGCCCTGGATGCTGGCCAACATCGACCGTGAGGTGATCGGTGCCGACGACGTGCAAATCCTCGAATGCAAGACCGGCGGCATAAACGGGGCACGCCTCTGGAAAGAAGGCGTGCCCGAGTATGTGCAGCTGCAGGTAATGCACCAGCTCGCCGTCACCGGCAAGCAGGCTGCGGATGTGGCCGTGCTGCTCGGCGGCCAGACGCTGGATATCCACCGCATCAAGCGGGACGAGCAGATGATCGCTCGCCTGATCGAACTGGAGCGCAAGTTCTGGCACTACGTGGAAACCGATACGCCACCGCCAGCCGATGGCACCGTCTCTGCTGAAGCAGCACTGCGCTGCCTCTATCCAGAGGATAACGGTCAGGTCGTCGACTTCAGCAGCCATGCCGGACTGGCCGCTGCCTTCATCGAGCTCAAGGCCGTTCGCCAGTCGATTGCCGACAAGGAAAAGCGCGAGGCCGAGCTCAAGCAGATGCTGCAACAGGCCATGGGTGATGCCAGTCGGGCGGAGTTCTCCAGCGGCTACGTCAGCTGGCGCAAGGCCAAGGACAGCGTCGGTCTCGATGTCGCTCAACTGCTCCAGGACAAGCCCTACTTGCAGGCCAAGTACCCGCTGCTGAAACCCGGTGCGCGGCGTTTCCTGGTCGGCTGATTTCCATCTCCATCAACTCTTTCCCCCCTTGGCCAGTCCATGCAGTTCGTGCTGCGTGGCTGGCCTTTTTTCATTTTCAGGAGAACCACCATGCTCAAAGGTCTGGCTATCACGCCCCCGGTGCTCGGACGCATCTCCATCGGTAAGGTCGTCGAGAAGAACGGCAAGCGCCTTCCGGAGAAGGATGACCAGTTCACCATCACCTCCCAGGTACAAGGCAATGACGGCTGGTTGCTGCACCCGCTCAATGATGAGCTGCGTCAGGGCAAGGAAGACAAGCTGCGCAGCATCCCGGTACGCCTGCTGTTCAACGAACCGGAGCTGAACTTTCGCGCCGACTACACTCTGTTCGACCGGCAATCCGGGCGGCCGCTGTGCGTGGGCAACGGCGAGACCTGCAAGCGGGTCACCCAGGACGGCATGCAGTCGCTGCCCTGCCCTTCGCCAAACACCTGCTCGTTGGCCAAAGGCAATGCCTGCAAACCTTACGGCCGACTGAACGTGATCATTGGTGACGACGACCCGCTGGGCAGCTTCGTGTTCCGCACCACCGGCTTCAACAGCATCCGCACCCTCGCCGCCCGGCTGCATTACTTCAAGGCCATCTCCGGCAACCGCTTGGCGTGCCTGCCGCTCGAACTGCGCCTGCGCGGTAAATCCACCCGGCAAAGCCATGGCACGCCGATCTTCTACGTCGACCTGACGGTACGCGGCGGTATGGACATTGCCGAGACGCTGCAGGCCGCCAACGAGCTCGATGCGCAGCGGCAAGCAGCAGGATTCGTTCAGGCCGCCTTGGATGAAGCGGCGAAGCGTGGCTTCGGCAATGGCGCGTTCGAGGACAGTGAGGAAGATGCTGGTGCCATCGCCGAGGAGTTCTACCCCGCCGAAGAAACCTCATCTCCAACCACCAATACTTCCCAGCGTTCTGCGAAAACTAGCCTGGCCGAGAAGTTGGACGCACAAGCCCAGCGCCATACCCCACCGACAGTTCACCATCAAGGAGCCCAGCATGCGCCCACACAAGCTGAAGGCCAGCGAATCGACCGGCACCTACCTGGTCGAGTCGCCGGTCACCGAAACCAACATCCTGCTGATGGCCAGGCAGTTGGCGAATCTGCGTCTGCGTCGGGGGCGAGCACTGACTTCACCGAAGGAAATATTCAGCCACCTGCAGGCGCTGCTGGGCGACTACGAGCATGAGGTATTCGCCCTGCTCCTGCTCGACAGCCGGCACCGGATGATCGTCTTTCACGAACTGTTCCGGGGCACCCTGGACAGCGCCAGTGTCTATCCCCGGGAAGTCGTCAAGGCTGCCCTGGAGCACAACGCCGCAGCAACCGTGCTGGTCCACAGCCCCCCTTCCGGTGATCCGGAACCCAGCCAAGCGGATCTCACCCTCACCCACAAGCTGCGGGAGGCCTTGAACCTGGTCGGGGTACGAACCCTGGACCACATCGTGGTGGGCCACAAGGGCTGCATATCGCTGGCGGAACAGGGCTACCTGTGAGGAGAGCGACAATGAAGCTACTACGAGTTTTTGCTGCCGTGTTCCTGTTCGCCGGCATCCTCGCAGGCTGCCTGGCCCTTCTGCTGCTGGTGCTTCTGCTGGCGCGCTTTCCGCCCCTGCTGATCGCCGTGCTGCTGGCATGCTGGATTTTCTGCCGCCTCGTGAAGGCGTTGGCGCCCGGAACAGCCGCGGCAGAATCCACCACTGCACCACAGAACTGATCACTACCCCGAGCCGCCAGGCCTGCACTGGCCGCCTCAATTCAATAGGGAGCATGACGATGAACAGACAATGTTTGATATGCGACTCCAGCGCCGTGCTGACACGGGACGCAGCCAAAGGGCTGACCCTGCTGGTCGGGCTGCTCAATGGCGTAATCAAGGGCGCTCAGCGCCCACATGAGGGGAGCAGCCATGCCGATCTTCTCAGCGGCCTGGCAGCAGTTGCACCCGCATACCCGGAGGCGCGGAAGGCAGTAGAAGATGTTGTGCGGTTTCACTTCGCGGGCTTCGACTGCCTGTGTCTACGCCGCGGCGCCTTGTTCGACGAAACCGCAGAAAGTAAGGAGGGCCTTAGCGCTGGCTAAGGCGCTCCACCAGACGCTCCACAAACTCCAGCACCAGCGCACGATCATCCTGGCTCAGCGTAGAGAGCAGCCCATGCAGTCGACGCGCCTGATCCTCCGGGCGCGAACTGCCCTCGGTCAGCAGATCAGCGGTTTCACAGCCGAAAACCGCCGCCAGTTCAACCAAACGCTCGACGTTGGGCATAACCACGCCACGCTCAATGCGTGAAACGGCCTCACTACCGATCCCTAATCGCTCCGCGACCTGCTCCTGACTCAGCTTGCAGCGTATTCGTTGGCGAGCAATGGCTTGACCTACAACTTCAGCCAACTGCTTCGAATCAGTTCTTGACATGCCACCCTCCAGATCAACCTGAATGGTTGGGCATCAACCTGTTGACATGAAGGACCTTCTAAACCGACACTCAACCCAAAAGGTTGATATTCGACCTATTTGCCAACTCAAATCCCCAGCAAGGAGCACAAAGCATCATGATCGTCGTAACTGGTTTGAATGAAGCGCAGATTGATGGCCTCGTGAGAGGCAAATCGTCCTTCGAGGTAATCGGCCTCAGAGGAAATTTCACGGAAGGAATCAAGCTTGTAGAAACCAAAATAGAGGCCCTCGGCATGAAGTGCCGAGTCAGGACAGATGTCAAAGGATCACTGATCCAAGGCGGAGCCCTAGGAGCGGTCTTCAGCGTCGTATCCACACCAGCCACATTGGCCCTGGCCACATTAACTGCGGCAGCAGGCGTCGGCCATACGCTCGCAACCTACGACCCAGATTACGAAATCATAAAAGACTACGTTAATAAAAAACTCAAAGTGGTCCATAAGAAACGGGCTAAGAGAAAATAAGTCGAACCATCTAAAAATATCGCAGATCAAAACCATGAAAAACAAATTATTCAAACTAAAAGCAATAAGCTTACTAACATTGCTATTCTCATATAACGCTCAAGCGGATGTTGATTACGGGTATCTTTATCCTGCAATGCTGCCCAATGAAAAAACCATGAAGGATTTACCTTATGCAATTCCCTGCGCAGAAGCCAAAAATCAGTATGGCGCTAAATTCTACCGCTGCACTTGGTATACTCTACCTAGAAACATCACTATGTGGGATGCCCAACAGCAGCGCAACATTACTTTCAGCAATCAGATAAGTGGCGCATGTAAGCGTGGCACATGCCGAGCCTCCAATGGGGCGGGCGTCTATGGCATGTATGGCCAAGACCTCAGCTTTACCCTGTCCGTTTACTATTACATATATGAAAGCAAAGATGGTTATCCAATCGCATATCGCATGGATGGTGGCCCGCATAAAAAAGGCAAAGAATTTACCTACTCGCAAGCCCGCACTACACTTGAGGAGTTTTTACTTGATCACGGCATCAGTTCCGCGACTGCAGCAGACGCCATTGCAGCATACCGCCTTGATGCAAATACCGAACTCACCTCTTCTGTCGAAGCTTCGACTCAGCTTGATGAGAAGCCCATCTCAAAACCAACAAAGCATGTCGAAGTAAAAGATGCCTGGTGCAACCCTCGTGCAGATGACGATTGTACGGTGAATGGTAGAAAAGTCGAAAAAGCCAAGCTCCAAGATTATTTACCTGAAGTTTACGAGCTTGAAATACTGAACGCAGGAGGATACTGCGAGCATCCAATTTGCTACGATAAAAATGACAAACCTGTCGGAATACGATAGAAAACAGGCACGAAAAACGTGCCTTTTTTATTTTTTTTATTTCAAAACCAAGTAAGCCACCACTGACCATTTTCAAGTAGTGACGTAACCCAGCTCTACTAAGAGCGCTTCAATTTTTTCATCCATTATCGTTGTTGCCCCAGGTAAAAAAGGCACTCCACCGATCTCGACTTGCTCAATACTTTTATAAAATTTGTGAGTACGATAACTCTCCTCATGTGGATAAGGGAATAGCACAACAGCACCAGTCACCACTCCTTGAAGGTACTCTCCTGAACGCATCGGGTGCGGAATAGCAATAGCATCCCGATAACGATGCATCGTATTCACATCGTCTGTAGTTGGCCCTGGGCCACCATATTGCCTGACGTAGTCTTTATCAAACTGAATTCGGTACTTAGCATCAAAAATGTAGAATTGCGTGTCGCTTGCAAACTGAATCACGTTATCGGGCTTTTGGGCAATCGTCGGCAATCTGTTAAAAAGGCGATTATAGACGAGAAAGAGACGCTTACCGCTGGACCTATGGATGAACTCCATGGTCGATGATTTCCCTTTGGACAATGCCACGATCGTTCGCAGGCGATTAACTTTTACCACTGACTGACTGACCAAGTCGAATCGAGTACGTAGAAGTGAAATCAATTTCAAAAAGCACCAATATTCGTAAAGTAGCGCCGTCTCTTTTACACCAACAGGAATGATCTCTCCTGCAAAAGAAAGACCGCCATTTAGCAGACGGAAAAGCTTGTCGAATCTTGAGTAGAGCGGGTGCTTGTGGAAGACCATAGATTGAGGCCTCACGAGCATAATCTCTTTGACCTGCGTAAGGAATGGCGCTTTCAACGCGACTTCAAGTTGACGCTCCATAGATTTTAGTAATGGCCTAATCGACTCAAAAAAACGACGCTCTGAAAACTGGTCTGCATCCTCATCACCCGAGTCATTCACCTTCGATAGAGCCCTGACATTGCGATAAGTCGCTCTGATCATTGCCTTATAATAGCGGTTTTCTGGGGTATCGAATGTGATCGCAGCAAAATTTTCTTGGATCTTACGCGGCAACGCGATACCAAGACTTGGAATGGCCGTGCCTCCGTTTTCTCGTCGTAATGCTCGCCCGACTGCCTGTCGAGAAACTCGACGGGCACGTTCTGTATCCTCAAGCACAGCCTTAACCGCCAAGCCAGTATGCGGTTTCTTGGCAATTGCGCTCGTCAACTTGATATATTCGCTGAAATAAGACTGTATGAGTGAAAACCACTCGACCAATGTGGGCTGGTAGTCACTTGCGGGTGCAGCCATCCCAAAGGTTTTTGCATTTGCCGTCATCGCCAGATTGCGAAGCATTGACGAAACATCTGCACGCATTTGAATGTAGTCGGTTCTATAATCCAATTTACGTGAAAAAACTTCGAGCCGAAGCTTTGCTGTACCACTGTTCGTAAAAACAAGCAGCTCAGCAAAACCAACATTATTTCCAAAGTTGAGCAGATGGTGCTCGCTACTCTCGCGTATACGACGCGCCTCTGCTCCTGGTGGAAGTCTTAGCCTTGCAGTTTCATCATTTTTTTCAAAATGAATATCGTAGGCAACTGCTTCAAAAAAAAGAGGCTCGATTAACTCTCCTGGCGCGACAGAGCGCATTTTACCTGTTTTAGCATCAAACGCCTCAACTGCTACTGGACCGTCGACACCGATAGCGAATTGAGGCAGAACAGGAATAAACGGTGGCAGATCGGGCAGCTTACCGACCACCTCAATTTTCCAGCCAGCTCCAGTAACCTCAAGCAGTAGCGGCATCATGCGCCCCAGTAGCGAGTCGATCCATCAAGGTTGAGTAGAGCAGTCATTCGCTCGACCTTTTGAACACTCCTGGCTAATGGGCCGGAAAACTCTGCAAAGATCCTATCCTCATCCACTTGAACTTCCGCTCTAGCATTGAGCCAAGCACTAAGATTCATCAGTGCTTCTGCAAGAACCTCTCCACTACCGGCCACTTTCGGTAGAATTTTCTGCAAAATGCAAAAATCTAATGCGGCATAACCAGTTAAGATGTCATTGAGATGAAACTCGCGCCAGAAGTGAAGATACAACAAGATAGAATCTCGCGTACGATATCCAAACTTAATACCCGCGGGAGCTAAGATCTCTTGAATCTCGCTCAGAAGTAGCGCTATATGCTCAAAAAGCTCCTGACTAGAGGAATATGCCTCCTGAACGGATATTGCGTTAGATTCGTGGATAGCGATAGCGGCAAGCTCGTCGAACACACTACTATCATCATGCTTTCTATTCTGGCTAGACGCGAAAGCGGTCAAGTCTGGATCGTCAAATTCAATAGTGAATGCTCTGTCCAAAACTTTGGGGCTGAAGGTATGAGTTGTTTCATCCATATTCGCGGTTCCCACGATACGGAGATTTGATGGTAGTTGAATTTCACGCAGCAATTCAATGAGAGTATTCGACTGATCCTGATCTTCATCGGGCAGCTCAATCGGCAGCCTATCGGTTATAATTTTTTTTCCCGCCCGAGCACGTGTCTCAGCCACACTTAGAAAATCGCTGAAATAGTGTTCAACAGGAGCAAGATTCATCTCGTCAAGCAGCGCAATTACGAGCTTATTAGGGTTTTGCTTCGCCTCTAGCAAACTTTCGATCAGTGCACCCTTTATATACTTTGTGGGGGTCAACGTAGGGACGTAGCCGAAAAGATCACTATTATCGGACCATTGCGGTTGTACTGGGATTGCATGAAACAAAGAATTCGTGTACTTCGCAAATTTTCGCGGCAACAAGCTTTTACCTGTGCCCGAGATACCTGAAAGAACCACAAGCGGGCTCACGGTCATGGCCAAATAAAAGTTGGCTAGCTCAGCTACTGAGATAACGTAACCTTCAGTGTCCATAGCCAATTGGATATCTTTGAGCGACTCACCTGGTGAACGCTTGCCGGGAGCCTGGCTTTGTGTAGACTCTTTGGCCCTATGAACCAATTTAGGCCCAAAGCGATATTCCGCTGTAGGGCTTCCAGCCCTACTCTCTGATTGGGCCTTCGTCAGGCCTCCAGTTTTTTCCAAAAGTCCGGCACGAATTAGTCGAGCAGGCTGATGCGGTCTCTTGGTGCTCGGAATATCAACGTTTTGAGGTATATTCTGCCAAATAACATCAGCCGGAAATTTAAAGTCCGCGCCATATCGCTGGTACATTACTCGAACCGCGGCGCTCGCCATTTCAAAAATTTCATCGTTCGTGAGCGTCATCCGACATCCTTTTATTTACGCTTGACTAGGAAAAAACTAGCCTACCTTCGCCGCCAGCTTGGCAGTGGTATCTGCCGGCGCATTGTAATCATCTAATTGCGCAGCCAGATGTAGTGCAATGGCCTTCGACAACAACGGAGGTACAGCCTCACCAATCATATCCATTCCGACCCCAATACGTGCAGTATCCATGCTTCCGCCATCGGAAGTAATGAAACGGAAATCGTCATCAAAGGACTGCAAACGTGCAGCCTCCCGCATTGTAATTCCGCGCATCTCCGTTGGATGCGTGAACCTGCCTGATCCTAAGAAATTAGCGTTTGCTGTGATGGTCAGAGAAGGGGAATTCCAAGCCAGGCGTGAGTATGCACTCCAATAATAGTCTTTGTAGAAGACAGGATTGATTACTCCAGAACGCTCGAGTTCAGCTTGTGCGGCCTGCAATGAGAGATGACTGGAAATTGAGAGTTCCTGTATTTCCTTAGCATATTGACTTCTCATGCGCTCACTTTCAGCATCCCAGGTCTTTCCTGGCCTCATCTCTTTTATAATATCGAGCACCGACTTTCTGTACGGCCGAGTGATATGATTGTAAGGAAACTCTTTCGCACTCCGCATTTGCTGCGCATATGGACTCGAGTTTTCTCCATATAGCTGAAGTGCTTGCCCGCCCAGTACCTCTTCCGCAACAGATGGCATTGGCAAGTCAGAGATCGCATCAGCTACAGTCACCCACGGCAAACGTCCCTCTTGCAAAAGCCCTTCACTCAACGGATCGCAATGACTAGGACTTGGCATAGATACTGAGCCTAGGGAACTTGCGATAAAAACCGCACGTTCACGAAGCTGCGGAACACCGTAGTCCGCGCAATTAAGAATAGCAACTTCAACCTTGTAGCCCAAGTCGCGCTCAAGCATTTGAATAACAATTTCAGATAGCTTACCTAAACGCCCATCAAAGCCGTGATTGAGCATCTGAGGGACATTCTCGATAACCAGAAACTTGGGTTGAAGCGCCTCAGCCACTTCAAGATATCGTAGAACCAAATCATTTCGAGGATCATGAGCCAGCTGGCTATACCCCTTAAATTTTACAATCTTTCCTTTTTCGCGATGCTCGCTACGTCGGAGCTGCGAAAAACCCTGACAGGGAGGCCCTCCGATCATGCAATCCAATTCTCCCCTCGCGACACCACGGTCACGTAATGCTTCATGGATGCGCTCAACCTCCAGCAGTCGGATGTCTTCGCGCAGAGTGACGGGAGGCAGTTCATCCTGCCGATGGTTGAACTCAAACGTACGTAGAGCCTCGGCCTTTATGTCATTGCCGAATACTGCGTTGAACCGCCCAGATCGGGTGAATCCGCGGGAGGTTCCACCACAACCGCAGAAGAATTCTGCAAGGGAGTATTTCTTTTCAAGCATGTATTGAGCCCTTAAACTAACAATTATCGCATTTCACATCTTGCAGCAGGAACCAGTACGACAACCGGTGTGTCCGTGTATCGCCGTGGAGCTCGCGCCGTTTCAGGCCTCCGCTCCCCTCTACCTTTTTCGTGTACCGAGCAGGCCAGCCCGGTAGCAGCAAGGAGGTCTCAGCGCAGAGCCACCCATGGCCTGAGTAACCATTGACCATCATGTGCAGGAAGCGGCGAAGCTCGCTCAGGGCAACCAAACTGCCCCAGAGCCTCAAGCCTGCCTACGATGCTTGGGACGCTCGACATGATCGGCGGACGTCGCCTAATTCATAGGCACCTGGGGAAAAATCGGTGTATCTCACCAAAAATGAGCCTCCCAAAGCTTCCTAGAGCCAACAGCTTAGCCATGGTAGCACTGGCCGGAGCATGGTCTCATGCTAGGGTTGGAAATCACCAGATTTCGAATTCAGCCCATTCCTGGAGAGCACTGTGAATCGCAGCGAGATCATGCGATCCGTGAAGAGCCAGAATACTACCCCCGAGCTCCTCATTCGTAGCCTGCTCCATCGCTTAGGATTTCGCTTCCGCCTTCATAGGAAGAATCTACCTGGCTCGCCAGACATCGTGCTACCGCGGTACCGAGCGGTTATTTTTGTACACGGATGTTTCTGGCACCGCCATCCTGGTTGCCGCCTGGCTACGACACCAAAATCTCGACAAGACTACTGGCTCCCCAAGTTTATGGCGAACGTCGAACGTGATCTCCGAAATACCAAGGCCCTCCAGGAAATGGGCTGGCAAGTCATTGTCGTCTGGGAATGCGAGATCAAAGAAAACGTAGATCTAGAGCACCGCTTGAAGCATGCACTCAGAAGTCGTGAATCTGGCTAAGGACTGGCGAACCCGGTCTTGCTCAAAGGGCTACCAACCCTACGCAAAGCTGGATCCAGTCAGCCAAATTTGGAGCCGCGCTCATAGGCGCTCGCGCTAGCGGCAGAATGGCATCGGCCCTGCCTCATCCAAGACAGGACCGATTTTCACACGAAGCAAGAGCGGATGACCAAGAGAGCTCTACCCCTTACTGGTACCGAACCCTCGCTGACGATTCCCGTAGGATTTGGTGGCCTTCTTGCAAAGATAGCTCGCTCTGTAGAACACCTCTGGCAACTCATCGACCTCGCCATGGCGGACATTCCGATCAATTCGATATTCAGCATTCTTCGGGATATGCACCCGCCCACTCACTTGATCGACTGATACACCCAATGCACTAGCCCAGGATTCTTCCATACGGCTGATCATGTTCACCCTTGCTGAACGCAGCCGCCCTACCTTGTAATAAGCATCGCGGTTCAACATAATCAGCACGTGGTAATGGGGTCTACATCCCTGACTTATCTCTCTCGACCAAGCGTATCGGACTTTGCAGCCACGCGAGTAACCACGCTCGGCCACCCTCTCCTGATGGTACTGGATCTTCCTCGTGAAAGACTCGAAGAACCGGCTGATGACCTGGTTCGTATAGGCGTAGTCGGGCAGTTCGATACCTTGAGGTAGCCTGAGATCCACCCTGAAGGCCAGTACCCTCGGATACTCAGCCATGGCCAGCTCGATGGCGTGCTTGAGATCAGACAGGTACTCACGAATGAAAGGGCCTTTGTCACGCATCAACGGGAAGCCTTCAAAGGTATCCCCGTAGTACAAATGGAGGTTGGTATTGGTGGGATGACGGAGTGGGTAGCGCTGGATGGTATCGGCATCGTTGAGCATGGTTAAGACCTCTCGTTGGTGGAGTTTCATAACCAGTGCCTGTTGTGTACTTTTTTACCGCTACCTTTCCTCACCTAATCAGTTGGCCTCACTGCATGCAGTGTAGTGCTCTCCTTCAGATGGTGACTCTACCTCTCCGACTCCACTTGAATGGGATCTAATCAGTAAAGGTTGTCGCTCGGTTTAGCGTGAACCCATTCGGATAATGGTAGCGAGTAAAAGCATACTACCCACACCGCAACTGATCGCTCCGAATGGCTCGGTGAAATCCACCTCGCTCACAAAGGCGCAGCGGCATTTTTTGTTGAAACCGTATTGCGGAAAAAAACCAGATAGAGAGCCCATGGTGGTGCATTATCTAGCCAGAGTCCGCCGGATCGATAGGGAGCTACATCGATCCGGCTTCCTGGCGAGTGCCTAGCAGCCTGAAGAAGCGCCCGGCATAAGCGCCATGACCAGCCGTAGCCAGTCATGGCGCAGATAGTCAGATCTCACTCGCCATACTCAGCCGGCCGGTAGAACGCGTCGCAGCCCCTCTGCCAGGTCACGCTCCTCGATTTTTGCTAGGATCCAGTCGTGCACCTCGCTTTCAACCCAGCCCACGCTACGGTCGCCTAATGGTACCGAATTCGGGAAGGTGCCTTCCGCGATGTATTTGTAGATGGTTGACCGGGCCAAGCCGGTCGAGTCGATGACTTCTTTCAGGCGGATGATCCTCATGAACGGGCTCCTCGTATTCGTTCAGAGGATTGGCAAGGTCGGTATAAAAAAACGATGCCTCCCCAAACCGCTCATAGCGGCGTAAGAAGCCCTGCCTTCTGACGAACGTCCAATTCGATATCCGACTCTCTAGACACTCTCGTAACCTCCGGATCGCCATACGCCCTAGTGACCAGCCAATGTTCCTGATCACGATCTGGTCGCCCCTTAAACAACATAGCGACGTGCTCGTGACCAATCGACACATGGACCGGCAGCAGCATGAAGTCGACCTCAGTGAAGGAAACTGCGGACAACTCTGAAAAGCGCCTGGCATACTCGTTTGCGACTCGAAATACCAGTCGCTCGAAAAAGTCGATGAGCTCGTCATGATCCAAGGCCACCTTATGTTTCGGATCAAGCATCGGCATTCGGAAGAAATCGGCGATTTGCTGTTTTACCACTGCGTCAACACCACGCACCTTTTTCCACACGGCCGAATCAGCGCCAGCCCAGTGGCGCGAGAGGAAGCCTGATGCTGATTCGCAGATAAAGAACTCCAGCTGATCAAATGCGTGCTTGGGCGCCTTTCTGAAAAGACGCACCACGCTCAGAGGAATGTGGTATTCACGCCGCTTCAAAAAGGATTCCCGATCCCGCCAAACAGCCGTCACGTGCTCACAATCTCGATTCGAGTCATCCAGCACCTGATGCACAGCGGTGGATACCACATCACGCACCGGAGATAACTGCAGGTGGTTCAAATTGAGCAGATAGATGCTGGTGAGCTTCTTGGCAAATATGGAACTCGCAATCCCAGGAATATGCCTACGAATGAAACCCAGCGCGGTCAGTCTTCGCAAGCGTTGCTTAAGGCAGTCGACCTCTATCCCAGCCATAAAACAGAGCTCTCGACTGCTCACCCCCCTGACAACCCCGAACGGATCCGCGTGGCCAACCAAGATCATGAGCAACAAACGATTCGCCAAGCTGAGTTTCCCCATCCGCACAGGAGCCCCTCGTTTCTCTTCCCGGGAGTCAGGATTGGAGGCTGACGTCGAGTCGAGACCTTCCTTCCAACCAGACCAAGTTGCCCTGATCCGCTCGCCTCTCAGAAGCCGCTCAAGCAACTCCGGATGCCTTAAGCGCCTCTCCTTAATCTCCCGTAGCTGAGATTGAGCACCTTCACTTACCTCGAAAATGCATTTAGGCCTCCCCTTTCCTTCTGGCTGGGTGGATACCGTCAGCACCTCGACCTTCACCAACTGAGCCAACGACTTGGAGACAGCTTGCGCCGGAAGCCTCAGGTCTTCAGCGAGCTGCTTCACCGAGCAGCGCTGAGGGGTAGCAGCACCATAGCATCGCCAGAAAGCGAGAAGGACAAACTTCGAATCATGATCAACGAACCTTAACCTTGCATCGAGAATCCTGGAGAGCATCGAATGAATCCTATTTTTCTACCGTAAATATACCCTATATTTTAGAATACTAATAACAGTAACGGAACACGTAACGCTAACTAACGTAGCACCAACACAACCGCAACATCTCATAAAACGTTGTATGACGTTACAGTAACGATATATATTCCAGTCTAGCGCAAGGGCTCCGTCACATGGCCCGATTACCCCGCTGGAGGATGGAATGTCAGAACACGAAAAACCATTAAAGTGGCTACGCGAGCATGAGGGTGAGTGGCGGTGGGCTGCCGACTATCTCGTGGAAGCGCTCGGACCTGAGCACATAAAGTCGTTAGCGCCCAATCCGTCTACTCGTCTTGAGACGTATGAGAGCGTGGTTTCCGTTATCAGAAAACTCCAGAGGGAACGACCGGAACTTGTTTTCAGACTGCAAGGGACCATACGACAACGCCGCTATCGCTCGGACAGCAACGGCAGGAAGCCGCTGACGTTCACCCTGAGCAACGAGACAATCACCAAACTGACGTCTCTCGCCAGGCGACACAAAGTTAGCGAGGCTACGCTGATCACAGCGCTCATCACTCAAGAGGGCGAGGCCCTCGAAACCCAAAAAAATTATGAGAAACAGCTCAAAACTGCAGTCGCACTGGAGCGCAAAAATGGTCAGCAGCGCGCTGCCTTCCTAACGGCTCAGTTGGATGAGGCGCTGAAACACCTGGAGCGATGTCTAGAGCTTGTTGCTCGCTGGGAACTGATGTGGCCAGACGATAAGCCACCGACAGCCAGCGACGATGACATCAAGAAACGCGTTGAACCCAGAATGAAGGAACTCAAGGACGCGCTAGCCTACATCGCCTTCAGGGATACCCTGACGACCGAACGTCCCATGCCATGAGCCCCCTCCAAGCCAAGCCCTATCCACGCACTCAGACCAATCGGCTCGGCATTCCAAAAGGTATTCCACAAGACTTTTTAAACTAGTTTTTTTGTTGAATTTCATATAGATATAGAACCATTTCAGATTACCCCGGCCCACCATTTAGTCTTCCCAGGAAGACCCAGAAAAGCCGTAAAGCCCAGAGAAATCAAAGCTTTACGGCTTTTTTCTTGCCCGCGTTTTCCCACCTAATCCCAGGGCATCCCACAGTTGACGGGGGCATATATGGGGGCATAAAACGCTCATCAGCTCGCTCGGAGAGGATGTGTGTTGCCGCTGACCGAAAACTGACCCGGTGGGGATGCGGCGGAAATCTTGGACTACCTGGAGGTAGTTCATGTATTCATACGAAGACCGTATCCGAGCGGTCAAGCTCTACATCAAACTGGGCA
>NZ_VIUG01000028.1:0-84952 GCF_007828255.1 Pseudomonas sp. SJZ078 | reverse complement strand
CTCTCGAAAAACTTTGGAGAGACTTGAGCACGCGTTGCGAGCAGAGGTACATCAAGAGGCGCAGGCATTGGAATAGATTTGTGGGGATCCCTCAGGGACAGACCACAATTTGAGTTCACTTGTAATCGACCCGTCTCATTATCGTGGTCTGTCCCCCGTTCACTCACAGGTGAATTAATTTAGAGGGGCAAGAACGTTGAAAGCGACCGAAGAGGCCATATCGACTATTTTCAGGATGAAGGGGGCGCCTTCCTAACTCGGAGCCACTATTTTTGGCGGAATTTTGGGAAACCACATCAGAAATGCTCGCACCAACCGAGAAACGCTTCGTCGTTTTGCAGGAAGATGAAGGGTTTTCTGTCGCCCTCGTCGTACTCGTTGATTGTCAGTGCATAGATGCTTGAACCGACTCCCGCCCCCTGATCTCTCCGCATGGTCACTACGACCTTGTAGCTATTTTCCGTCGATCCGTAGTCAACGACTTGTGGATCGGTGACATAGGAGTTCTTCAAGACTCCTGCCATCAATCCAGTCTGTCTTTCCACAGTGAATTGTTTGTCGATGTAGATTCGGTTTATCGGCTTCTCTTTTGCAGCTACGGTGCTTTCAATCGTGCAGCGGTAGTCTTCTCCTGCCCATGCATTTGTTGCCCCAGCCAGAGCCAGCAGTGCAGCAGCTGTCCATGCTCTCATTGCGATTCTCTTGGTATGTTGTTACGGCATAGAAGAAAGGAGGTTTTCGGCGCTCACATTGCCCAGTGTGAACGAACCCGATATTTTTTTGGACGTTCTGATGAAATCCAAGACAACAAAAAAGGGCCCACCTTTCGGTGAGCCCTTCTAGACCGCCCAGCAGAGCGGATTTTGTTTGGTAGGCGCGATTGGACTCGAACCAACGACCCCCACCATGTCAAGGTGGTGCTCTAACCAACTGAGCTACGTGCCTGCTGTGAGGCGGCATTCTACGGAATTCCGAAGGGGTGTCAACACCTTTTTTTTCACCTAACCCTATGAATATGCAAAATATTTAATTTCCCCCAAGGGATGGAGATTTTGGAGGTGGCTGGCGGCCGATTTTTATCTCGGGTAGGATCTGCGCACTCGTAAAAAATATAAAACAGAGGTTGCAGAATGGCGAACACACCTTATCCAGCGTCCTATTACGCCGCGTCGGCCAACCCGGTGCCGCCCCGCCCGGCCCTGCAGGATGACATCGAGACTGATGTGTGCGTGATCGGCGCAGGCTATACCGGCCTGTCCTCTGCCCTGTTTTTGCTGGAGAACGGTTTCAAGGTCACGATTCTCGAGGCCGCCAAGGTGGGGTTTGGCGCTTCGGGCCGCAATGGCGGGCAGATCGTCAACAGCTATAGCCGCGACATTGATGTGATCGAGCGCAGTGTCGGCCCGCAGCAGGCACAGTTGCTGGGTAATATGGCGTTCGAGGGTGGGCGGATCATTCGCGAGCGGGTGGCGAAGTATCAGATTCAGTGCGACCTGAAGGACGGCGGTGTATTCGCGGCTCTTACAGCTAAACAGATGGGCCATCTGGAGTCGCAGAAGCGTTTATGGGAGCGCTTCGGCCATACCCAGCTGGAGCTGTTGGATCAGCGGCGTATCCGCGAGGTGGTGGCGTGCGATCAATATGTCGGCGGCATGCTGGACATGAGCGGCGGGCACATCCATCCGCTCAATTTGGCACTGGGTGAGGCGGCGGCCGTGGAGTCCCTGGGTGGGGTGATTTATGAACAGTCGCCGGCGGTGCGCATCGAGCGCGGTGCCAGCCCGGTGGTGCATACGCCGCAGGGCAAGGTCAGGGCCAAGTTCATTATCGTGGCCGGTAATGCCTATCTGGGCAACCTGGTGCCGGAGCTGGCGGCCAAGTCCATGCCTTGCGGCACGCAGGTGATCACGACCGAGCCGTTGGGTGACGATTTGGCTCATAGCCTCCTGCCCCAGGATTATTGTGTCGAGGATTGCAACTACCTGCTCGACTACTACCGGCTGACGGGCGACAAACGCCTGATCTTCGGCGGTGGCGTGGTGTATGGCGCGAGGGATCCGGCGAACATCGAAGCGATCATCCGGCCGAAGATGCTCAAGGCGTTCCCGCAACTCAAGAATGTGAAGATCGATTACGCCTGGACCGGAAACTTCCTGCTGACCTTGTCGCGTCTTCCGCAGGTCGGGCGCCTGGGGGACAACATCTACTATTCCCAGGGCTGCAGCGGCCATGGCGTGACTTATACGCATCTGGCGGGCAAGGTACTGGCCGAGGCACTGCGCGGCCAGGCCGAGCGTTTCGATGCGTTTGCCGACCTGCCCCACTACCCTTTCCCTGGTGGCCAGTTATTGCGCACGCCCTTCGCTGCGTTGGGCGCATGGTATTACGGATTGCGGGACAAGCTTGGGGTGTGAAACCCGCACTCGGCGGCCCCACGTGATGGATGGGGCCGCTCAATCAAGGGGCTGATGTTCAAAAAGCCCCTGTAACCTCCCCTCAACCTGAGTGCACGTTTCACCGCCAATCCAGACCTGGCCGGCGTCATCGCG
Organism: Pseudomonas sp. SJZ078; assembly: GCF_007828255.1. NCBI lineage: Bacteria > Pseudomonadati > Pseudomonadota > Gammaproteobacteria > Pseudomonadales > Pseudomonadaceae > Pseudomonas > Pseudomonas sp. SJZ078. Next base: position 82,403 of record NZ_VIUG01000028.1, on the reverse strand, counting down.
ACGCACATGGATGCGCCCTTTGCGACCGAGACGGGTGCCTTGAGCTGCAACATAGGCCTGCTCAACCAGGCCGGTCTCGAACAGCCACTGGGCCAGCGAGGCATTCAGGCTGCCCGTGACCGGGTCTTCAACGATGGCGCCCAGGTGGTTGCTGAAAAAGGCCCGGACCTCGAAAGCCGTATCACCACTGGAATGCGGCCCGATCACGCCAACGTCGATTCTGCGCGGCCAGTTCTGTGCTGCTTGCAGGGCCAGGACTTGCTCGGCCGAGGCCAGTCGGATGCCCAGCCATCCGGGACCATTATCGACCCAGGCCGCATCGACAACGTCGCACGGATCTATCCGCAGCAGTTGTAATGCCTCGCTCAACTCTTCCCCTGACGGAGTTCCGGAGCGAATCAACGCAGGAGCGGCAAAGCGAAGCCGGCCTTGATCACGACGAATGACCACGAGCCCAGCGCCGCACTCCTGGACAATGTGCACCTCATTCATGGGTTTGCTGCCAGTCGAAAGCCAGGCATGGCAACTTCCCAATGTCGGGTGCCCGGCAAACGGCAACTCCCGCTCCAACGAAAAGATCCTGACCCGGTAATCCGCGTCCGGGTGCGTCGGCGATAACACGAAGGCCGTTTCCGACAGGTTGAACCAGCGGGCCAGCCGTTGCATGCCAGCAGTCTCCAGCGCGTCGGCCCCCATCACCACGGCCAGTGGGTTGCCGGAGAACGGCTCGGCGCCAAACACGTCGATGATTTGAATCACAGGTTCCAAGGCATCCTCCCTTCGTTTTCCTGGGCTTCAAAATGCAGAAATCAATGGGAGGACAGGAGAAGCTTCAATCCCGCGACCGCGAACAATGCAGAGAAAAGCCCTTGAATCCAACGCCGCAGCCGGGTGTAGCCGGCGATCATCCTGGCCGTCGAAAACACGATGGCGTAGCCGCCGAAGATGATGATGCCGAGCAAGGCGCAACCGCCGATGATTGCAGGCAAGGTGCCGGTTGGCGCATCTTCACGGAGCCCGAGCGACATGATCGCCATCCAGGACATGATGGCCTTGGGGTTGCCGATGTGCATGAGTACGCCCTGGCGGTACAACGGCAGATAACGCCGAGCCTCCCGCCCGGCAACCGTCTCGGCGCTGTCGTGTGTCGATGCCATGGCAGCCTTGCCCGCGCGCATCGCCAGGTAGAGCAGATAGGCCCCGCCCACCGCCTTGATGATGAAAAGCGCCTGGGCATAAGCGGCCAACAATGCGCAGATGCCCGTCGCCGCCAGGAATGCCCATAAGAGTGAACCGGTCATGACGCCGGATGCCAGGACCAAGGCGTGGGCGCGCCCGTCGCGCATCGCCACGCCCATGATCGCCATATTGCTCGGGCCCGGGCTGGCGGCGGCAAGGATGTAGCTGCCAAAGGCGAGCATGACCGAATGATCGAGCATTGGAATGTCCTCAAGAGGCGTCCGGGACGCGCGGCGTTTCCGTCGTTCCGAACAACTGAACCGTTGTTCCGCAAGCACCATAATGCGCGTGACACTTCATGACTATTGAAATAGTGTCACGCGACACTATTCGTTCAACGGGTACCACAATGCACCTTCAATCGCCCTGGACACCTCGCCTTGCGGACATCGACGCGAGCGCATCGGAACGCCTGGTGTGCGCCCTGGCCGACGACATCGTTGAAGGCCGATTGCAAAGTGGCGACCGCCTCCCCGCCCATCGGCAGCTCGCCTGGCAACTGGGGATCGGGCTGGGTACGGTGACCAAAGCCTATGCTGCCCTGGAACGGCGGGGGCTGGTGCGCAGCGTCAAGGGTCGGGCAACGTTCGTGGCCATCCTGCAGGCACACGAGCAGCGGCTGATCGATCTTTCATCCAACGTGCCGCCCGCCATGTTGACGAGCCGCCTCCTGGCGCGGACCTTGACGGGGATCGCGCGCAAGATCGACGCCGACCATCTCAATCTGTACTCACCTCCCGCCGGTCATCTGGAACATCGTCGCCTGTTGGCCCGTTGGCTGGAAACCCTCGGCATCGTGGTCGAACCGTCCCATCTGGTGCTGACGGGCAATGCCCGCCAAGCCATTTCGCTGGCTTTCGATCTCGCCTGCGGCCCCCACGGAGTGATCCTGACCGAACGCCTCACCTATCCCGGCGCGATTGCCCTGGCCCGGCGCAAAGGCCATCAGATGCAGGGGGTCGAGATCGATGCGCAAGGCATGCTGCCGGAGGCTCTCGTGCACGCCCTCGACCGTCTCGCAACGACTGCCAGCAAAGTGGTCTATCTCACCCCTACGCTTCACAACCCCACCACGGCGACGATGAGTGCGGCGCGACGGCAGGCTATTGTCGAGGTCTGTCGACAAGCGGGTGCGTGGATCATTGAAGATGGTGTCTATGCGCTGGGATCTGCGCCAGTACCTGCCCTTGCGACGCTGGCGCCCGAGAGGGTGTTGCACGTCAACGGTCTGTCCAAATCCCTCGGCCCCGGGTTGAGGATCGGCATGCTCACCCTGCCCGCCGAATTGCACGGTGCCGCGCAGGAAGCCTTGCAGGATATTCCCCTGGGCCCGTCGCCATTGTCCTGCGCCGTGGTAGAGGACTGGTTGTCCAACGGCGTGATCGCTTCAATCCAGCAGGACTTGCGTCACGAAGCGCGACGCAGGACAAGCCTCGCCACCGCATTGCTCGACGAGGCCGCACTCGTTTCGCATCCGGACGCTTATCACATCTGGCTACCGATGCCCCGCGACGCCGCTGATTCCTTCACCAAGGCGGCGGCACAGGCGGGCATCAGGGTGACGGCACCAGAATCGCTGATGGTGGATCGCGATGAGCCGATGACTGGCATTCGCCCGTGTCTTGGGGGGCCATCTTTCGAGGAGTTGACCCAGGGGCTGACCCGCCTGTCGAACTTGCTGAAGGCACCCGATTGAGCGAACACCTCCAACCGCCTCAAACGTCCAACACCAACGTCTCACTCCCCTGCGCCGGCACTGCGCAACAGATCAACACCTCGTCCGCCTCCAATCGTTGCGCCGGCATGTTCAGGTAATGCACCTGACCACTGCTCAACCGGGTCTTGCAGGTGCCGCAGGAACCTCCGCGGCAACTGAACTCCGGATTCAGGCCCCGTGCTTCCGCCAGTTCGAGCAACGTCCCGGCACCGGGTTCCCAGCGCGCTTCCTTGCCCGAGGTGGCGAACAGGATTTTCACCGCTTCATCGGCCATGGGCACCTGTTCGGCCGCTGGCACGCTGACTTCAATGTCACGAACCAGCGTAGACGGGCCGAAGGTTTCCGCGTGGATGCGATCATCCGGAATGCGCAATGCGCGCAGCCCATCGTACAGCGCCTGGGTAAAACTCCCCGGCCCGCACAGGTAGTAGTCGTAGTCATTCAGCGGGAGCAAGGTCTTGAGCAGTTCGACATCGATGCGGCCGGCCCTGTCGTAGCGGTCGGCCGAACCGTCGATGGGTGGCTGACTGATCACACGCAGGACCTTGATCTTGTCGCCCGCACGGGCCACCAGTTCGTCGATCTCATCGCGGAAGGCCAGGTCGGCGACTGAACGGCTGCTTTGTATCAGCCACGTCGGCCGCATGCGATTGATGCGTTTCCCTTGATAGACCACTTCGCGCAGCATCGACAGCAACGGTGTAATGCCAACCCCCGCGGCCAGCAATACCAATGGACGCCGCTCGGAGGCCTGGACCGTGAAATCCCCTTGGGGCGCCCGGGCTTCGATCTGGTCCCCGACTTGAATCCGATCATGCAGATGCGAAGACACCGAGCCGTCGCGTTTGACACTGATGCGCAAGAATTCGTCCGACGGTGAACTGGACACACTGTAGGTGCGGATGGCCGGCGCCTGCTGCCCTTCCAACCGAACCCGCACAGGCAGGTGCTGCCCCGGTTCAAATCCGGGCAAGCCAGCGCCATCACTGGCCTGTAGATAGAACGAGCGAATACCGCGACTCTCATCCACGATGCGCTCCACCCGCATCGAGCGCCAGTGGCTGCGCAAGGCTTCGGCCTGCAAACGCTCCGCCGCCTGCTCCCAACTGCCCGTCATCATCGAGTTGGGTGAGGCTCCCTCGGCCCTGTCCGTCCAACGCAACGGGATTGCGGCCTGACGGTAGACAACACGCTGTGGCTTGAAGCGCCATAGCCGCTCGGCGCCCTGGAACGCGGCAATTTCGGGGCTGTCCAGCAGCACCTCGGCTGAACCGCTCATTTGCAACAGGTCACCGCTCTGGAAGTCGATGAATACCAGACCGGCCCGGGGGTTCAGCAGGATGTTGCCCAGGGTGTTGAAAAACAGGTTCCCGGAGAAGTCCGGAATGGTCAGCGTCCCGTCTGCTTCCATTCGCACAAAACCGGGCTTGCCGCCGCGATGCGAGGCATCGACCTGGTTCTGGCCGTCGCGCACGACGTAGGTCGCGACGTAGAACGAGTCGGCAGCGGTGACCATGCGACGCACCTGCGGGTCCGCGCCGGTCAACTCAAGCACGGCGCCCGCCGCCTCATCGACGAAGGCGTACTGGCGCAGATTGATGTAGCGCGGGCAATTGCCGTAGGCCTGGGTCACGGCGATTTCAATACCCTCATCCGACTGGCGCAGTACGTTGCCATTCATGCGGTTACGTCGACGGGTATGCAGCTCGATGCCGAGCATGCCGATGGCATCGCCCTGCTGCATGCCTTCCTGGGCCGGGTCGTCGGGCTGCGGCGGGAGGCTGATATGCAGGCGTTCCGGCGTGGGGGAATTCATGAAGCCCGGTTGTCCCGTGCGAATCGTCGCCCATACATCGCCTTGCCGATCGACAGTTCCCAGTACTACGAAGGGCAACTGGGCATAGAACTCACGATGTTGGTCCGGCATCCACGAGCGGGCCAGTTGTCGTTGGCCGACACCCACCATCATGTCGACCGCACCGACTGCGCGTTGCAAAGTCAATTCACCCTCATGCCAAGGGGAAGGTTGCGAAGTCGAGACTTTATCCATTCGAGGTCACCTCGCGCACGCGACGACAATTCGCGCCAGCGGCTACGGTCAGGGTTCTTTCACCCCCTGCGGAGGTGAGCGTGAGCGCTCATAATCCCTCCGATGCTCCTGCGACGGAATCCGCACAAATTACAATCCACTCTTTCAGAAACTGGAATGATCGCAGGCGTGCTCTGAATTGCAGAAACAAAAAACCCCGGTCTTTCGACCAGGGTCTTTGCTATCGATCAGAAGAGGCGTTTCGGCTTTCTTCCTGGCTTCAAGGCGTTCAGTGGTCCTCGAAGCAGATATGGCGCAGCGGACGGGACTCGAACCCGCGACCCCCGGCGTGACAGGCCGGTATTCTAACCGACTGAACTACCGCTGCGTATCGCTGTGGACTTGCGTCCATTTGACTCGTCTGATCAGCCCCTTGGGCTTGATCTCGAACCAGGCGGACCTGACTCGGAAAATATGGCGCAGCGGACGGGACTCGAACCCGCGACCCCCGGCGTGACAGGCCGGTATTCTAACCGACTGAACTACCGCTGCGCGTCGGTGGAGGCTTTTGACAGCTTCCGTCCTGCTTTCGCAAGACTCTCATGGAACGTGGTGGGTGATGACGGGATCGAACCGCCGACATTCTGCTTGTAAGGCAGACGCTCTCCCGGCTGAGCTAATCACCCTTTGCTTCGCTGAGGCCGCGAAATTTACGCAGGTGCCGGAGCTAAGTCAATAGCAGGATTGGTTTTTTTTCAAAAACAGCGTCGAGCGGCAAGCTTCAAGCTGCAGGTCAAAAGCCTACCTCCCCGCTCTTACTTGCAGCTCGCAGCTTGCGGCTTGAAGCTGCTTTCATTCATAGATCATTTTCTTGGTCATGCCGCCGTCCACCACGAACTCCTGGCCCGTGACGAAACCGGCGTTGCGCGACAACAGCCACGCCACCATCGCCGCCACATCCTCTACTGTGCCCACCCTACCCGCCGGATGCTGGGCATGGTCGGCGTCGGTCAACGGCTCTGCACGGCGCTGGGACGGGTCCCGTGCGTCGATCCAGCCAGGGCTGACGGCGTTGACCCGGATTTCCGGCCCGAGGCTGATCGCTAAGGCATGGGTCAGCGCCAGCAGCCCACCTTTGCTGGCGGCATAGGCTTCGGTATCGGGCTCCGACTGCGCGGCACGGGTCGAGGCCAGGTTGACGATGGCGCCGTTGTGGGCACGCAGGTAAGGCGCACAATGCTTGGCCAGCAGCATCGGCCCGCCGAGGTTCACCGCCAGGACCCGATTCCAGTGGGCCAGGTCCAGGCTTTCGAGGGTAATGTTGTGCGGGTCGGCAATGGCCGCGTTGCACACCAGCGCATCGAGCCGGCCGAACTGACCCAGCACCTCGGCAATGCCGGTGGCGACCTGGGCTTCGTCCGCTACGTCCATGGCGATGAACCAGGCGTTATCACCCAACGTCCTGGCCACCTTGGAGCCGCGCTCGCGATCCAGGTCGGTCAGGACCACTTGCCAGCCTTCACAGATCAGCCAGGCGGCGATGCCCAGGCCAATGCCCCGGGCAGCGCCCGTCACCAGTGCAACCCGGCCATGGGTGCCGCTGGGCGGCGTTGCCAGCTCGATCACAAAGCCGCCAAGCCACGCGCCAGGTCGGCTTGCAGGTCGGCCACGTCTTCCAGGCCCACCGCAATGCGGATCAGGCTGTCGCGGATCCCCGCCGCTTCACGTTCCTGCGGCGACAGACGGCCGTGGGAGGTGGTGCTCGGGTGGGTGATGGTGGTCTTGCTGTCGCCCAGGTTGGCGGTGATGGACACCAGCCGGGTAGCATCGATGAAGCGCCAGGCGCCCTCCTTGCCTCCCTTGACCTCGAAGCTCACCACGGCGCCGAAACCGCGCTGCTGACGCAGGGCCAGGTCGTGCTGCGGGTGGCTCTTGAGTCCGGCGTAATGGACTTTCTCGATGCTGTCCTGCTGCTCCAGCCACTCGGCCAGAGCCTGGGCATTGGCACAGTGGGCTTTCATGCGCAGGCCCAGGGTTTCCAGGCCCTTGAGGAAAACCCAGGCGTTGAATGGGCTGAGGGTCGGTCCGGCGGTGCGTAGGAAGCCCACCACCTCTTTCATCTGCTCGCTACGACCGGCCACCACGCCGCCCATGCAACGGCCCTGGCCGTCGATGAACTTGGTGGCTGAATGCACCACCACGTCCGCGCCCAGTTTCAGTGGTTGTTGCAGCGCCGGGGTGCAGAAACAGTTGTCGACCACCAGCATGGCGCCCTTGGCGTGGGCAATTTCCGCCAACGCGGCAATGTCCACCAGTTCGGCCAAGGGGTTGGACGGCGATTCGACGAACAGCAATTTGGTGTTGGCCTTGATCGCCGCATCCCAACCGGACAGATCCGCCAGGGCCACGTAATCGACTTCCACGCCGAAGCGCTTGAAGTACTTTTCGAACAGGCTGATGGTCGAGCCGAAGACACTGCGCGATACCAGCACATGATCACCGGCGCTGCACAGGCTCATCACCACGGCCATGATCGCCGCCATGCCAGTGGCAGTAGCAACTGCCTGCTCAGCCCCTTCCAGCGCGGCGATACGCTCTTCGAAAGCGCGCACGGTGGGGTTGGTGTAGCGCGAGTAGACATTGCCCGGTACTTCACCGGCGAACCGCGCCGCCGCGTCGGCCGCGGTACGGAACACGTAGCTGGAGGTGAAGAACATCGGATCGCCGTGTTCGGCTTCCGGCGTGCGGTGCTGCCCGGCGCGAACCGCCAGGGTGTCGAACGCTACGCCTTCAAGGTCGCTGTCCAGCCGACCGGCATCCCAATCCTGACTCATGCTGTCACTCCTGCAATCGGTCAAACGCAAACCGGCCCCTCAGGGCCGGTTCGTCACTTTAGTTGTTGTACAGATCGATGATCGCGCTGACCGCCTGGGTCTTGGCCTTGGACGCATCGTTGCGGGCGCTTTCGATCTTGTTCAGGTAGGCCTCGTCGATATCGCCGGTGACGTACTTGCCGTCGAACACCGCACAGTCGAACTGTTCGATCTTGATCTTGCCGCCACCCACGGCCTCGATCAAGTCCGGCAGGTCCTGGTAGATCAGCCAGTCGGCACCGATCAGATCGGCGACTTCCTGGGTGGTGCGGTTATGAGCGATCAACTCATGGGCACTCGGCATATCGATGCCGTAGACGTTCGGGTAGCGCACGGCTGGGGCCGCGGAGCAGAAGTACACGTTCTTGGCGCCGGCTTCGCGGGCCATCTGGATGATCTGCTTGCAGGTGGTGCCACGCACGATGGAGTCATCCACCAGCATCACGTTCTTGCCGCGGAATTCCAGCTCGATGGCGTTGAGTTTCTGGCGCACGGATTTTTTCCGTGCAGCCTGGCCCGGCATGATGAAGGTGCGACCGATGTAGCGGTTCTTCACGAAGCCTTCGCGGAACTTAACGCCCAGGTGGTTCGCCAGTTCCAGGGCCGCGGTGCGGCTGGTGTCCGGAATCGGGATGACCACGTCGATGTCATGATCCGGACGCTCGCGCAGGATCTTCTCGGCCAGTTTCTCACCCATACGCAGGCGCGCCTTGTAGACCGAGATACCGTCGATGATCGAGTCGGGGCGCGCCAGGTAAACGTGTTCGAAGATGCACGGCGTGAGGCTCGGATTGGTCGCGCACTGGCGGGTGAACAACTTGCCGTCTTCAGTGATGTAGACCGCTTCGCCCGGGGCCAGGTCGCGAATCAGGGTGAAGCCCAACACGTCCAGGGACACGCTTTCGGAGGCGATCATGTACTCGACGCCTTCGTCGGTGTGACGCTGGCCGAAGACGATAGGACGAATGCCGTGGGGGTCGCGGAAACCGACGATACCGTAGCCGGTGACCATCGCCACCACCGAGTAGCCACCGACACAGCGGTTATGCACGTCGGTCACGGCGGCGAACACATCCTCTTCGGTCGGCTGCAGCTTGCCACGCTGGGCCAGCTCGTGGGCGAACACGTTGAGCATCACTTCCGAGTCGGAACTGGTGTTGACGTGGCGCAGGTCGGATTCGTAGATTTCCTTGGCCAACTGCTCGACGTTGGTCAGGTTGCCGTTGTGCGCCAGGGTGATGCCATACGGCGAGTTGACGTAGAACGGCTGGGCTTCGGCCGAGGTCGAACTGCCCGCCGTCGGGTAGCGCACATGGCCGATGCCCATGTGGCCGACCAGGCGCTGCATGTGACGCTGGTGGAACACGTCACGTACCAGACCGTTGTCCTTGCGCAGGAATAACCGGCCGTCATGGCTGGTCACGATACCGGCAGCGTCCTGGCCGCGGTGCTGGAGCACGGTTAGCGCGTCATACAGCGCCTGATTGACGTTCGACTTACCGACGATACCGACGATGCCACACATGCGACGCAACCCCTACTTAATGGATCTGAACTGAACAACACTCACTGCGGCGTTTTGGCCGGCGGCAAGAGGTGTTCCTTGAACGGTATTTCAGCGGGTACGCTGATACCGCTGGCAAGCCACTGACTGCTCCAACCCAGGATCAGGTTTTTTGACCAGTCTGCGACCAATAGAAATTGTGGCACGAGCCGGGACTCCTGCCACCACGAATCCTGTTGTACCGGCCCCAGGCTCAGCAGCCCGACGGCCACGACCACCAGCAACGCGCCACGCGCGGCGCCAAAGGCCATGCCCAGGAACCGGTCCGTCCCGGAAAGCCCGGTGACGCGAATCAGTTCGCCGATCAGATAGTTGATCATTGCGCCGACCAGCAAGGTGGCGATAAACAAGATGGCACAGCCCGCGATCACGCGAGCCGACGGCGTTTCGATGTATCCGGCGAGGTACTGGGACAGCGAGCCACCAAACATCCAGGCAACGATTCCCGCGATGATCCAGGTCAGCAGCGAGAGCGCTTCCTTGACGAAGCCTCGGCTCAGACTGATCAATGCGGAAATGGCGATGATCGCTACGATCGCCCAGTCAACCCAGGTAAATGGCACGGTGCAGCCTACAGACGGATAAGGCGGCGCATTTTAGCAGAGCCCAGGGCAGTCGGTAAGCTGCGATTATCAGTGTAAGTAAAATCAGGCGCTTAGCCGCGCTCCGGCTGGAAACGCACCACAAAACCCTTGAGATTCTGCTGGCGGCCAAGCAGGTCGCGCAGGCGGTCGGCTTCGGCACGCTCGATCAACGGACCGACGAACACCCGGTTCTTGCCATCGGCGGAACGGATGTAGGCGTTGTAGCCCTGGCTGCGCAGGGATTTCTGCAGGCTTTCCGCACTTTCGCGACTGGTCAGGCTGGCCAGTTGCACGGACCAACTGACCGACAGGCCATTGGCGTCCACACGACTCTGGCTGGTGTCCGGCTTGGTCGGTGCCGCAGTGATCGGTTGCGTCGGCGCGGGCTTGACCGCCGGGGTCGCCGGCACAGGAGCTGGCGCTGGCGCGACAGCGGGCTTGGTCGAGACAGCCGGTGCCGCGGGGATCGGCGCAGAAGGCGTGGCCGGTTGCTCAGCCAGTTCTTCGTCGCTCGGGACCGGCTCCTGGGGCAGCGCCTGCGGCTCGGGCACCGTCACTGGCTCGACCTGCACAGGCGGAACCGATGGTGCCTGGGGCGCGGCAGGTGCATCGACCGTGACCTGGCGTTGCTCGTCCTGACGGGAAAACAGCATCGGCAGGAAAATCACCGCCAGGGCCACCAATACCAGGGCCCCCACCATGCGCTGCTTGTATGCCTTATCCAGCAATGCCATCTGCAGCTTCCTCCGTGGAGCGCCGGGCCAGCCATTGCAGGGCCTCGGCGACACAAAAAAATGATCCGAACAACAGGATTTCGTCATCGGCCGTTGCCACGGCGCACTGCCCTTCCAGCGCGGCAGCGACACTGCCGTAAGCATCCACCGAAGCGCCACGGCGTTGCAAGGCCGCCTGCAGTTCAACTGCAGGACGTGAGCGCGGCGAATTCAGGGGCGTTACCGCCCAGTGCTGGACACTAGCATCCAGCGCCTCGACCACGCCATCCAGATCCTTGTCGGACAGCAGTCCGAACACCGCCAGGCGCCGCCCTGCCACCGGCCGCCGCGCCAGGCGCTCGGCCAGGTACTGAGCCGCATGGGGGTTGTGACCGACATCCAGCAACAGGTTCAGGCGCTTGCCCTGCCATTGGAACTGGCGCCGATCGAGACGACCGACGACGCGAGTCGCCTGCAATGCTTCGACGATTTGCCCGGCGTCCCACGGCAATCCCATCAGCAGGTAAGCCTGGAGCGCCAGCGCGGCGTTCTCCATTGGCAGATCCAGCTGCGGCAGGTCGTGCAACTCCACCGGACGCCCCTGCAGGTCGCTACCGCGCCATTGCCAATGCAGCTCGGTCATCGCCAGGTCGAAATCCCGTCCCCGCAGGAAAAACGGACAGGCCAGCTCCCGGACTTTGTCCAGCAGCGGTTGCGGAGGATTGAGGTCACCACAGAGCGCAGGTGCGCCTTGACGAAAGATACCGGCCTTCTCGAAAGCCACGGATTCGCGGGTATCGCCCAGGTAATCGGCATGGTCCACGCCGATGCTGGTGACCAATGCGATGTCCGCGTCCACCAGGTTGACCGTGTCCAGCCGTCCACCCAGGCCGACTTCCAGCACAACGGCATCGAGGCCGGCACGTGCGAACAACCAGAAGGCCGCCAGGGTGCCCATCTCGAAATACGTGAGGGAGATCTCGCCCCGCCCGGCGTCCACCGCGGCGATCGCCTCGCACAGCTCGGCATCGGCGGCTTCGATGCCGTTGACCTGCACCCGCTCGTTATAACGCAGCAGGTGTGGCGAACTGTAGACCCCGACGCTCAGCCCCTGGGCCCGCAGCAGCGAGGCCACGAAGGCACAGGTCGAGCCTTTGCCGTTGGTGCCGGTGACGGTGATGACCCGGGGCGCCGGCTTGCCCAGCCCCATGCGGGACATGACCGCTTGCGAGCGCTCCAGCCCCATATCGATGGCAGATGGATGCAATTGTTCGAGATAGGCCAGCCAATCGTCCAGGGTGCGTTCGGTCATAGCCCGGCAGGCACCGGCGGAACCACCATCGGCTCGATGGGTGCGGCGACGTACTGAGGCGTCGGCAGGCCCATCAGTTGCGCCAGCAGGTTACCCAGACGCGGACGCAGTTCCTGACGATGGATGATCATGTCGATGGCACCGTGCTCCAGCAGGAACTCACTGCGCTGGAAGCCTTCCGGCAGTTTTTCGCGCACGGTCTGCTCGATGACGCGTGGACCGGCAAAGCCGATCAGGGCTTTCGGCTCGCCGACGATCACGTCGCCCAGCATTGCCAGGCTGGCGGAGACACCGCCGTAGACCGGATCGGTCAGCACCGAGATGAACGGCAGGCCTTCTTCGCGCAGACGCGCCAGGACAGCGGAGGTCTTGGCCATCTGCATCAGCGAGATCAGCGCTTCCTGCATCCGCGCACCGCCGGAAGCGGCGAAGCAGATCATCGGGCAACGGTTTTCCAGGGCATAGTTGGCGGCGCGCACGAAGCGCTCGCCGACGATGGCGCCCATGGAACCGCCCATGAAGGAGAACTCGAAGGCCGAGACCACCACCGGCATACCCAGCAGGGTGCCGCTCATGGACACCAGGGCATCTTTTTCGCCGGTCTGCTTCTGGGCGGCGGTCAGGCGATCCTTGTACTTCTTGCCATCGCGGAATTTCAGACGATCCACGGGCTCAAGGTCCGCACCCAGCTCAACACGGCCTTCGGCGTCCAGGAAAATATCGATACGGGCACGCGCGCCAATGCGCATGTGGTGATTGCACTTGGGGCAAACGTCCAGGGTCTTTTCCAGCTCGGGACGGTACAGCACCGCTTCGCAGGATGGACATTTGTGCCACAGACCTTCAGGCACCGAGCTTTTCTTCACCTCGGAACGCATGATCGAAGGGATCAGTTTGTCTACCAACCAGTTGCTCATGCTTTCTTTCTCCAGTACCGGCGGCCCGAACGCTCTGGTTCGCGGCCCCGCGTATGCCCTTGAGCTAAATTCATTGTGCGGCGAGGGCCGAAAAGCCACCACGGTCAGCGCCAGACATGACCTGCGTGCAGCCCAACCTTCCTCAACCATTCCAGCAACCGCTGCACCGCGGTTGCCACTACGCTATCGGCCCGCCCGGAGGCGGCGCCTGCCTGCTGTGTACAGTGCAGGTATGGACGGCGGCAGTCTGCCAGCCGTCACATTGGCGGCTGGCTGCTGCGCACAGCGGCCATGAACGCCCGGATCCTGGCCGGATCCTTGATGCCCTTGCCCTGCTCCACCCCGCCGCTCACGTCCACCGCGTAAGGACGGACCTGGCGAATCGCTTCGGCCACGTTGTCGGCCGTCAGGCCACCGGCGAGTATGATCGGCTTGCTCAGCCCGCGGGGCACCAGTGACCAGTCGAACGCTTCACCGGTCCCACCTGGAACGCCCTCCACATAAGTGTCCAGCAAAATGCCGCTGGCGCTGGCGAACGTCCCGCATGCAGCCGCGATATCATCCCCCGCCTTGACCCGCAGCGCCTTGATATAGGGACGGTGCCAGCCTTCGCAATCGGCTGGCTTCTCGTCGCCATGGAACTGCAACAGGCCCAGCGGCACTGCATCGAGTATCTCGCCCAGCTCGCAACGGCTGGCGTTGACGAACAGGCCGACCGGAGTCACGAACGGCGGCAAGGCCTGGATGATCGCCCTCGCCTGCTGCACGGTCACCGCCCGCGGGCTCTTGGCATAGAACACCAGCCCGATGGCATCGGCACCGGCCTCGACAGCCGCCAGCGCGTCCTCGACGCGGGTGATCCCGCAAATCTTGCTGCGAACGACCGACATGTTGTCAAACCCCAGCTGAATCCGTGAAAGTCCCGGATGGTAGCAAATGCAGCGGGGGGCGTCAGCCGTCGAGTTCCGCGAAGCCGGTGAGGAAATGTGGCCCGATGTAACGCTCTGGCAGTTCGAACTCGTCGCGGTATTCAACCTGCACCAGGTACAAGCCAAACGGATGCGCCGTCACGCCTCCGGAGCGGCGGATGCGGCTGTCGAGCACTTCCTTGACCCACTCCACCGGTCGCTCACCGGCACCGATGGTCATCAGCACGCCGGCGATGTTGCGCACCATGTGGTGCAGGAATGCACTGGCGCGGACGTCGAGCACAATCATTTTGCCGTGACGGGTCACACGCAGGTGATGCAGCTCCTTGATCGGCGACTTGGCCTGGCACTGGCCGGCGCGAAAGGCGCTGAAATCATGAACCCCGACCAGGTACTGCGCAGCTTCGGCCATACGCTCGACATCCAGCGGACGGTGGTTCCAGGTGACCTCTTCGTTCAAGTGCGCCGGACGGATCTGGTCGTTGTAGATCACATAGCGATAACGCCGGGCGATGGCCTTGAAGCGTGCATGGAAATGCGCCGGCATCACTTTGGCCCAGCTGACGCTGACGTCATGGGGCAGATTGATGTTGGCCCCCATGACCCAGGCCTTCATCGAACGTTCGACCTGGGTGTCGAAATGCACTACCTGGCCGCAGGCATGCACACCGGCATCGGTGCGCCCGGCACAGTGCAGCGACACGGGTGAATCGGCGACTTTGGACAGCGCGTTTTCAAGGGTTTCCTGCACGGTCGCGACACCGGAGGCCTGGCGCTGCCAGCCGCGATAGCGCGAGCCTTTGTATTCAACGCCCAAGGCGATCCGGAAAAAGCCGTCAGCCGCCATTTCGGCGGCCGGGTTGTCTATGTTTGCCAAGGAATTACAGCCTGCTGAGGTACGCAAAGGCGGGCATTATAAGGCGGGTTGGAGGGGATGCCAGTGCAACCGTCGATCCGGTGCTGGCCTCATCGCGAGCAGGCTCGCTCCCACAGGGGATTTGCGGCGCTCACAAGGCCCTGTGGGAGCGGGCTTGCTCGCGAAACGGTGGCACAGCCAGCATTGATGCAGCCTGATACACCGCCTTCGCGAGCAAGCCCGCTCCCACAGGATTGCGTCTGAACCCAAGTTTTACACCAGACGCGCGAGCATCTCCTGCGCTTCGCTCTTCTGGGTGGCATCCCCTTCGCTGAGGACTTCACCGAGGATATCCCGGGCACCGTCGTGGTCGCCCATATCGATGTAGGCCTGGGCCAGATCCAGCTTGGTCGCCACTTCATTGGTGCCGCTGAGGAAGTCGAAGTCCGGCTCGTCTTCGACACTGGCCAGGGCGTCTTCCGCCGTGAAGGATGGCTGACCCAGGCTGTCGGACAGGCGATCCAGCTCGGCGTTGACATCGTCCAGCTCGGATTCGAAGGGATCCTTCGGCGCGTCCATTTCGTCGGCCAGGGACAGATCGAAATCCGCCGGCAGCTCGAGATCGTCGGCTGGAGTGTCGAGCAAGGCCGAGGTGTCGGCTGCAGGCTCGTCCAGGCCCTTGAGATCGTCGCCCAGGTCCAGCAGGAAATCCTCGTCGTCCAGGGCCGGTGCCGGAGCATCGGCACCCAGGTCCAGGTCGAACTCCGACAGATCGTCCAGGCTTTCGTTGGCTTCGGTTTGCTGCTTGAGCACCGATTCGAAGCTCAGATCGTCGTCCATCGGGAACGCATCCAACTCCGGTACCGGCTCAGGTGCCGGCGCCGTCGGCGTGTTCTCCAGGTCATCCAGGCTCAGGTCGAAGGCGCTGTCCAGTTCCTCATTGGTGGCCGGCGTTTCTTCCAGCAACTCCTTGACGTACTGGGCGTCCAGCTCGGCAGCCACCGCCGCCGCGGCCAGCGTGGCGCTGGTGGCAACCACCATGGCCGGGAAGCGGCTCTTGAGCTGCTCGACCTGGGCGAAGTTTTCACCATTGGCCACCAATTGACGTTCCTGGGCGATAAATGCGTCGCGGTCGCCTTGCAGGCCGTAGACCTCCATCAACTTCAGGCGCAGGTCGCTGCGCTGTGGCTCGGCCTTGATGCCCTGTTCGAGCTGATCGGCGGCCTGGTTCAAGCGACCGCGATCGATGTGGGCCTGGGCCTGGCCCAGCACGTCGTCGAAGCGATCGGCGGCCGGGGCGACCAATGGCGCGGCAATAGGCGGCGAGACCACTACCGGCTCGACCACAGGGGCCGGCCGGGGAACGGGCTTGGGGGCCGGCGCAGGGGCTGGCTTAGGATCGAGCTTTACACTTGGCGCCGGTACTTCAATGCCCTCGAAGCTGCTCGGGGGCAGATCGAGCTCCGGGGAGAAGTCGGCCTCCTCCTCGAGGGCTCGAGCCATGCGCAGGTGTTTCTCGGCTTCTTGCTGGGCCTTGCGGCGGCGGGCGAGCAGCAACAGCAGCAACAGCAGGACCAACACACCTCCGCCAATCAAGCCGAGCAGGATCGGGTTGGTCAGCAAGTCGTTGTACTTCTGCTCGTTGGATACCGCCGGGGCCTCGGCCGGAGCAGCCGCAGGTGCCGCCTCGGGGGTCGTCGCTTCAGGCGCCACTGGCGGCGCAGGCGCAGGCGCTGGGACCTGTGCCGATGGTGCGGGCGTCAACTGCGCCGACATTGCCGGCGGCGTCTCGCTGGCCGGTGGAACCGCGGCACCTTCGGCCTGCATCTTCGCCAGTTGATTATTCTTCAGCTCGATCAGGCGCTGCAGCTTGTCCAACTGACTCTGCAGGTCCGCCATGCGGCTTTTCAGTTCTTCGTTGTCGCGACGAGCCGAGTCGAGGCTTTCCTGGGTAACCGCGAGCTTGTTGCTCAGGGCCTGGGCATCGCCGGCAGCCCCTTTGCCCTTGCCTGCCTTCGCAGACTCCGCCGTCACCAGACTAAGGTTATCGCGGCCAGCGGTCTGTGCCGGTACGGCCTCACCCTGGCCGCGCTTGGTCGCGTCCAGTTGCTGGCGACCCGGTGCCGCAGTCGCACGGCCCTGGCGTCCCTGACGCCAGGCGGCGTTCTGCGCAGCCACTTCGGCGATGGCCTGGGGTTGCGGCAACGCGGTGCTCTGCACCGGGTCTGGCAGGCGCAGGACCTGGCCGGTTTTGAGCAGGTTGATATTGCCGTCGATGAAAGCGTGTGGGTTCAGCGCCTGGATCGCCAGCATGGTCTGCTGGACCGACCCGCCGTTGCGGGCCTTGGCGGCGATTTCCCAGAGGGTATCGCGCGGAGTGGTGGTGTACTGGGACGACTTGGTGGCGCCAGTGACCGGCGTCGACACCACCTGGGGCGGTTTCGGTCGGGCGGCCTCGGCAGCCTGGGGCGAGAACTTGGACGGGTCGACCAGTACGCTGTAGTCACGCAGCAGGCGACCGTTGGGCCACATCACTTGCACAAGGAACTTGACCAGCGGCTCGGACAGCGGCCGGCTGGAAGTCACCCGCAGAACGCTCTTGCCATTGGCATTGATCACCGGGGTGAAAGCCAGGTCATTGAGAAACGCCTGGCGGGGTACGCCGGCCTTGGCGAAATCCTCGGGCGAGGCCAGGCTCGGCACGACTTCGGCAGCGGTCAATTGCTGGACATCGAGCAGCTCGATCTCCGCGACCAGGGGCTGGTTCGGCGTCGACTTCAGGGTCAATTCCCCGAGCCCGAGCGCTTGCGCCATACCGGAGGACAGCGCCGAGGCGGCCGCTATTGCTAACACCAGTTTGCGAACTTGAACCATAGCCTCTTCCTTTGTTTGAACATTCCTCGGCCAGCGAGAAGGTATTGATGTCGCTGCCGCTAGGCATTTCACGCATCCCCGCAGGACGGGGCACACGATCGTTTCTACTCAGGCCCGGGAACGTCCCTAGCGGGAGCTTTTCGCCTTCAGCGTCCAGGCCAAGCATAGCGCCCGGCTAGAATCATTCGACAAATTGTTGCCAAGTATCTTTTACAGCAGGTCTTTTATCAACAACTCCGCCACCTGCACTGCGTTGAGTGCCGCGCCCTTGCGTACGTTATCCGTCGTCAGCCACATATTCAGTTCCGCCGGGTCATCGACACCACCGCGCACACGCCCCACATAAACCACGTCCTGGCCCACCGCATCGCCGACTGGCGTCGGGTAGTCGCCCGCCTCCACCAGCTCGATGCCGGCGGCCGCTTCCAGGGTTGCGTTGACTTTCTTCAGGTCGACAGCGTTCGCAGACTGCACGGTCACGCTAAAGCTATCGCCGAAAAACACCGGGGCTTGAATGCAAGTTACGGAAATCTTTAACAAAGGTTGATCCAGCACTTGGCGCAACTCACGCACCAGGCGCTTTTCCAGCTGCGTATGGCCCTGCTCATCCGGGGCGCCGACCTGGGCCAGCAGGTTGAATGCTATCTGCCGGTCGAAGAAGGTCGGCTCCAACGGACGGGCGTTGAGCAATTCGGTGGTCTGGCGCGCCAACTCGGTTACGGCGACACGGCCCTGGGCGGACACGGCGAGGCTGGCGGTCAGGCTGATGCGTTGCATATCCAGGCACTCACGCAACGGAGCCAGCGCAACAGCCAGTGCGATGGCCGATGCACTCGGGCTACTGACCTGGAACGGTTTGCCAAGGCCCGCCAGCGCCTGGGCGTTGGCTTCCGGCACGATCTGCGGGGCCTGTTCCGGCGGCAGGGCACCGGACAGATCGATGAGGGCGCAACCGGCGGCGGTGGCACGCGGCGCGAAACTCAGAGTGACCGCCGGGCCGGCAGCGAAGAACACCAGTTGCACTTTGCTGAAATCGAACGCGTCGACTTCTCGTACCCGCACGTTTTTGTTGCGGAACATCACCGAACTGCCCGCCGACTCACTACTGGCCAGCAGGTGCAGGTTGCCGACGGGAAAATCCCGCTCTTCGAGAATCTGGACGAGGGTTTCGCCGACCGTACCGGTGGCGCCGATCACGGCAATGTCAAAGGACTGGCTCATGGGGTCTACCTCGGGTAATGCGTGGGGAGCGGCACTTTACCGGGTGGTTGGCGGCCACGCAATTGACGGAGGATTTGTGGTGGATGGACTGGCGCCATCGCGAGCAGGCTATCTGCGGTAAGCACACAACCTGTGGGAGCGGGCTTGCTCGCGAAAGCGGCATGTCAGTTTGTATGGGCTTTGAATGTGCCTCCATCTTCGCGAGCAAGCCCGCTCCCACAAGGACGCGTATGTCTACGGTCATAAAAAAACCCGCACCTCTCACAAGGCACGGGTTCTTTCACAACAGCAATCGATCAACGCTCGAGCAAGATCCGCAGCATGCGACGCAGCGGTTCGGCCGCGCCCCACAGCAGTTGGTCGCCGACGGTGAAGGCACCGACGAACTGCGACCCCATGTTCAGCTTGCGCAGGCGTCCCACCGGCACGTTCAGGGTACCGGTGACCTTGGTCGGGCTCAGCTCCTGCATGCTGGTTTCGCGGTTGTTCGGCACCAGCTTGACCCAAGGGTTGTGCTGGCTGATCAGCCCTTCGATGTCGGCGATCGGCACGTCCTTGTTCAGCTTGATGGTCAGCGCCTGGCTGTGGCAGCGCATGGCGCCGATGCGCACGCAAATGCCATCCACCGGGATCGGGCTCTTGAAGCGACCGAGGATCTTGTTGGTTTCGGCCTGGGCCTTCCACTCTTCGCGGCTCTGGCCGTTCGGCAGCTCCTTGTCGATCCATGGGATCAGGCTGCCGGCCAGCGGCACACCGAAGTTTTCGGTCGGGTAGGCATCGCTGCGCATCGCCTCAGCAACCTTGCGATCGATGTCCAGGATGGCGCTGGCCGGGTTGGCCAGGTCATCGGCGACGGCCGCGTGGGTCGCGCCCATCTGCTTGATCAGCTCGCGCATGTTCTGCGCGCCGGCACCGGAAGCCGCCTGGTAGGTCATGGCGCTCATCCATTCCACCAGACCGGCTTCGAACAGGCCGCCCAGGCCCATCAGCATCAGGCTGACGGTGCAGTTGCCACCGATGTAGTTCTTGGTGCCGGCATCCAGTTGCTGGTCGATGACCTTGCGGTTGACCGGGTCGAGGATGATCACCGCGTCGTCCTGCATGCGCAGGCTGGAAGCGGCGTCGATCCAGTAGCCCTGCCAGCCGGCCTCGCGCAGCTTCGGGAAGACTTCGCTGGTGTAGTCGCCGCCCTGGCACGTCAGGATCACATCGAGGGTCTTGAGCTCTTCAATGCTGTAGGCATCCTTGAGTGCACCGGTATCCTTGCCCACGGACGGACCCTGGCCACCGACATTGGAAGTGGTGAAGAACACCGGCTCGATGAGATCGAAATCCTGCTCTTCCAGCATTCGCTGCATGAGCACGGAACCGACCATGCCCCGCCAACCGATCAGACCTACACGTTTCATCGCAACTGCACCTATACAAAAGTGGGCCACCGTCGAAGCGGTGGACCGGAGAGATTACAGATTCCGCAGCGCGGCGACTACCGCGTCGCCCATTTGCTGCGTACCGACTTTGGTACAACCGGCCGACCAGATGTCGCCGGTGCGCAAACCCTGGTCCAACACCACGCTGACGGCCTTTTCAATGGCGTCGGCGGCGTCGGTGAGGTTGAAGCTGTAGCGCAGCATCATCGACACCGACAGGATGGTCGCCAACGGGTTGGCAATGCCCTGCCCGGCGATGTCCGGTGCCGAACCGTGGCACGGCTCGTACATGCCTTTGTTGTTGGCATCCAGGGAGGCCGACGGCAGCATGCCGATGGAGCCGGTGAGCATCGACGCTTCGTCGGACAGGATGTCGCCGAACATGTTGTCAGTGACGATCACGTCGAACTGCTTCGGTGCGCGTACCAGTTGCATGGCGGCGTTGTCGACGTACATGTGACTCAATTCGACATCCGGGTAATCCTTAGCCACCTGCTCGACCACTTCACGCCACAGTTGGCTGGACGCCAGCACGTTGGCCTTGTCCACCGAACACAGCTTCTTGCCGCGCACGCGGGCCATGTCGAAGCCGACCCGGGCGATACGGCGGATTTCGCTCTCGCTGTACGGCAAGGTGTCGTAGGCCTGGCGTTCGCCATTATCCAGCTCGCGGGTACCGCGCGGGGTACCGAAATAGATACCCCCGGTCAGTTCACGGACGATGAGGATGTCCAGGCCCGAAACGATTTCCGGCTTCAGGCTCGACGCGTCGGCCAGTTGCGGATAGAGGATCGCCGGACGCAGGTTGCCGAACAGGCCCAATTGGGCGCGAATCTTCAGCAGGCCGCGCTCGGGGCGAATGTCGCGCTCGATCTTGTCCCATTTCGGGCCACCCACGGCTCCCAGCAGCACGGCATCGGCGGCACGGGCACGGTCCAGGGTCTCATCGGCAAGGGGCACGCCGTGCTTGTCGATGGCCGCGCCGCCGATCACGTCGTGGCTGAGTTCGAAGCCCAGGCCGTACTTGTCGTTCGCCAGCTCCAGGACCTTGACCGCTTCGGCCATGATTTCCGGACCAATGCCGTCGCCGGGGAGAATCAGAATCTGCTTGCTCATGCTTTCCTCGTTTGTTGTACCGGCGCGCCAGGTTTTCTACTGCCTGACAGGCCGGGAAAAAGGCTATCGCTCGGCCCACAGCACCAGTACATCCGTACTGAAAGAACCATCGGCCTCAATCTCGAAATATTCACGCACTTCATCGCCCATCGAGCGCTGCAGCGCGAGTATCGCCCCGCGCATCACCTCGGGCGTACGCATGCGCTCGACCCAGGAGCGGTATTCCAGGCGCAGGCGCTGGCGAGAGGTGCTGGTCACCTGCAACCCAGCCTCGCTGACCTGGCGCAGCCACTGCGCAGCCGAATAATCGCGCACATGACTGGTGTCGCGCAGCACCTCGACGCTTTGCAGGTAGGTGTCCAGCAACGGCATGCCCGGCGACAGTACATCAATGAATGCCGCCACGCCGCCCGGCTTGAGCACCCGACGCACTTCCCGCAACGCCACACCCAGGTCGCCCCAATGATGCGCCGAATAGCGGCTGAACACGAAGTCGAACTCGGCGTCGGCGAACGGCAGGCGCTCGGCGGCACCACAGACCGTGGTGATATTGCCCAGGCCACGCTCCGCTGCGGCTGCCGCCACGACATCGAGCATCTGCCGGGACAGGTCATAGGCCACCACGTCACCGGCCAGCGGCGCCACGTGAAAACTCACGTGGCCGGCGCCGCAACCCAGGTCCAGCACCCGGGCATCGCCACGACCGGTCAAGGCAGCCTGTAGCAGCGCGAACTCGGCGCCCTGGGCGTGCACGGCACTGCTCAGATAGGCCGAAGCCTGTTCACCGAATTGCTTTTGTACAACCTGACTGTGGGCGGTGCTGGTCATAGGATGTCCTTTTGGGGTATGGCCTTGTTGTGTCAGTACTGCCGCCTTCGCGAGCAAGCCCGCTCCCACATTGGATCAGCGGTGCTCACAAACCCTGTGGGAGCGGGCTTGCTCGCGAAGAGGCCGGCACTACTCACATCGATCTCAAGTCAATCAAGCATCGCGAAACAACCAGGGCTGGCTCGCCCGATGCTTCGCTTCGAACGCCGCAATCGCGTCGCCGTCCTGCAACGTCAGGCCGATGTCGTCCAGGCCGTTGAGCAGGCAATGTTTGCGAAACGCATCGATCTCGAAGCTCAGCACCTTACCGTCGGGACGGGTCACGGTCTGGGCTGCCAGGTCGATCTGCAGCTGATAACCCGGGTTGATCTCGACCTGCTGGAACAGCTCGTCCACTTCTGCGTCGCTGAGGATGATCGGCAGCAAACCGTTCTTGAAGCTGTTGTTGAAGAAGATGTCGGCGTAGCTCGGCGCGATGATGCTGCGAAAGCCGTATTCTTCAAGCGCCCATGGCGCGTGTTCGCGGCTCGAACCGCAACCGAAGTTCTCCCGGGCCAGCAGCACGCTGGCGCCCTGGTAGCGCTCGGCGTTGAGCACGAAGTCCTTGTTCAGCGGCCGCTTCGAGTTGTCCTGGTAGGGTTGGCCCACATCCAGGTAACGCCATTCGTCGAACAGGTTCGGACCGAAGCCGGTGCGCTTGATGGACTTCAGAAATTGCTTGGGAATGATCTGGTCGGTGTCGACGTTGGCACGATCCAGAGGCGCGACAAGACCAGTGTGCTGGGTAAAAGCTTTCATGCTGCGCTCTCCTTCAAATCAATTCACGAACGTCGACGAAACGGCCATTGACGGCAGCCGCCGCGGCCATGGCCGGGCTGACCAGGTGGGTACGGCCACCGGCGCCCTGACGGCCTTCGAAGTTACGGTTGGAAGTGGAAGCGCAATGCTCGCCCGACTCCAGGCGATCCGGGTTCATCGCCAGGCACATCGAGCACCCTGGCTCACGCCACTCGAAACCGGCCTCGAGGAACACCTTGTCCAGCCCTTCCGCTTCGGCCTGGGCCTTCACCAGGCCGGAACCCGGGACCACGATGGCCTGCTTGATGGTCGAGGCGACCTTGCGGCCCTTGGCAATCACCGCCGCGGCGCGCAGGTCTTCGATCCGCGAGTTGGTGCAGGAACCGATGAACACGCGGTCAAGCTGAATGTCGGTGATCGCCTGGTTCGCCTTCAAGCCCATGTATTTCAAGGCGCGGACGATAGAGTCGCGCTTGACCAGATCCATCTCCTTAGCCGGATCCGGTACGTTCTGATCCACGGCCAGGACCATCTCAGGGGACGTCCCCCAACTGACCTGCGGCTTGATCTGGGTGGCATCGAGTTCGACCACCGTATCGAACCTGGCATCGGCGTCGGACACCAGGTCTTTCCAAGCCTCGACCGCCAGGTCCCATTCAGCGCCTTTCGGGGCGAACGGACGACCCTTGACGTATTCGACGGTCTTTTCATCGGCGGCCACCAGGCCTACACGGGCACCGGCCTCGATGGACATGTTGCAGATGGTCATGCGGCCTTCGATGGACAGGTCGCGGATCGCACTGCCAGCGAACTCGATGGCATGGCCGTTACCGCCGGCGGTGCCGATCTTGCCGATCACGGCCAGGACGATGTCCTTGGCGGTCACGCCGAAGGGCAGCTTGCCCTCGACGCGCACCAGCATGTTCTTCATTTTCTTGGCCACCAGGCACTGGGTGGCGAGCACATGCTCGACCTCGGAGGTGCCGATGCCGTGGGCCAGGGCGCCAAAAGCACCGTGGGTGGAGGTGTGGGAATCGCCGCAGACCACGGTCATGCCGGGCAAGGTCGCGCCCTGCTCCGGGCCGATGACATGGACGATGCCCTGGCGCACGTCGTTCATCTTGAATTCAACGATGCCGTATTCGTCGCAGTTATCGTCGAGGGTCTGGACCTGCAACCGCGAAACCTGATCGACAATGGCGTCGATACCGCCCTTGCGCTCCGGGGTGGTCGGCACGTTGTGGTCCGGGGTCGCGATGTTGGCATCGATCCGCCATGGCTTGCGCCCGGCCAGGCGCAGACCTTCGAAGGCTTGCGGCGAGGTCACCTCGTGGATGATGTGACGGTCGATATAGATCAGCGCCGAGCCATCGTCGCGCTGCTTGACCAAATGCGAATCCCAGAGCTTGTCGTAGAGCGTTTTGCCGGCCATCAGACGGTTCCTCATCAGCTTGTTTCTATGCCCCGGGTCTTGAATGACTCAATAACCCTTTGGCTTGTGAGGCTGATGTTATGAGGCTACATTAAATAACTCAAATTCATATTTTTCATACTTTGCATAACCAACAGGAATTCACCGAAACCGCCATGGACCTCGCCAACCTCAACGCCTTTATCGCTATTGCCGAGACGGGCAGTTTCTCCGGCGCCGGTGAACGCCTGCACCTGACACAGCCAGCCGTCAGCAAGCGCATCGCCGGGCTGGAACAGCAGCTCAACGTCCGCCTGTTCGACCGGTTGGGCCGCGAGATCGGCCTGACCGAGGCGGGCCGGGCCCTGTTGCCCCGGGCCTATCAGATCCTCAACGTACTGGACGACACCCGTCGCGCCTTGACCAACCTGACCGGTGAAGTCACCGGACGGCTGACACTCGCCACCAGCCACCACATCGGCCTGCACCGCTTGCCGCCTCTATTGAGGGAGTTCACCCGATGCTACCCACAGGTAGCCCTGGATATTCAATTCCTGGATTCGGAAGTGGCTTACGAGGAAATTCTCCACGGCCGGGCGGAACTGGCGGTCATCACCCTCGCCCCCGAGCCGCATGCGTTGATGCGCGCCATGCCGGTGTGGGACGACCCCCTGGATTTCGTGGTGGCGCCGGAACACGCGCTGCTGGACAATCCCGCGGTCAGCCTGGCGGACATCGCCCTGCACCCCGCGGTTTTTCCGGGAGGCAACACGTTTACCCATCACATTGTCCGGCGTCTGTTCGAGGCCCAGGGCCTGACACCGAACATCGCCATGAGCACGAACTATCTGGAAACCATAAAGATGATGGTCTCCATCGGCCTGGCCTGGAGCGTCCTGCCGCGCACCATGCTCGATGATCAGGTGGCGCGCATCCCTTTGCCGGGCATACAGCTCAGTCGCCAGCTAGGCTATATCTTGCACACTGAACGGACGCTGTCGAATGCTGCGCGCGCTTTCATGTCCTTATTGGACGCACAAATCGATCTGCCAGGGACAAGGGCATAGGTTGTGCTACTCCTATAGAGCCGAAATGCCTGCGCTTAACGCCCAACTGCCCAAGGCTCGCTAGATAATGCCCAAACCCGCTGACCATCTTCCGCCCCTGCCGCGCATCCAGGCGCTTGACCCGAAACGGTCCGAGCAAAGCTGGGACAGTGCGCCGCAGTTACTGGCTGCGCTGAACGGTGCGCGGCTGGGTGCCTGGTCGTGGGACATCGACACCGGACGGATCAGTTGGTCCAGGGGTACCCAGGCGCTGTTCGGCTTCGACCCGCGCCAGCCGCTTCCGGCAGACGTGGATTACCTGGACCTGCTCTTGCCCGAAGACCGGACCAAAGCCGTCCGCGCCTTTCATGCGGCAGTGGCCGGCGCGCCGCTGGAGCAGGCGATGCACCATCGCATTGTCTGGCCCGACGGCAGCCTGCACTGGCTGGAAATCAGCGGCAGCGTATCGCCCGACAAGCACGGTCGCCCGCGCATGATCGGGGTCATTCGCGAAATTACCCACCAGCGCGAGCGCGAACAGGCGTTACGCAGTTCGGAAAAGCGCTTCGCCACGCTCTTTCATCTCTGTCCGAACATGGTCTTGCTGACCCGCCAGGAAGACGGGCTGATCAGCGAAGCCAACCAGTATTTCGAGAGCCTGTTCGGCTGGCCGGTACACGATGTCATCGGCCGTACCACCCTGGAGCTGGGCTTGTGGGTCGACCCCAGCCAGCGGGCCAAGCTGGTGGAGGCCACCAAGGCCAAGGGTGAACTGGTGAGCATGGAAGTGGAGTTCCGCGCCAGCAACGGCCAGATCCACAACGGCATCCTCAGCGCGCAGAAGGTCGAACTTGAAGGCCAGCCCTATCTGCTGAGCACGTTTCTCGACACCACAGAACGCAAATTGGCCGAACAGGCCCTCAAGGACAGCCAGGAACGTCTCGACCTGGCCCTCGACTCGGCGCAATTGGGCACCTGGGATTGGCACATACCCAGCGGCATGCTCTACGGCTCGGCCCGCGCCGCACAACTCCATGGCCTGGAACCCAAGCCGTTCCACGAATCATTCGACGCGTTTTTCGAAGGGGTACCCGACGAGGAGCGCAATAACATGCGCAATGCGTATCGCAGCCTGCGCGAAGGCCCGGCGGGTAATTATCAACTGACCTACCGCGTGCAATTGCCGGATGGCAGTTCCCGTTACCTGGAGAGCCGAGCCCGCCTCTATCGCAACGACGACGGCAGCCCCCAGCGCATGGCTGGCACTTTGCTGGACATCACCGATCAGGTGGAGCGCGAGCAAAGCCTGGCGGCGTCCGAGGAAAAATTCGCCACGTTGTTCCAGGTCAGCCCCGACCCGATCTGCGTCACCCACCAGGAAAGCAGCCGCTTCCTCGAGATCAACTCCAGCTTCACCCAGACCTTCGGCTGGTCCGCCAGTGACGTGATCGGCCGCAGCGCCGACGAAATCGGGCTCTGGGACGCTTCGGGCAACAGTCTGCAACGCATCGAACGGGTGATTCGCGAGCAATCGCTGAACAACGTTGCCATTGTCGTCCATCACAAGGACGGGCAGCCGCTGACCTGCGTGATCTCCAGCCGGCAGATCAACGTCAGCAACCAGCCCTGCATCGTCACCACCCTGCGGGACATCACCCAGCAACAACGCTCCGAAGCGGCCCTCAAGGCCAGCGAGGAAAAATTCGCCAAGGCGTTTCACTCCAGCCCGGACGCCATCACCATCACCGAACGCGAAAGCGGCCGTTACCTCGAAGTCAACGACGGCTTTTGCCGCCTGACCGGCTACCGCGCCGACGAAGTGATCGGGCACACGGTGTACGAGGTGGGCATCTGGGCCGAGGAAAAACAGCGCGCAGCCCTGTTGGCCGAACTGCAACTCAAGGGCCGCGTGCATCACCAGGAAATGCTCGGGCGCAACAAGCGCGGGGAATTGCTCACGGTCGAGGTGTCGGTCGAGCCTATTACGCTCAATGAGACGGACTGCCTACTGCTGACCGCGCGGGACGTGAGCCTGCTGCGCAACGCCGAGGCCCAGATCCGTCACCTGGCCTATCACGATCCGCTGACCAACCTGCCCAACCGGGCCCTGCTGATGGACCGACTGAGCCAGCAGATCGCTTTGCTCAAGCGCCATAATCTACGCGGTGCGCTGCTGTTCCTCGATCTTGACCACTTCAAGCACATCAACGATTCCCTGGGCCATCCGGTGGGCGACACGGTGCTGAAAATCATCACCGCGCGCCTGGAAGCCAGCGTGCGCCTGGAGGACACCGTCGCGCGGTTGGGCGGTGATGAGTTCGTGGTACTGCTCAGCGGCCTGGAAGGCACCCGCAACGAAGTCAGCGAGCAGGTGCAGAAACTGGCCGACACCCTGCGCGAACTGCTTTCGGAGCCGATGTTCCTCGACGGCCAGCGATTGCAGGTCACATCCAGCATCGGCATGGCTTTGATTCCCGACCATGGCTCCACCCCGACCGATCTGCTCAAGCGCGCCGACATTGCCCTCTATCGCGCCAAGGATTCGGGGCGCAATACCTCGCAGATGTTCCACACCACCATGCAAAAGGCAGCCAGTGAACGGCTGCGCATGGAAACCGACCTGCGCCAGGCCTTGGCCCGGGATGAGTTCAGCCTGCATTTCCAACCCCAGGTCGACGCCCGGGACAACCGTATCGTCGGTGCCGAAGCGCTGGTGCGCTGGCATCACCCCGAACTGGGTGCCCAGTCGCCCAATGAGTTCATCAAGGTTCTGGAAGACAGCGGGCTGATCCTCGAAGTGGGCACCTGGATCCTCGACGAAGCCTGCGATGGCTTCAAGCAGTTGATTGCCAAGGGCAAGATAGATCCGCAGCGGTTCAGCCTGTGCGTGAACATCAGCCCGCGACAGTTCCGTCAGAGCGATTTCGTCGAACGCATCGAGAACAGCCTCGCGATGCACGGCCTGCCTTGCACCATGTTGAAACTGGAAATCACCGAAGGCATCGTGATCCAGAACCTGGACGACACCATCGGCAAGATGCGCCGCCTCAAGAAACTGGGAGTGAGCTTCGCCATGGACGACTTCGGCACCGGTTATTCGTCGCTGACCTACCTCAAGCGCCTGCCGGTGGACACCTTGAAAATCGACCAGTCATTCGTGCGCGACGCCACCAGCGACCCCAACGACGCCGAGATCATCCGCGCCATCGTCGCCATGGCCCGCAGCCTCAACCTGGAAATGATTGCCGAAGGCGTGGAGACCCTGGAACAGTTGCACTTCCTGCAGGGGCTCGACTGCCATTTGTACCAGGGCTACCTGCACAGCCGGCCGTTGCCGCTGGATGCGTTCGAGCGGTTGTTGCCCTGATACAGGGCCAACAACAAGACAATTGTGGCGAGGGGATTTATCCCCTCGCCACAATTGAATTTCAAAAAGTTTTCGATATGAAAAAGGGCGCCCTTTCGGCGCCCTTTTTCAGTGGCGATGCATCAGTTCTGCAGCGCGGGTTGCTGCTGCGCACCGTTGATCGGAATGCGCTTGGCTTTCGCCTCTTCCGGAACCACCCGCAACAGGTCGATGCTCAACAGACCGTTGCTCAGGCCGGCGGATTTGATCTCGATATGATCCGCCAATCGGAAGGACAGCTTGAATGCACGCTGGGCGATGCCCTGATGCAGGTAGGTCACGCTGTCGTTGCTGGCCTCGCGCTTACCGCCGCTGATGGTCAGCACACCTTTTTCCACCTGCAGGTCCAGGTCTTCTTCCCGGAAGCCAGCGGCGGCGACTACGATACGGTATTCATCATCACCGTATTTTTCCACGTTGTAGGGTGGATAGCTGCTGCCCGGTTCGTTGCGCAGGGCGGTTTCGAACAGGTCGTTGAAACGGTCGAAGCCCACCGAGGAACGGAACAGAGGGGCCAGCGAAAATGCAGTACTCATGATTCAAATCTCCTGAAAAGTTCAGCAAGGTTTTTTGTCTCCGCGACCCGAATTCGGCATCGCGTACCCCTTATCTAGGGGTCGCCAAATACTTTTCAAGAGCTTTTTTCGAAATTTTTTTCAGGCCGCTTCGGGGCGCTGCACACCCAGCAAACGGCCTACGGCGTCGAGCTCGGTTTCCCGACGCAGCGCGGTGAACAGCTCGACCGCTTCGGGATAATTACGGGTCAACATCGCCAGCCACTGCTTCAACCGGCCGGGTGCCTGACGCGGTGTCAGTTGGTCGACCACTTGTACCCAGAAATCCTGGAGCATCGGTTGCAGCTCGGCCCAGGACATCTGCACCACCTCTTCACCGGCGCGGGCGGCGGCGATCTGCCGGGCCAGGTCCGGGCGGGAAACCAGGCCGCGACCAAGCATGATGTCCTCTACGCCGCTGATTTCACGGCAACGACGCCAATCTTCGACGCTCCAGATATCCCCATTGGCGAACACCGGCACCTTGACCACGTCCTGGACCCGGGGAATCCACTCCCAATGGGCCGGCGGCTTGTAGCCGTCAGTCTTGGTCCGCGCGTGCACCACGATGTGCGCCGCCCCGCCTTCGGCCAGTGCCGTGGCGCAGACCAGCGCACCGTCCGGACTGTCGAAGCCCAGGCGCATCTTGGCGGTGACCGGAATGTGCTTCGGCACGGCACGACGGACGTGTTCGACGATCTGGTTGAGCAGTTCCGGTTCCTTGAGCAACACCGCGCCGCCGCGGGACTTGTTCACCGTCTTGGCCGGGCAGCCGAAATTCAGATCGACCACCTCCGAGCCCAATTCACAGGCCAACGCCGCGTTTTCCGCCAGGCACACCGGGTCGGAACCCAGCAATTGCACCCGCAGCGGCACGCCGGCAGCGGTCCGCGCGCCGGTCAGCAGCTCTGGAGCAAGCTTGTGGAAATAGGCCGGTGTAAGCAGGCGATCATTGACGCGGATGAACTCGGTCACGCACCAGTCGATACCACCGACGCGTGTCAGGACGTCCCGCAGGATGTTGTCGACCAACCCCTCCATGGGCGCCAGGGCAATTTGCATGGGAAAACGCACTCAACGAAAAAACGTGCGGCAGTTTACCGGATTCTGTGGGAGCGAGCCTGCTCGCGATGGCGATGGGTCAGTTTGCAAGGATGCCGGCTGTGCCGCAGGCCTCCAGCGCCGGGCCATAGCCTTCGATGAACTCCGGCGGCATGCGCTTGGGCTTGCCGGTGGAGAGCTCAATGCAGACAAATGTGGTCTGCGCCCGCAGCACGGTGGTGTTGTCACTGGGGCGGATCAGCTGGAAATGCCGGGTCATCTTCAGTCGCTGGTCCCAATCGACGATCCAGGTGGCCAGTTGCAACTCGTCGCCTTCGTAGGCGGCCGCCAGGTAATCGACTTCATGGCGCACCACCGCCATTGCCCGATCCAGCCGGCGGTACTCCGCCAGATCCAGCCCCAGGCGCTGGGAATGACGCCAGGCACAACGTTCGAGCCAGGTGACGTAGACCGCGTTGTTGGCGTGGCCCAGCCCGTCGATGTCTTCGGCGGCTACTTGAAGATCAATGATGAACGGTGTTGCCCGATCCCAGCCCATGCCCCTCTCCCGGTCGAATGTGGATCGGGGCAGTGTACCGGATGCTCAAGCCGATTGCCGTGCCTGCAGATTGCGTCCTGCCAGCAGTGATAACACGCCATCGATGACACGAGGGTCGGCCAACACCCGCTGGTGCCCACCCTGGGGCAAGCGCAGCAGGCGGCTGTCAAACCAGGCCTCGTGAATCAACTGCGACTCGTTGACCGAGACGGACGTGTCGTCCTCGGCGTGGACGATCAACCCCGGCACATCCAGCTGATAATGCGCGACGTCCAGCTTCGAGGCGCGCATGCCCACGTCCTTTTCCACCTGACGAATGAAGGCCGAACGCGCCTGGGGCGGCAGGCCTACCAGCCGGGCGAAGCCGCGCAGCACACCCAGGATGCGTGCAGGAGCGGCGATGCTGACCAGCGTCTCGGTACGCAGCCCCAACTGAACCGCGAGCATGGCACTGGCCCCGCCCATGGAATGCCCGATCACCGCTTGCAACGGTGGCAATTCCGCTGCGGCTTCGAGCATCGCCCTGGCGAACGACAGGACGTTCGCCTCCCGGCCAGGCGAGCGGCCATGGGCCGGACCGTCCAGCGCCACCACCGTATAACCGGCATCCACCAACGCCGTGATCAGCGCGGCGAATTGCGTAGGCCGCCCTTCCCAGCCATGCATCAGCAGGACAGTCGGGCCTTTGCCCCAACACAGGGCAGAAAGACCGAAGCGCAAGGTGATGCGCTCGGAGCTTGCCAGCAATGGCAATTCCCAGTCCCGTGGCGGCATATTTCGGGGATGCATGAACAGCGCGCGCATTTTCCTAGCCACCAAACGCGGGGCCACCCGCCCCAGCGTGCCATTGACGCCACGAATCCAGCTCAATCTGTCCATCGCTCTTCTCCCACGGCTTGCGTCTTAACTCACCGCACCGCGGATTTGGCGGCGCGCAGCACACGATCCGATAACTCTCCCGGCCCCAGCGCCCGGGCCAGGGCCAGGCCGCCGACCATCAAGGCAATATCGGCAAGGGCTTTGTCGGCGTCTTCCGGGCTGGCCGCCAATTGCGCGGCCATTAACTCGATGTGTTCGTTGAGCACTTCACGAAACGGATCCGGCAGCCGTCCCAGCTCACCGATCGACGCCGGGATCGGGCAGGCGTTTTCGGTGGAGTCTCGATGCTTGCGCGACAGGTAGAACGCCGCCACCAGGGCACGCCGCTCTTCGCCGGTCAGTTCGGCATCCATGTCGGCGATCAGGCCGCGGCGCCGACTGAGCAGTTGCTTGAAAGCCTCCAGCATCAATGCATCCTTGCTTTCGAAATGGGCATAGAACCCGCCCACTGTCAGCCCGGCCGCAGCCATTACCTCGCCCACGCTCGGCTCGGCCGGACCACGCTGGATCAGCGCGTCGCTGGCAGCCTTGATAATGCGCTCACGGGTCTGTGCTTTTTTATCGCTCATCGTTCGCCTCCAAATATTACGATCACAATATTATTCACATAATAATTTTCCGCAAGCAGAATCTCGTTTCCGCTGGTCGGCCGTCTATTTTTCGAGGATGGGAGAATTGGCTGAACGCCAGACAAACAAAAGGGCCATTCAAGAATTGAATGACCCTTATAAAATCCCGCAGAGCGGGTAATCGTGGCGTCCCCTAGGGGACTCGAACCCCTGTTACCGCCGTGAAAGGGCGGTGTCCTAGGCCACTAGACGAAGGGGACACAAACCTTCTTGCTTGATCAGCGCTGAGAACTGATCGATTCAAGGCCGGTGTGGCCAGACCTTGAACCTGACGATTGGTGGAGCTAGACGGGATCGAACCGTCGACCTCTTGCATGCCATGCAAGCGCTCTCCCAGCTGAGCTATAGCCCCGGATTTTTCGCCTCGCGGCGGAGCGACATCTTGTAACATCGCTTCTGTAAAACTGGCGTCCCCTAGGGGACTCGAACCCCTGTTACCGCCGTGAAAGGGCGGTGTCCTAGGCCACTAGACGAAGGGGACGCAAACCCTTCTAACTGCTGATCAACACTGCGTGTCGATCGCTTCAAGACCGGTGTGGCCAAGCCTTGAAGTGTAAATTGGTGGAGCTAGACGGGATCGAACCGTCGACCTCTTGCATGCCATGCAAGCGCTCTCCCAGCTGAGCTATAGCCCCTCATCGCTGAGGACGGGGCGAATCTTAAGGGCGTATCGGAGGGCTGTCAAATTTATTTTCAACAAATTTGAAAATTTTTTGCCGGGATAACAATCACTTACCGACAAACCCCGGAAAACCGGGGCATGCCCTGCCCTGACGACCGCTTAGGCAATCGCGCCCAGCAGTTTTTCCCACTCTTTGTTTTCCTTTTTCGACACGCCACCGAGCAGATCGATGGCTTGGCGCAGGCGGAAACGGGTCAGGTCCGGCCCGAGGATTTCCATCGCATCGAGCACCGACACCGAGCTGGCCTGGCCGGTAATGGCGGCGAACATCAGCGGCATTGCGTCACGCAATTTCAGCTCCAGGGACTCGACCACGGCCTGGATGGTCGCGGTGATGCTGTCCTTCTCCCACTGGCGCAGGCTTTCGAGCTTCCACAGGATCAGCTGCATCAGCTGGCGCACCTGGTCGCCCGAGAGCTTCTTGGATTCGAACAGCTTCGCATCCGGCGTCACGCCACCGGCAAAGAAGAAGCCGGCCAACGGCGCGATCTGGCTGAACGTCTCCACCCTGCCCTGCACGTGGGGAGCGATCTTCATCATGTACTCGGGGTTCAATGCCCACTTCTGTACCCGTGCGGCGAACTCTTCCACCGGCAGGTCGCGCAGCCATTGACCGTTGAGCCAGGACAGTTTCTCGATGTCGAAGATCGGACCGCCCAGGGACACCCGCGACAGGTCGAAATGCTCGACCATTTCCTGCAGCGAAAACTTCTCGCGCTCGTCCGGCATCGACCAGCCCATGCGCCCCAGGTAGTTGAGCATCGCCTCGGGCATGAAGCCCATGCGCTCATAGAACGTCACCGAGGTCGGATTCTTGCGCTTGGACAGTTTGCTCTTGTCCGGGTTACGCAGCAGCGGCATGTAGCACAGCTGTGGTTGCTCCCAGCCGAAATACTCGTAGAGCAGGATCAGTTTTGGCGCCGATGGCAGCCACTCCTCACCGCGCAGGACATGGGTGATGCCCATCAGGTGGTCGTCGACCACGTTGGCCAGGAAGTACGTCGGCAAGCCGTCGGTCTTCATCAGCACTTGCATGTCCATGCGATCCCATGGGATCTCGACATCGCCACGCAGCATGTCCGGCACCACGCAAACGCCTTCGCTCGGCACCTTCATGCGGATCACATGGGGCTCGCCGGCGGCCAGGCGCCGGGCGACTTCCTCCTTGGACAGCAGCAGCGCGCGACCGTCGTAGCGTGGGGTTTCACCGCGGGCCATCTGCTCGGCGCGCATCTGGTCCAGCTCTTCGGCGGTGCAGAAGCAGGGGAACGCATGCCCCATGTCCACCAACTGCTGGCAATACTGCTTGTAGATGTCGCCACGCTCGCTCTGCCGGTACGGACCGTGCGGGCCGCCAACGTCCGGACCTTCGCTCCAGTCAATGCCGAGCCAGCGCAGGGCGTCGAAAATCTGCTGTTCGGACTCGCGCGTCGAACGCAACTGGTCGGTGTCCTCGATCCGCAGGATGAACTCACCGCCGTGCTGCTTGGCAAAGCAATAGTTGAACAAAGCGATGTAGGCGGTGCCGACATGAGGATCGCCAGTGGGCGAAGGCGCGATGCGGGTACGGACGGTGGTCATGGCATGTCTCGGAAAGAATAGAAAAGCGAAGATGAAACAGGGGGCGAATGGTAACAGGCGTTGGTGGGCGGGCTCCAGTCAGAGGGGATAACCTTCAGACCGAGTTGCCCCATTCGCGGGCAAGCCCGCTTCCACAGGATCGCTTTACAGTCTGGACGACGCGGCCAACTGTGGGAGCGGGCTTGCTCGCGAAGAGGTCAGCAAAGCCCGCGCAAGACTCAGACAGTCAGCAACCGCTCCCGCAACTTGCCAATCTCGTCCCGCAACTGCGCCGCCGCCTCGAACTCCAGGTCCCGGGCCAGTTGGTACATCTTCTCTTCCAACTGCCGGATGCGCTTGGTGATTTCGCTTGGCGAGCGCAGTTCCGCTTCGTAGCGGGCGCTCTCTTCGGCGGCCTTGGCCATGCCCTTGCGCTTCTTGCTGCGCGAACCGGGCACGGTGGCACCTTCCATGATGTCGGCCACGTCCTTGAACACCCCCTTGGGCGTGATGCCGTTGGCTAGGTTGAAGGCGATCTGCTTGTCGCGACGGCGCTCGGTCTCGCCGATGGCCCGCTCCATGGAACCGGTGATGCGGTCGGCATACAGGATCGCCCGACCGTTGAGGTTACGCGCCGCCCGGCCGATGGTCTGGATCAGCGAGCGCTCGGAACGCAGGAAGCCTTCCTTGTCGGCGTCGAGGATCGCCACCAGCGACACTTCCGGCATGTCCAGGCCTTCGCGCAGCAGGTTGATGCCCACCACCACGTCGAAGGTGCCCAGGCGTAAGTCGCGGATGATCTCGACCCGCTCCACCGTATCGATGTCCGAATGCAGGTACCGCACCCGCACGCCATGGTCGGCCAGGTAATCGGTGAGGTCTTCGGCCATGCGCTTGGTCAGGGTGGTCACCAGGACCCGCTCATCGATGGCCACGCGTTTGTTGATTTCCGACAACAGGTCGTCGACCTGGGTCAGTGCCGGGCGCACTTCGACTTGTGGGTCCACCAGGCCGGTCGGCCGTACCACCTGCTCGACCACGCGGCCAGCATGCTCGGCCTCGTAGTTGCCGGGGGTGGCCGAGACAAAAATGGTCTGCGGGCTCACGCTTTCCCATTCATCGAAGCGCATCGGCCGGTTGTCCAGTGCCGAAGGCAGGCGGAAGCCGTATTCCACCAGAGTCTCCTTGCGGGACCGGTCGCCTTTGTACATCGCGCCGACCTGGGGCACGCTGACGTGGGATTCGTCGATCACCAGCAGGGCATCGGCCGGCAGGTAGTCATACAAGGTCGGAGGCGGCGCACCCGCCGGGCGGCCCGACAGATAGCGGGAGTAGTTTTCGATGCCGTTGCAGTAGCCCAGCTCAAGGATCATCTCCAGGTCGAACCGGGTCCGCTGCTCCAGGCGCTGGGCTTCCACCAGCTTGTTGTTCGAGCGCAGGTACTCCAGGCGCTCCTGGAGCTCGGCCTTGATCCCGTCAATGGCGTCCAGCAGGGTTTCCCGTGGCGTGACGTAATGGCTCTTGGGGTAGAAGGTGAAGCGTGGCAGCTTGCGGATCACCTCGCCGGTCAGCGGGTCGAACGCCGAAATGCTCTCCACTTCGTCATCGAACAGCTCGATGCGGATCGCCTCCAGATCGGATTCCGCCGGGTAGATGTCGATCACATCGCCGCGCACCCGGAACGTCGCCCGGGCGAAGTCCATGTCGTTGCGGGTGTATTGCAGGTCCGCGAGACGGCGCAGCAAGGCACGCTGATCTAGCTTGTCGCCGCGATCCACGTGCAGCACCATCTTCAGGTACGTCTCCGGACTGCCCAGGCCATAGATACACGACACCGTGGTGACGATGATCGCATCCTTGCGCTCGAGCAATGCCTTGGTCGCCGACAGACGCATCTGTTCGATGTGGTCGTTGATCGAGGCATCCTTCTCGATAAAGGTATCCGACGACGGCACGTAGGCTTCCGGCTGGTAGTAGTCGTAGTAAGAAACGAAGTACTCCACCGCGTTATTGGGGAAAAACGCCTTGAACTCGCCATACAGCTGCGCCGCCAGGGTCTTGTTCGGCGCCAGCACCAGGGTCGGGCGCTGCACCTGGGCGATCACGTTGGCGATGCTGAAGGTCTTGCCCGAACCGGTCACACCGAGCAATGTCTGGTGGGCCAGCCCCGCCTCGATGCCTTCGACCATCAGGCGAATGGCTTCCGGCTGGTCGCCAGCGGGCTTGAATCGGGTGACTAGCTGGAATTCAGACATAACATAACCCCTGGGTTCACGCCTGTCGGCCAGGCGACGGGAATGAGGAAGACCGAAACGACTGATGTCGCCCGAGGAAAAAATTGGAATACCGACAATGTGGAGGTGAATGCCTTCGCTTTCAAGACGAACGTCCTACACGCCTTTGAGTCTTTGACGCGGCGAAGGGACTAACGGTCGAAAAAAATCGAAAATACTTACCGTAAAAACCGAATCGCCTGTCGCCCTGCCCGGTGATGGCCTCTATACTAGCTCCCCGTTTGTGCACCGCTCTAGTGCATCCGGCTGGAGCGCCACACGTCCCCCCACACTCCATTCAGAGCCGCGCACTAATGAGCCTGTTTTCCGCTGTCGAATTGGCACCCCGCGACCCAATCCTGGGCCTCAACGAAGCATTCAACGCCGACACCCGTACCGATAAGGTCAACCTGGGCGTGGGCGTTTACTGCAATGAAGAGGGGCGCATCCCGCTTCTGCGCGCCGTTGTCGAAGCCGAGACGATTCGCGTGGCTCAGCACGTTTCCCGTGGCTACCTGCCGATCGACGGCATCGCGGCCTATGACCAGGCGGTCCAGACCCTGCTGTTCGGCAAGGACTCGCCACTGATCGCCTCCGGCCGCGTCATCACCACCCAGGCGGTAGGCGGCACCGGCGCACTGAAGATCGGCGCCGACTTCCTCAAGCAGCTGCTGCCTGACGCCGTCGTGGCCATCAGTGACCCGAGCTGGGAAAACCACCGCGCCCTGTTCGAAACCGCCGGTTTCCCGGTGCAGAACTACCGCTATTACGACGCCGCCACCCACGACGTGAACCGTACCGGCCTGCTGGAAGACCTCAACGCCCTGCCCGACCGCTCGATCGTCGTGCTGCACGCCTGCTGCCACAACCCGACCGGCGTGGACCTGAGCCCCGAGGACTGGAAAAACGTACTGGCCGTGGTCAAGGCCAAGCAGCATGTGCCGTTCCTGGACATGGCCTACCAGGGCTTTGGCGACGGCATCGACGAAGACGCCGCGGCCGTGCGCCTGTTCGCCGAATCGGGGCTGACCTTCTTTGCCTCCAGCTCGTTCTCCAAGTCGTTCTCGCTGTACGGCGAGCGCGTTGGCGCCCTGTCGATCGTCAGCGAATCGAAGGAAGAAAGTGCTCGCGTGCTGTCCCAGGTCAAGCGCGTGATCCGCACCAACTACTCCAACCCGCCGACCCACGGCGCCAGCATCGTTGCCGCCGTGCTCAACAGCCCCGAACTGCGGGCCCAGTGGGAAGCCGAACTGGCAGAAATGCGCCTGCGGATCCGCGGCATGCGCAACCAGATGGTAGACATGCTGGCCAAAGCCGCGCCGCACCGGGACTTCAGCTTCGTCGCACGCCAGCGCGGTATGTTCTCCTACTCCGGCCTGAGCGTTGAACAAGTGACGCGCCTGCGCAACGAGTTCGGTATCTATGCCCTGGACACTGGCCGCATCTGCGTGGCCGCGCTGAACCAGAAAAACATTGAGGCGGTGACCAAGGCGATTGTTCAGGTGATCTGATGTCTGGCGCAGACTCTGTGGGAGCGGGCTTGCTCGCGAAAGCGGTGTGTCAATGATGCATATATGATTGACACACCGCTTTCGCGAGCAAGCCCGCTCCCACAAGGGTTCTGTGGCTTGAGCAGTATCTGTGTGAAGCGGTAACAAGTGTTTGAAAAGGCCCCCACGGCCAATCAAACCCACCGCCCACCACCCAAAGCTTGACTTCTCTTTTCCAATCAGTAACATACGCGTCATTCCGCGATAGCTCAGTTGGTAGAGCAAGTGACTGTTAATCACTGGGTCCCTGGTTCGAGTCCAGGTCGTGGAGCCAGACAGCAACATCAAAAGCCCCTGAATCGAAAGATCCAGGGGCTTTTTTGTGGGCGAAAAACCTGCTGGAGGCCGTATAAGGCCCGCCAGAGGTCGCTACCGGAACAATATTCCGGCGCCAAGAAGGCATCATGGTCTGAATCCTGCTTTGTTTTCCGCCAATTCGAGCTGTCATGTGAACGTCATGGCAGTGCCGCAAGCTGGCTCTGTCCGTCAACAACAGCTTCATAACAACAAGGACGAAGGTATGCCCACGCAAAATCCCCACCGCATCGTCGGCCTGTGCACCTCCGGCAAGGTGTACAACGTGCTGACCGAGCTCAAGCACCTGGAAGGTCACCGCACCGCCAAGTTCCTTTCGTTGTTGACGGAGAACCTGGTGCGCAAGGGCGTGCTCAATGAACGGGAAGTGGTGCATATGCTCGATCTGGTGGTCGATTGAGCGGCATCGATTCCCACTATTGAAGCAGTTGATTTTTCCCTTTGCCGGCTGAGTCGTAAGGTAACCCCATCGATAGATGGAGGTTCCCATGCTCAACATTCAAATCATGTCTGTCATCGGCAGCGCCGTCCCCGCCGCACTCCGTGAACGTGGCCTGTTGGCCTGCTGGTATCTGGTCCAGGATGGGGTCACCATCAGCGGCCCACTGACTTCATTGCCCGCCGCCCAGGCCTTGTCGCAGCGCATCGGCACCTACATGTTGAGCGCGTGACA
Source organism: Pseudomonas sp. SJZ078 (assembly GCF_007828255.1). NCBI lineage: Bacteria > Pseudomonadati > Pseudomonadota > Gammaproteobacteria > Pseudomonadales > Pseudomonadaceae > Pseudomonas > Pseudomonas sp. SJZ078. Next base: position 42,825 of record NZ_VIUG01000028.1, on the reverse strand, counting down.
GTCACGGCTAGGGCAATTTCACCCGAGGCGTGCTTTCGACAAACAAGGCCCAGCAGGAAATGAACAAGGCAGCGATGAGCGGCCCGATCACGAAGCCGTTCAGCCCGAACACCGCCAGGCCGCCCAGTGTCGAGACCAGCACCATGTAGTCAGGCATCTTGGTGTCCTTGCCTACCAGGATCGGGCGCAGGAGGTTATCCACCAGGCCGATCACGAACACGCCGAACAGCGTCAGCACAACGCCTTGCCAGATCGCACCGGAGAGCAGGAAATACACCGCCACCGGCGCCCAGACGATGCCCGCCCCCACCGCCGGCAATAGCGACAGGAAGGCCATCAGCACGGCCCAGGGCAACACCGTTGAAATACCCAGGACCCAGAAGATCAGCCCACCCAGCGCCCCCTGGGTGATCGCGACCAGCAGGTTACCCTTGACTGTCGCCCGCACCACCCGATTGAACTTCAACTGCAGGCGCCGTTTCTGGTACTCGGCCAGGGGGATGGCCGCGCGTACCTTGCGCACCAGTTCCGCGCCGTCGCGCAAGAAGAAGAAAAGCAGGTAGAGCATCACAAAGAAGCTGACCAGGAACTGAAACGTCCCCTGGCCGAAGCTGAAGGCCTGGGTGGCAAAGAACTCGCTGCCCTGCATGGCGCTCTTGACGATCTTGTCCCGCAACCCGCTCAGGTTACCCAGGCCGAAGCGGTCCAGCAGATGCTGGAAATATGGCGGCAAGGCGTCCTTGAACCGCGCCAGGTAGTCGGCAATGTCCAGCTCCCCGCTTTCCAGGCTCTTGTACAGCGCCGTGCCTTCCTGGACCAGCAGCGTGCTGATGACGATCACCGGCAGGATCGCGATGAGCACACAGATGCCCAGGGTGAACAGTGAAGTGACATTGCGCGGCCAACCGAACTTCAGTTGCAGGCGATGCTGCATCGGCGCGAAAACGATGCCGAGAATGACCGCCCAGAATACCGCGCCATAGAACGGCAACAGGATCCAGATGAAGGCAATGCTGACCAGGATCAGCAGCAGCATCTGGGATTTATATTGCAGGCTCTTTCGGTTCATTGGCTTTCCATGTCACAGGCTCGATAAGTGTTAGTCCGTCGGGATTCGCCGGAGTGCCGTTGCGTTCACCGTCCTCATTGATCCAGATCAATAACGCCAGGCCGGCCGTGGCGTACCGTCGGCGCTTTTTTGCGATCAGACGCCACCATGCCCCTCGTAGCCCCTGAACTGCTTGCCCCGGCCGGCACCCTGAAGAACATGCGCTATGCCTTCGCCTACGGCGCCGACGCGGTCTACGCCGGCCAGCCGCGCTACAGCCTGCGGGTGCGCAACAATGAATTCGATCATTCCAATCTGGCCTTGGGCATTCGTGAAGCCCAAGCTTTGGGCAAGCGCTTCTACGTAGTGGTGAACATTGCGCCGCACAACGCCAAGCTGCGCACCTTTCTCAAGGACCTCGAGCCGGTGATTGCCATGGCGCCCGATGCGCTGATCATGTCCGACCCGGGGCTGATCATGCTGGTGCGACGGCATTTCCCACAGATGCCGATCCACCTTTCAGTGCAGGCCAACACGGTGAACTGGGCGAGTGTCGAGTTCTGGCAACAACAGGGCCTGAGCCGGATCATTCTTTCCCGGGAACTGTCCCTGGAGGAGATCGCCGAAATCCGCCAGCAAGTGCCGGCCATGGAACTGGAAGTGTTCGTCCACGGGGCGCTTTGCATGGCCTATTCCGGGCGCTGCCTGTTGTCGGGCTACCTGAACCGACGCGACGCCAACCAGGGCAGCTGCACCAACGCCTGTCGCTGGAAATACTCAGCCCAGCCAGCGGTGGAAAACGCCGTGGGCGACATCGTGCACAGCTATCAACCCGAACCCACCCTGGGCCTCGGCGCGCCCACCGACCAGGTATTCCTGCTGCGAGAGGCCAACCGTCCGGACGAATCCATGCCGGCGTTCGAGGACGAGCACGGCACCTATATCATGAATGCCAAGGACTTGCGGGCGGTGCAGCATGTGGAGCGTTTGACCCATATGGGCGTGCATTCCCTGAAAATCGAAGGCCGGACCAAGTCGCACTTCTACTGCGCGCGCACCACCCAGGTGTATCGCCGTGCGATCGATGACGCCATGGCCGGCCGCAAATTCGACCTGGGCCTGATGACAGACCTGGAATCACTGGCCCAGCGCGGCTACACCGAGGGCTTCCTGCGCCGGCATGTGCATGATGAATACCAGAACTACCAGAACGGCAGTTCAGTGTCGGAGCGCCAGCAGTTCGTCGGCGAACTCACCGGCGAGCGGCGCGAACGCCTGGCCGAAGTGCGGGTCAAGAACCGCTTCGAGCTGGGCGACCACATGGAATTGATGACGCCAAAGGGCAATTTCCACTTCGACCTGCATCAACTGCAGAACGTGAAAGGCCAGAGCATCGACGTCGCGCCTGGGGACGGGCACTTGGTGTACGTGCCGATACCGGATGCGGTGGATCTGCGGTTCGGGCTGTTGATGCGGGATGTGCGCAAGCCATAGGACGCTGAACACACCAAAAACTACTGTGGGAGGCTTGCTCGCGAATGCGGTGTGTCAGGCAAGACAGTCACTTCTGACACACCGCTTTCGCGAGCAAGCCCGCTCCCACAAGGGGACATGTATTGGTTTCTGGATCACGGCAAAAACTGCTGAAGGCTGCGGTCCTCCTCTCCCGATAAGGCCCGGTTGCCCAGGCGGAACATCTGGATCGAGAGCGAAAGACCGCAGCCTTCGGCAGCTCCTGCCGCGCCGCCTGGGTCAGATACGGAACTGTCCGACCAGTTTGCCCAGGCGCTGGCCCAGCTCGTTCAGGCTGCGGGAGGTCTGGGCACCGAGTTGGGTTTCGTCGGCCACGCTGTCCACCGCCACGGCGATCTGATGCACGCTGCGGTTGATTTCCTCGGCCACCGCGGTCTGCTCTTCCGCGGCGCTGGCGATCTGGGCGTTCATCGAATTGATGGTGCCGATCAACTGCGCCATGGTGTCCAGGGACGCTCCCGCCTCGTTGGCCCGCACCGACGTGCCATCACCCGCCTCACTGGAGCGACGCATCGCCTCCACGGCCGCATGGGTACCCGATTGCAGGCGTTCGATCATGCCCTGGATTTCCTGGGTGCTCTGCTGGGTCCGGCTGGCCAGGGCCCGCACTTCATCGGCCACCACGGCGAAACCACGCCCCGCTTCCCCGGCACGCGCCGCCTCGATGGCTGCGTTGAGGGCCAACAGGTTGGTCTGCTCGGCAATCGAACGGATCACCCCGAGCACGCTGACAATCGAGGCCACGTCCTGTTGCAGGCTGTCCAGGGACACGCCACTGTTGCGGATATCGTTCACCAGCGCATGAATCTGCTGGATGCTGCCGGCCACCACCCGCTTGGCGGACTGACCTTCTTCGTCGGTCTGCTGGGCGGCCACGGCGGCGCCCTGGGCGCTGCGGGCCACTTCCTGGGCGGCGGACGACATCTCGTTGATCGCCGTGGCGACCTGGTCGGTTTCGTGGCGCTGGCGCTCCATGGCCTGCTCGGAACGTTGGGCCTGCTCGGAGACCTGAGTCACCAGCCCGGTCAGTTGCGAAGTCATGTCGGTGATCTGCCGCACCAGGCCGTGGATCTTGTCGACGAAGCGATTGAACGAGCCGGCCAGTTGGCCGAGTTCGTCCTGGCTGGTGATTGCCAGACGCCGAGTCAGGTCACCCTCGCCCGCCGCGATGTCGTCGAGGTTGTCTTTCATCAGGTGCAAAGGTCGCAGGATGGTGTTGGCCAGCAGCACGCCCACCACCGCAATCACCAGCAGCACCACGGCGGCGATGCCGATGATGCTCAATATCACGCCTTGCACACGCTCATGGACCTTGGCTTCCACCAACGCCACCTGGGCTTCGATGCCGTCCAGGTTGACCGAACTGCCGACCGCCATGTCCCACTTGGACAGGTATTCGGTGTAACCGAGCTTGGGCACCAGGTCCTTGCTGCCGGGCAGTGGCGAGCTGTATTCGAGGTAGTGGGTCCCGTCCTTGGCGACTTTCACCAGGTCACGGTTGACGTAGACACCGTTCGGGTCGCGGTTGTCCTTGAAACTCTTGCCCACGCCGTCGGGGCTGTTGGCCTTGAACAGGCGCACGGTTTCGGAGTCGTAGCCGAAGAAGTAGCCGTCCTTGCCGTAACTGATGTTCGACAGCAGCTTGATAGCCTCGGCCCGCGCCGCGTTATCGCCGGGAGCGGCCGCATCGTACAGCGGCTTGATGGCGGTCAGGCCCACCGCTACGTAGCTCTGCAGCGTCGCCTTGGCGTCGGCGAGCAGCCGCTCGCGGGTCTGCTTGACCTCATTGCTGGCCTGCTCCTTCAAGATGAAAGCCGTGGTCAGACTGATGATCACCGCGGACAACAGTACCGGCAATATTGCCAGGGACAGGACTTTAGCCTTCAGGCTCAGGCGCATGCTGTTCACTCTTGTTGGTGTTATTGGCGTGGTTAGCTGTATTAACGGCAAGCTTGGGGAAAACTGTAGGGCAATCTCAAAAGCAATCGCGAGCAGGCTCGCTCCCACAGGGAAATGCATTCCAATGTGGGAGCGAGCCTGCTCGCGATGGAGGCGACTCGGTCTTCGAACTACAACACCATCGCCGCCACCCAACCAAATGCCAGCAGCGGCAAGTTGTAATGGATGAAGGTGGGAACCACGGTGTCCCAGATATGGTGGTGCTGGCCGTCGACGTTCAGGCCGGAGGTCGGGCCGAGGGTCGAGTCCGAGGCAGGCGAGCCCGCATCGCCCAGGGCGCCGGCGGTGCCGACGATGCAGACGATCGCCAACGGGCTGAAGCCCAGTTGCAGGCACAGCGGCACGAAAATCGTCGCCAGGATCGGTACGGTGGAGAACGACGAGCCGATGCCCATGGTCACCAGCAGGCCCACCAGCAACATCATCAGCACGCCAATGCCCTTGCTGTGGCCGATCCAGGCCGCCGAGGTTTCCACCAGGCTCTGCACTTCACCGGTGGCCTTCATCACCTCGGCGAACCCCGAGGCGGCGATCATGATGAAGCCGATCATCGCCATCATCTTCATGCCTTCGGTGAACAGGTCGTCGGTCTCGCGCCAGCGCACCACCCCCGACAGCGAGAAAATCAGGAATCCGGCCAGGGCCCCGATGATCATCGAATCCACCAGCAACTGGATCGCGAACGCTGCCACCACGGCGAGCCCCGCCACCATCAGGCTCATCGGGTTGTAACGCACCGCCACCTGCTCGACCCGGGCGATCTTCTTCAGGTCGTAGACACGCTTCCTGCGGTAGCTGAACACCGACAGCAGCAAGCCGAAGACCATGCCCAACGCCGGAATGCCCATGGCATGGGTGACGTTGATGCCACTGACGTCCACGCCGCTGCGGGCGATATTGGCGAGCAGGATTTCATTAAGGAAGATATTGCCGAACCCCACGGGCAGGAACATGTAGGGGGTGATCAGGCCGAAGGTCATGACGCAGGCGATCAGCCGGCGATCCAGTTGCAGCTTGGTCAGCACGTAGAGCAACGGCGGCACCAACAGCGGAATGAAGGCGATGTGGATCGGCAGGACGTTCTGCGAGGCGACGGCCACCGTCCCCAGCAAGCCGATCAGCACCCATTTGACGCCAGAGCCACCGGCGGCGTCCTGGCGATCCACCAGGGCCAGCGCCTTGTCGGCCAGGGCATGGGCCATGCCGGACTTGGCGATCGCTACCGCGAAAGCGCCGAGCAGGGCATAGGACAATGCCACCGTCGCACCGCCACCAAGACCCGAGTTGAACGCCTTGAGCGTCGCCTCGATGCCCAGGCCACCCGTCAGGCCACCCACCAACGCGCCGATAATCAGCGCGATCACCACATGCACGCGGGACAGGCTGAGCACCAGCATGACGCCAACCGCGGCAATTACTGCATTTATCATCGTTACCTCAAGGCACAGCGGTGGAAAGCCACCGGAAAAAAGGCGGGGACTTTGCAGCAAGCGGCGCCAAGCTGCAAGGGCCGTGCGGCGGGTTTCGAGGTGTTCTCAGAATTCATCCTGTGGGAGCGGGCTTGCTCGCGAAGGCGGTGTGTCAGTCATTAATACATAACTGACACACCGCCTTCGCGAGCAAGCCCGCTCCCACAAGGGACATGGGGTGTGAGCGAAAATCTTGTCAACGCCGCGGCAGTTCGATCAGGACTTTCAGGCCGCCCCACTCGCTGTCGTGCAGGGTCAGCGTCCCGCCCCAGGTATCGACGATGTCCCGCACGATACCGAGCCCCAGGCCGTGGCCGTCGGTCTGCTCGTCCAGGCGCGTGCCCCGGCTGAAGACCTGCTCGCGCCGCTCCTCGGGAATGCCCGGGCCGTCGTCTTCCACCGCCAGGATGAATGTCCCGGTCGTCTCGGTCACGGTCAGGCGCACTTCGGCATCCGCCCACTTGCAGGCGTTATCCAGCAGGTTGCCCAGCAGTTCCAGCAGGTCTTCGCGGTCCCAGGGCAGGTGCTGCCCTGGCGCGGCTACGTAACTCAGGTGCAGATGCTCGCCATGGATCATGTTCAGCGTCGCCAACAGCCCTGGCAGTTCCGCATCGCAGTCCAGTTGCGCACCGGGCAAGGCATCGCCGGCCAATCGGGCGCGGTTGAGCTCACGATTCAGGCGTTGGCGCACCTGCTCCAATTGTTCGAGCAGCAAGCTGCGCAATTCGGGGTACGGGTCGAGTTTTTCGTTCGAGGCCAGGCTCTGCAACACCGCCAGCGGGGTTTTCAGGGCATGGCCCAGGTTGCCCAGGGCATTGCGCGAGCGCTTGAGACTGTCTTCGGTGTGGGCCAGCAAATGATTGATCTGCGCCACCAGTGGTTCCAGCTCAAGGGGCACCTGTTCGTCGAGTTGCGAGCGTTGTCCACGCTGCAACTGGGCGATCTGTTCCCGCGCTCTCTCCAGCGGACGCAGGGCGCGGCGCACCGTGAACCGTTGCAACAACAGGATCAGCAACAGCCCCGCCAGGCCGAGGCCAAGGCCGATCTGCTGCATGCGCAGGAAACTGTCGCGCACGGGCGTGTAGTCCTGGGCCACGCTGATGGAAATCGCCTGGCCCAGGCGCCGGTAGTCCGTGCGCAATACCAGCAGTTTCTGGCCTTCAGGCCCCAGTTGCAGGTTGGCGTGCAGGCCCGGATGGTCGAGCCGGGGCAGTTCCTGGTCCCAGAGGGAACGGGAACGCCAGTGCACATCGGCGAAATCGATGCGGAAATAATGTCCGGAGAACGGTCGCAGATAGGCTGGCGACAAACGCCGCTCATCCAGTTGCAACCCCTGGGGACCACGCACCAGGGCCACCAGCAGGCTTTCGCTGTCGTTGCGCAGCCCGGCTTCCAGATAGCGCTGCAGTCCCAGCTCGAACAGCCACAGACTGGTCTGCGCCAGGACCAGGCCGACCACCACCATTACACCGATCAGGCCCAGGCTCAGCCGTCGCTGGATGGACCTCACTGCGTTGATCTCACTGCGCCTGCCCGCCGAACAGGTAACCCTGGCCGCGACGGGTTTCGATCACGCTGCGTCCCAGCTTGCGTCGCAGGTGATTGACGTGGACTTCCAGCACATTGGAGTCACGCTCGGTTTCGCCGTCATACAGATGTTCGGCGAGATGGCTCTTGGAGAGGATCTGCTCGGGGTGAAGCATGAAATAGCGCAGCAAGCGAAATTCAGCGGCGGTCAGTTGAATGTCCGCGCCGTCGCGGACCACGCATTGGCGCCCCTCATCCAGATGCAGCCCGGCAGCCTGGAGCGTCGGCTGGTTGGCCTGGCCATGGGAGCGGCGCAGCAATGCCTGGACCCGCAGGTGCAGTTCCTCGGGATGAAAAGGCTTGGTCAGGTAATCGTCGGCACCGGCCTTGAGGCCTTCGATGCGTTCGGCCCAGGAACCGCGGGCGGTGAGGATCAGCACCGGAGTACTCATCCCGCCGGCACGCCATTGGGCCAGTACCTCAAGCCCCGGCACACCCGGCAGGCCAAGGTCGAGGATGATCAGGTCATAGGGTTCGCTGCTGCCCTGATACACCGCGTCGCGACCGTCGGCGAGCCAGTCGACGGCATAGCCCTGCCGTGTCAGCCCGGCCATCACCTCGTCGGCCAGGGGAACGTGATCTTCCACCAGAAGCAGGCGCATCAATCTTCCTTATCTTTGAGTAAGCGGCCGGATGCGGCCTCCAGGTCCAATTCGCGCACAACGCCGTCGGTATCCAGCAGCTCGACCTCATAAATATAGACACCGTGTTTCTCTTCCAGCTCAGCCTCCAGCAACTTGGCGCCGGGGTGCAGGTCCAGAGCCTGTTGCAGCAGTTGTTCCAGCGGCAGTATCACCCCCCGCTGGCGCAGTTGCAGCGCCTCGTCCTGGTCCAGGTCCCGCGCCATGACCACCGAACAAAACGCCAGCAGCGCCAGCGGCCATCGACTGCGGGCGCAGAGATTAAGCTTCATTAAGTATCCTGATGATTCTTGAGCACCTTGCCGGTAACAGCGTCCAATTCCATATCCCATTCAATGCCCTGGGTGTCGCGCAACTCCACTTGATAGATGAACTTGCCGTACTTTTCTTCCAGCTCGGTATCGGTCAAGGTGGCGCCAGGGTGTCTGGCCAAGGCAGCGGCATTGAGTTTTTCAAAGGATTGAATGGTACCAGCGTCTCGCAGTTTTCGGGATTCCGCGGGGCCGAGGTCCCGTGCGTAGGCAAGGCTGGCGCCCAAAGCCATGAGCGTTGCGATGAAAAAGGCAGTCAGGCGGTTCAAGGGTTATCTCCTTTTTATAATCGTCACGGGGCGACTGTAGCCGGGTGAACTTAACTGAAACTGAATTGCCATCATGGAACACAGATCAACGGGTGGGAGCGGGCTTGCTCGCGAAAGCGGCGTGTCAGTTATGAATACGCTGACTGACACACCGCTTTCGCGAGCAAGCCCGCTCCCACAGGATTTGTGTCGCTATAATCCGTTGCCTGCCCAAGCCAAGAGACCGGTATGACCGCCATTCACATCAAGTTTCCCGCCCTCACCCTCAAGGCCGGCCCCCGGGCCCTGGCGCGGATTCGCGAAGCCGGTCTCAAGGCGGCCGACGTCGGCATCTTGCCGGGTGCCGCCGGCGGTCCCAAAGCCCTGGGCATTCAGGGGCTGGACCTGGCGCTGTTTGGCGAATGGCTGCCCGCCGCCCCCCGTGAACGTTCGTTGATTGGGGCTTCAGTGGGCTCCTGGCGCTTCGCCAGCGCCTGCTTGCCGGATGCCGCCGAAGGCATCCGACGCCTGGGCAGCTTGTACAACGGGCAAAGTTTCGCCAAGGGTGTGACCATGGCCGGGGTCAGCCAGAGTTCGCAACGCATGCTCGACGACCTGCTCGAAGGCCGCGACGCGACGATCCTCGCCAACCCCCATTACCGACTCAACATCATGGTGGTCAAAAGCCACGGCTTGCTCGCGCAGGATCACCGCGGGCGGCTGGGCCTGGGCCTGTCGTCGGTGATCGCCGACAACCTGCGAGGCCGGGCGCGGCTGTCGCGGCATTTCGAACGGCTGATTATCCACGACCCGCGCCTGGCACCGCCGCTGCATCCCTTGAACGATTTTCCCTCACGTTTCGTGCCGCTTGCGGCCGGCAATCTGCGCCAGGCGCTGCTGGCCTCGGGCTCGATCCCGATGGTAATGGAGGGCGTGCGCGACCTGCCGGGCGCCGGTGCCGGCACCTACCGCGACGGCGGCTTGCTGGACTATCACCTCGACCTGCCCTACAGCGGCGAAGACATCGTGCTGTATCCCCATTTCACCGACCGGGTCATTCCCGGCTGGTTCGACAAAAGCCTGCCGTGGCGACGGGGCAATATCGAACGCCTGCAAGATGTCCTGTTGCTGGCGCCATCCCGTGAGTACCTGGCTCGCCTGCCCTACGGCAAGCTGCCGGACCGGAACGACTTCAAGCGTTTCATGGGCGATGACACGAGCCGCCGTACCTACTGGCAGACGGCGATGGACGAGAGTCGGCGTCTGGGCGACGAGTTCCTCGAGTTGGCGGCCAATGGTGGACTGGGCGAGCGTTTGCTGACCCTTTAGTCAGCATGAGCGCGCAACGCCGGAGCCAAACTGATAAACTCCGCCGCCTGCCTCGCGACCGCTACCATAAAGAGCCTGAACCTGTGGAAATCTTCAAAGAATTCACCTTCGAATCCGCCCACCGCCTTCCCCACGTCCCGGACGGCCACAAGTGCGGCCGCCTGCATGGCCATTCGTTCAAGGTGGCGATTCACCTGAGCGGCGACATCGATCCGCACACCGGCTGGATTCGTGACTTCTCGGACATCAAGGCGATCTTCAAGCCGCTCTACGAGCGCCTGGACCACAACTACCTCAACGACATCCCTGGCCTGGAAAACCCCACCAGCGAAGTCCTCGCCAAGTGGATCTGGAACGAGCTCAAGCCGTTGCTGCCGGAACTCAGCGCCATTCGCATCCATGAGACGTGCACCAGCGGCTGCATCTATCGCGGCGAGTAACCCGCGGGCCCAATCTTGAACAGAGCTTTTGTGGCGAGGGGATAAATCCCCTCGCCACAAATAGCCCCCTCTCCACAGATAAATCCCCTCGCCACAGGTGTGTTTTCCCCAGGAGAACTGCACTGGCCTATGCTCTATCCCCTGACCCCTCTTCAGTGGAGCATCGACCATGACCAATTGGCCGCTGGATCAGGTATACACCTTCAACGGACACGCCATTCGCTACGCTATCCATGGTGACGGGCCGCCGCTGGTATTCGTCCATGGCACGCCCTTTTCGTCCTATGTGTGGCATCGCATCGCTCCGCTCTTCAGCGCCACCCACCGGGTGCATTACTTTGACCTGTTGGGTTATGGCCAATCCGGGCAACCCGATGCCGATGTCTCCCTCGGCGTACAGAACCACCTGTTCGCACAATTGCTGGAACACTGGGGCCTGGACTGCCCCGATGTGGTGGCCCACGACTTTGGCGGCGCCACCGCCCTGCGCACGCACCTGCTCAACGGCAAGAACTACCGCAGCCTGACGCTGATCGACCCGGTGGCGCTGTCGCCTTGGGGCTCCCCCTTCGTCCAGCATGTGCGCCGCCATGAAACGGCCTTCAGCGGCCTGCCCGATTATATTCAGCGCGCCATTGTGCCGACGTATATCCGCGGCGCGATCAAGCGGGACATCCCGGACGCAGAACTGGCGCCCTACGTGCAGCCGTGGCTCGGCGAGACCGGCCAGGCCGCGTTCTATCGGCAGATTGCGCAAATGGACGAGTGCTACACCCGCGAGGCAGAGGGCCTGTATCCGAACGTGCGCTGTCCGACGCAGATACTGTGGGGGGAGGATGACCAATGGATTCCCATCGAGCGCGGCCAGGCGCTGCACAAACTGATCCCGGACGCGCAATTCCACCCAGTGCCGAACGCCGGGCATCTGGTCCAGGAAGATGCGCCGGAAGCCATTGTGGCGGCAGTCTTGCGTTTCTTGTCGTTGCCCCAGCCGACCTGACGCGTACTGTTCCTGTGGGAGCGGGCTTGCTCGCGAAGGCGGTCTGTCGGTTACATATACATCACTGATACACCGCCTTCGCGAGCAAGCCCGCTCCCACAAAGAATATGCAGGGGTAATGAGAACCGCGTTCCAACTTGAACCATCACTGCACCACTTTCACGCCCTGCCCCCCTCCATCTCCCGGATTGTCTATAAATAACCTCGCGATCATGCGCTTGGCACGACCGCTGCACGCTTGCGATATTTCCCCTCCTGCGCAAGGACCGCCACATGACTCAGAACGATCCAGGCAACGACTACCCGTTGAGCGAAGTGCCGATGCATGCCCGCAAGGGCCTGGCCTCCACCGCCATGGTGCTGCTGGGCTTCACCTTTTTCACCGCCACGATGTTTGCCGGCGGCAAGCTGGGAGTCGCGTTCAGCTTTGCCGAGATGCTCACCGTGATCGTGATCGGCAACCTGCTACTGGGGCTCTACGCCGCGGGGTTGGGTTACATCGCGTTCAAGAGCGGGCTCAATTCGGTACTGATGGGCCGCTTCTGTTTTGGCGAGGTCGGCAGCAAGCTCAGCGACCTGATCCTGGGGTTTACCCAGATCGGTTGGTACGCCTGGGGCACGGCGACCGCCGCGGTGGTGCTGGGTAAATATTTCGGCTTGGGCGAAGGCACCGTGCTGGGACTGATGGTGCTGTTCGGCCTGGGGTTCTGCGCCACGGCCTACATCGGCTATCGCGGGTTGGAGATCCTCTCGTACATCGCCGTGCCGGCCATGATGTTGTTGTTGATGCTGTCGATGTGGGTCGCGACGGTAAAGGTCGGGGGTCTGGAGGGCTTGCTGGCGGTGGTGCCCACGGCAAGCCTCGACGGGTCCACTGCCATCACGCTGGTGTTCGGCACCTTCGTCAGCGGCGCCACCCAGGCGACCAACTGGACCCGGTTTTCCCGCTCGGCGAAAGTCGCGGTGCTGGCGAGCCTGATCGGTTTCTTCCTCGGCAATGGCCTGATGGTGTTGATCGGCGCCTACGGGGCCATCGTCTACCAGCAGCCGGACGTGGTCGAAGTACTGCTGTTGCAGGGCTTCGCCATGGCGGCGATGGCGATGCTGCTGCTCAACATCTGGAGCACCCAGGACAACACCATCTACAACTTCGCCGTGGCCGGTTGCAACCTGCTACGCACCCGTCGACGCAAGACCGTCACCCTGGGCGGCGCCGTGATCGGTACCCTGCTGGCGTTGCTGGGCATGTACGACATGCTGGTGCCGTATCTGATCCTGCTGGGTACGGTGATCCCGCCCATTGGTGGCGTGATCATGGCCGACTTCTTCTTCCGCTGGCGCGGGCGTTATCCACGCCTGGCCGATGCACGGCTGCCCGCCTTCAACTGGCCGGGGTTGCTGGCCTATGGACTCGGCACGGTCGCGGCGTTCAATTCACCCTGGGTGGCACCGCTGGTAGGAATCGCCACTGGCGCGCTAACGTATGTGCTATTGATCGGCGTAATGGGTACCCGGATCACTGACGCGCCACTCCAAGACCTATAAAAAGGACTCGCCCGATGCACATCATCAACGCCCGCCTGCGCAACCGTGAAGGCTTGCATGAACTGCACCTGGAAAACGGCCTGATCGCCAGCATCGCCCGCCAGACCGAAGCCCCCAGCCTCGGCCCGGAGGACCTCGACGCCGGCGGCAACCTGGTGGTACCGCCCTTCGTCGAGCCGCACATTCACCTGGACGCCACCCTCACCGCCGGCGAGCCGCGCTGGAACATGAGCGGCACCTTGTTCGAAGGCATCGAGTGCTGGGGGGAACGCAAGGCCACCATCACCGAAGAAGACACCCGGACCCGCGCGACAAAAACCATCCAGACCCTTGCCGCCCATGGCATCCAGCATGTGCGCACCCACGTCGACGTCACCGACCCGGCACTCACCGCCCTCAAGGCCATGCTGGAAGTGCGCGAGCAAAATCGTCATCTGATCGACATGCAGATCGTCGCGTTTCCCCAGGAAGGCATCGAGTCCTACCGCAACGGCCGCGAGCTGATGGAAGAAGCGATCCGCATGGGTGCCGATGTGGTGGGCGGTATTCCGCACTTCGAATACACCCGCGACCAGGGTGTCAGCTCGGTGAAATTCCTGATGGGCCTGGCCGAACGCACCGGCTGCCTGGTGGACGTGCATTGCGACGAAACCGACGACCCGCACTCGCGATTCCTCGAAGTGCTGGCCGAAGAAGCCCGCAGCCGCGACATGGGAGCCCGGGTCACCGCCAGCCACACCACGGCCATGGGCTCCTATGACAACGCCTACTGCGCCAAGCTGTTTCGCTTGCTCGGGCACTCGGGCATCAGCTTCGTCTCCTGCCCCACCGAAAGCATCCACTTGCAGGGACGCTTCGACACCTTCCCGAAACGCCGCGGCGTCACTCGGGTCAATGAACTGCTGGAGGCCGGGATGAACGTGTGTTTCGGCCAGGACTCCATCGTCGACCCGTGGTATCCCCTGGGCAATGGAAATATCCTGCGGGTACTCGAAGCCGGCCTGCACATCTGCCATATGCTCGGCTACCGCAACCTGCAAAGCGCCCTGGACCTGGTCACCGACAACAGTGCCAAGGCCATGGCCCTGGGCGAACGCTACGGGTTAGAACCCGGACGCCCGGCGAACCTGCTGATCCTGTCGGCCGACAGCGACTACGAAATGATCCGCAGCCAGGGGCTGCCGCTCTACTCGATTCGCAACGGTGAGGTTTTGATGAAACGGCAGATGCCGGTGGTGGAGTTTGGGCCGCAGTTGGGCTGAGATCACATGGAAGCCTGATTGCGATGGCGTTGGTCCGGATGCATTGATGTTCGGCATGCCGGCCTCTTCGCGAGCAAGCCCGCTCCCACACTCGATCTTCAGTGGGCATGAACTTTACGTTCGACTCAGAACTTATGTGGGAGCGGGCTTGCTCGCGAAGGGGCCGGCAGCCTTACCCCATCATTCAAGTATTCTGGCAGCCCCAAACAAACCGACCCGCACCAACTCCCCGCCCGCCTCTGTCAGCAGGATCGGTGCCGTCCCCCCCGGCATCACCACACTCACCGGCCCGGCTTTCACCCACCCCACTCGCCACGCGGCGCTGGCCACGGCACTGGCGCTGGTGCCCGAAGAAGCGGTCGGCCCTTCGCCCCGCTCAAACACCCGGGCAGCGATTCGCCCTTCTGCCTCAAGCCAGGCCCATTGCAGGTTCACACCCGCCGGGCATGGAATGCCAGCACCACCGGGCAAGGCATAAGCGATGCGAGTCAAGCTTTGGGAAAGTGCCGGGGCGCGCATCTGCGCGTTGCTCGGCAACGCTTCGGCGCTGTCCACCAAGGTCACGCAATGAGGATTGCCCATGCTCACAAATTGGCTGTTGCCCCACGCCGGGTTCAACGCTTGCAGCACCGCCACTCGACTGACTTCGCGCTGATTGAAGCGCACGCTTTCCGTCGTTTGCGCGGCGACGGCCCGAGGCCCGAACAGCGGTTGCCCAAGGTCCAGCCAGAAGCCTGGGGCGCCTTCGAATTCGGCGGCACGAACCGACGTCTGCAGCGGTGACGAACCTGCGGGTTTGTCGTGATGAACCCGCAACACACAATCGCTCTCTCCCGGCATCAGGCCTTGCGCCTGCAGGGCATGGGCGAAAATGGTCAGGCCGTTGCCACTGCGCTCGGCCAGGGTGCCGTCGGTGTTGACGATCAACAGATCAAAGGGCGGTTCATCCTGGAACGGCCCGATCAACAGTCCGTCGCTGCGATGCGCCTTGGCGCCCGGTGGCTGCTCACCCGGCGCCCAGGCGCAAAACGCCTGCACCGCAGCCGCTGCCCAGGATTCACGGGCTTGTGCCGCCAGGGCCGCCGATGGCGGCAGGGCTACCCCTTGGTCAAGGACTTGTTGCGGTGAGACGACACCATAGATATTGCCGCGTGCATCATAGAACTGCGTCATGGGCCCGATCCGCATTCAACCAGCAGGGCCGCCACTGTATGCTGTCCAGGCCCGTGGGAGCAAAGCCTGCTCGCGATGCAGCGCTCTCGGTCGGCACCTTGAGGTCGCCGTGAGGTCAGTGGATATGCCAGCATAGGGGTCCCACCCGCACCACAGCTTCGCAAAGCCAAGGACGATTCATGACTGCCATCATTCCTCCACCCACGTTTGTTCCCGGACGCCTGGAACAGATGTCCACCCGCATCGCCTACCTCATCGCCGGCGTCGGCATCGCCGCCTGGGCGCCGCTGGTGCCTTACGCCAAGGTGCGGGCGAACCTGGATGAAGGCACCCTCGGCCTGCTGTTGTTGTGTCTGGGGGTCGGCTCGATCCTGGCGATGCCGATTTCCGGCGCATTGGCGGCGCGGTTCGGCTGTCGGCGGGTGCTGAGCGGTGGCACGATCCTGATCTGCCTGGCGCTGCCTTTGCTGGCGACGATGAGCACGTTTTCCTGGTTGGTGGCCGCGCTGTTCCTGTTCGGCGCCGGGCTCGGCACAGTGGACTCGACCGTGAACCTGCAAGCGGTGATCGTCGAACGGGCCAGCGGCAAGACCATGATGTCGGGCTTCCACGGCATGTTCAGTCTCGGCGGGATCATCGGCGCGGCTGGCGTCAGTGCGTTGCTCGGCCTCGGACTGTCGCCGCTGGGCGCGACGCTGGTGGTCAATGGATTGCTGCTGGTGGCGCTGTTCAAGGCGGCGCCGCATTTGTTGCCCTATGGCAGTGAAAGCTCGGGCCCGGCGTTCGCCATTCCCCACGGCATCGTGTTGTTCATCGGCATCCTGTGTTTCATCGTGTTCCTCGCCGAAGGCGCGGTGCTGGATTGGAGCGCGGTGTTCCTGGCCACCGAGCGCGGAGTCGAGACCGCCTACGCCGGGCTGGGTTATGCCGCGTTCGCGCTGACCATGACCGTCGGCCGCCTGACCGGCGATGCGCTGGTGCATCGCCTGGGCGCCCGGCGGGTGATCATCTATGGCGGCACCACAGCCGCGGTCGGCTTCCTGCTGGCCACCCTGGCGCCGATGTGGCAGGCGGCACTGTTGGGCTACGCGTTGGTGGGTGCCGGCTGTTCGAATATCGTGCCGGTGCTCTACACCGCCGTCGGCAAACAGACGCTAATGCCCGAAGCGATTGCCGTGCCGGCCATCACCACCATCGGCTACGCCGGCATCCTCGCCGGCCCGGCGCTGATCGGCTTCGTCGCCCATGGCAGCAGCCTGAGCCTGGCCTTCGGGCTGTTGGCGTTGTCGCTAGTGGTGGTGGCGGCCAGCGGGAAGATCCTGAGAGTCTGAATATTCCCGGCCCCCTCGCCACAGAGGTAGTAAGAAGCTTCAGAACCCAACACTGGCCTGCACAAAGAACGTCCGCGGCGCGCCAGCGTAGATCCCCGAGTTGTTGTCGCTGGAGCGGGTGTAGTACTGATGATCGAACAGGTTTTTCACCCCGGCGCCGAGTTTCAGGTTCGACAGTTGCTCACCGAAGTCGTAACCGGCGCGTACGTTCCATAGCACGTAACCTGGCATGTCGCCGAACTGCCCGTCGGCGCTGCCGTCGGTGTGGTAGTTGTCGCTGAAGCTGCCATCGGCATTGACGCTGTTGCCCGGTGAGCGTTGTTTGGACTGGGCAAAGGCATCAAGGTTGTAGGTCCAGCGATTGACCTCGTAGCGCAACCCCACGTTCGCTACCTGGCGGGAGTAGAACGGCAGGTCACGCCCCTTGAAGCTCGGGATCTCACCTTCATAGGTCGCCCGGGTGTAGGTGAAACCAGCATTGGCACTCAAGCCTTCGAGGCGCGGGTCCAGCGCGGCCAGGTCGTAATGCAGCGAGGCCTCCAGGCCCTGGTGCTTGGTGGCGCCCATATTGGTCCAGCCCACGTCGTTGCTGATGTACTGCAATTCGTCGTCGAAGTCGATGTAGAACAGCGTCACTTCCCCGCCCCACACGTCATCGTTGTAGCGCGTGCCGATTTCGTAGGTCTTGGCCTTTTCCGGGCTCAAGCCGTTGGCGGTGTTGTTGCCATCGCCGCCCTGGCCCAGTTGGAAATATTGCAGGCTGCCGAACGAGGTCTCGTAGTTGGCGAACAGCTTCCAGGCATCGGTCAGGTGGTACATCACGCTCAGGGCCGGCAACGGCTCGTTGCTGTCGATGCTGCGACGTTTCTCCTGCACCGGACGGCCGGCCGTGTCGAGCACCGGGCGGTCGTGCCATTGCGTGCTGATGCTTTCGAAGCGAATACCCGGGGTGAGGGTCCATTTGCCGACGTCGATCTTGTCGTCGATATAGACCGCATGGGCCTCGGTGCCGCCGGTACGGTCCTGATAGACATGGCCGTCGGAGCCCGGACGCACCACCGGCTGGTTATCACGCAACGCCAGGCGACTGGCCTCTTCGTGCATGCCTTCCTTGAGGTAACGATAACCGACACTGGCCTCCTGGGTGGTGGCGCCGAGGTCGAATACATGGGACACCCGTGGCTCGATGCCGAAGGTGTAGTAAGTACGCGGGTAGGACACCAACGTACGCTGGTCCCGGGCGGCAATGGTGCTGCCACGGTAGCTGTCGGAGTAATAAGTCAGCACCTCGGCCTGGGTGCGGTCGCTGATTTCCCGGATCCACTTGAACGAAACGTCCTTGCGCCGTCCGCTGAAGTTGTCCCAGTCGCGATCGGACTGGTACGGGTCGGCGTCGTACTGTGCCTGGGTCAGCCCGCCCGGCATGTCGGCCCGGGCGTCGTAGTAATGCAGGTTCAGCGAGAAATCGTCCACCTCGGTGGGCGCCCAATGGGTTTTGAGGATGACGTCGTCGATGTCGTTGCCATTGTTGCTCTGGCGATAACCGTTGCCGTTCACACCTGAATACAGCAGCGCAACGCCCAAACCGTTATCCGCAGTGCCACCGAGGAACGCCGTGTCGATGTGCTTCCAGCCACCGCGCTGGGAAGTTTCCAGGGTCGTGCCGATTTCGCCAGTGGCTTTTTCCGGGATGGCGCGGGTCACGAAGTTGATCACCCCGCCTACGTTCTGCGGCCCATAACGCACAGACCCGGCGCCGCGCACCACGTCGATGCTGTCCAGGTTGCCCGAAGAGATCGGCGCCATGGACAATTGCGGCTGGCCGTAGGGCGCGAACGCCGCCGGCACGCCGTCGATCAGCACGGTGGAACGTGGCGACAGCCGTGACGTGAGGCCGCGCACGCCGACATTCAGGGCAATGTCGCTGCCACCGGTGCCGTTGGCGTCCTGCACCTGCACGCCCGGCACGCGCCGCAACACATCGCCGACATTCATGGCGCCTTGCTCCACCATCGCTTCGCGACGGATCACCGTCCGCGCGCCGGGATGGTTGTGCACCACTTCAGCGTTGGCGTCGCCGAGCCAGTCGCCCACCACCTGGATCTCGGTAGCCCCCAGTTCCATCGGGCCAGCGGTGGAAGCCGATGGCACCGGCAACACGGTTACCGAACCTTCATCGAGTTGGTAGCGCAGCCCGCTGCCCTGCAGCAGTTGGCGCAAGGCCGCTTCCGGCAACAGATTGCCGTCCACGGCTGGGGCCTGTTTGCCGGCCACCACCTCCGGACTGAAAAACACCTGCAACGAGGTCTGCTGCCCGAGCTGGCTCAAGGCCTGGCCCAGCGGCTGCGCCTGGATATGAATGGCGGTGGCGACCTGCTCGGCGAAAGCCTGGGGCAGCGCGGCGCTGACGGCCAGGGTCAAGGCCAGCGGCAGCCAGCGTGCAGAAGTGCGGTTGTTGTTTTTGGCGGGGGTTTTCACGTCGAACCTTGTCCTGTCGAATCGCAAGAATACACGTCTGTTAATGCAAACCAGTTGCAGTTGGACAAGAAGACGAAGAACTCGAAAAAAACCTGAATCTATCGCGCAATAATTTCCTGACTGCCGTCGTCCAGGGTACGAACGGCCACCGGCAGGATATTCGGCAAGGCCTTGATCAGCGCTTCAGGGTCGTCGGCGCGAAACACGCTGGTCAGGAGCAGGTTGCCCACCGCTGCACTGCCGACCCGCAGGGGTTTGCCGCGATAACGGGAGACTTCTTCCGCCACCTCCCTCAGCGGCGCGTTGTTGAATACCAGCTTGCCGTTGCGCCAGGCAGTGAGTTCATCGGCGTTGATCGCATAAGGCGCAGCGACCTTGCCTTGGGCATCGATCCGGGTACCAAGCCCCGCCGTAAGACTGACGAACTGAGCCTGCGGCGCATTGCGCCCCTGGACCTTGACGCTGCCCTGCCCAACCGCCACCTGGGTCTGGTCGGCATCGCGGCGCACGTCGAAACGCGTTCCGGTCACTGTCACCTGGCCGTTGCCCGCCTCCACGGTGAATGGCCGACCGGCGTCATGTTCGACGCTGAACAAAGCCTCGCCTTCGGCCAGTTCCACTCGCCGTTGGTGATGGGCAAATTGAATCCGCACCCGGCTGCGGCTGTTGAGGTCGATCACCGAGCCGTCCGGCAAGGCGATGTGTCGGCGCTCACCCAGGGCCGTGGCAAATTCCGCGTTGTAATCGGTGGGAGAACCCAGGCCGCTGAACAAGCCCAATCCAACCGCCACCGCGAGCAGGCCGGCGGCCACTGCATAACGCAACAGGGGTCGACGCTTGGGCCGTGCGGCGGGACGTTCGGACAACGTTTGCAGGCGTTCCCTGGGCACCAGGTCCGTGGCACTCCAGATACCTTGCAGCAATTGGATTTCGTCGCGATGGACGGGATGCTCCTCCAGCCAGGCGTGAAAATGCTGGCGCTCCTCGACGCTCATGGCCGGGGTTTGCAAGCGCACGAACCATCGCGCCGCATCGTCGCGAAGCCTGTCCCGCCCGCACGGGCATTCACGGCTATCGGTCATGGAAGGTCCTATGGTTCAAAGTAGCCGGATTCAGGGTCGCCAGGCTCAAGCGGCCTGATTCGGGTGGGAGCGCGCGAGGAGTCATAAAGCACCGTCCAGGCGATCACGCAGATGCCGCAGGGTGCGGATCATATACTTTTCCACCATATTTTTTGACAGACCCAGGCGCTCGGCGATTTCCGCCTGGGTCAGGCCTTCGATCTTCTGCCAGACAAACACGGTGCGGCAGTTGGCCGGCAGCTCGGCAAGCGCCCGCTCGATGGAGTCCGCCAGCTGGATCGCGTGCATGAAATGCTCCGGGTCGCTGGAAAACGACTGACTATGATCGACCGCCTCCTCCATGGCGCCCCGTCGATCTTCGCGCCGATAGCCATCGACTGCAATGTTGCGTGCCGTCTGGTGCAGATAGGCCCGTGGCTGCTCGACGCCGGCCGAATTGGCCTCAAGCACCCGCACGAAAGTGTCGTGAGCCAGGTCCTCGGCCTGTTCGCGATTGCGCAGGCGCCGGGTCCAGGTCCCGATCAACTCTTCGTAATGCTCGAAAAAGCCGGGTTTGCGGGGCAACTTGAGGGTCATTACGGCGCGCTGCGGGGACGGGATCTGAATAGTAATGGTTACCATTAATGTGAAGCAACGGATTCAGACCCGCAACTGGCGGACGGTCAAGCACACCGCCAGCGCGCCACATAGAACCAAGGTCCAGCCCAACGCCTGGCCCCACCCGGCGAGCATCAGCGCGCCACTGATCAACAAGTAATAGAACAAGCCGAACAGTGCCCCGGCGGTACCCAGGCACTCGCGATAATGGGCAAGCGCGGTGCCGAGCACATTGGGTATGGCCACGCCGAACGCTAATACGATCAACAGCATTGCGCCGACAAAAGCCCGGCTGCCGAGCAGACCCTGCACGCTCACCCCGCCGATCAGCAGCATCAGTGCAGCGATAGCCGACAACCGATTGCCTTTGAACCCTCGTGCCAGCAGCCGCTTGTTCAGCCAGGCGCCCAAACCCGAGCCCAGCGCCAGGATGACGCCACTGTAACCGAACAACCTGGGGCTCAACCCAAGCCGCTCGAACTGAAATGGCCCAAGGTTGTAGTAACTGAACAGCGCGACATTGAAAGTCGCCACCAATAATGTCGACCGCCAGATGGCCGGGTCCTTGAGCATCCGCCAAAGCGTCTTCAGCAACGGTTGCGACACCAGGTTGGCCGGCAGTGTCTCAGGCAGGGAACGTGCGCTCCAGAACAGGAGGATCAGCGACAGCGCCAATAAGGCGCCGAGTACCCCCTGGTAGCCAAAGAACGCCACCAGGCCTGCACCACAGAACAGGCCAATCGCCGGACTGGCCGCCAGGGCGATGCCAATCATCGAGAAGACCTGACCCAATTCAGCGCCCTGAAAACGGTCGCGCAGGATCGTCTGGGTCACTACCGAACCAACTGCCGCACCAAACGCAGCCAACGCCTGAAGCGCCAGCAAGGCATTGAAGGTACCGACCCCCAGCGCCAGTACCGTTGCCAATGCATACAACGCCATCCCGCCGAGCATGGCGGGCCGACGACCGATGCGGTCACACAGACGCCCCCATACCATCACACCCAGGGCGAAACCGAGGAAAAATACGGACAATGTCTGCGCTGCCATTTGCGCGCTGACAGCAAATTCCAGACTGATATCTCCCAGTGCAGGGCTATAGAGCGTCTGGGCGATCTGGGGAAACATCACCAGGGCGATGGCCAGGTTGAGTAAATATCTTGAAGTCATGACAGCAAGCTCGTCGGATTGAAGACGAGCCATTTTAGAGATTCGGTTTTGTCGTATTATCCAAAGCCAGACAAGTAATCGCTGAAATCGGACAGCTTATGGCCTGGCTCGACTCTCATGCCCATTTCAACCCCGACCACCACTGCGCAGCGGTGATCGGCCTGGCGTCGACGCTGGGCCAGCACGACTCCGGCCTGCACACGCATCAGCGTGGCCAGCTGTTGTTCACGCGGCGAGGTTGTGCCCGCATCACCCTGGCGCAGCAGCTCTGCCTGCTGCCGCCGTCACGAGCCGCCTGGATTCCGCCGCTGATACCTCATCGGGCGGTGATGCAGCAGAGCGTGGACTACCGATCGATTTACCTGGCAGCGTCGCTGTGCAAAGACTTGCCACCCCAGGTGTGCATCATTGATGTCTCGCCGCTACTGCGAGCGGTCCTCGAACCGATCACCGATGCAGCGTTCGACAGCGATTGGACGCAGGGGCGTAACTTGCATCTGCTGGGGTTGTGCCTGGATGAGATTCGCATGGCAACGCAACAACCGATGCTATTGCCGATGCCCGAAGACAAGCGCCTGGCCCCCCTGCTCGCCAACGCGGATCGCCTGCCGCCGACATTGGCGGTGCTGGAACAACACATCGGCGCCAGCGGCAGGACCATCGGACGGATCTTTCAGCGAGAAACCGGCATGGGTTATCAGCAGTGGCGACAGCAATGGCGCTTGATGCGCGCCATTGAACTGTTAGCCACCGGCCACAGCCTGAGCTACAGCGCCTTTGAACTGGGCTTCGCCAGTGACAGCGCGTTCATTGCATTCTTCAAGCATATGACCGGCCGCACTCCGAGAGCCTATCTGGACTGATCACGAAGCAGGCTTCACGCCTCAGGCATCTTGCGGAAACCCACCGCCAGGCGGTTCCAGCCATTGATGGTGTTGATGGCAACGGTCAGGTCGACCATTTCCTTGGGAGTGAAATGCTGGTTCAGCAATTCGTAGTCGGCGTCCGGCGCATGAGTCTCGCTCAACCGGGTCAGGGCTTCGGTCCAGGCCAGCGCGGCGCGCTCGCGAGGGGTGAAGAACGGCGCTTCGCGCCAGGCGGTCACGGCGTACAGGCGACGTTCTGTCTCGCCATCCTTGCGGGCATCGGCGGTGTGCATGTCGATGCAGAAGGCACAGCCGTTGATTTGTGAGGAACGCAGCTTGACCAGTTCGAGCAGGGACTTCTCCAGGCCCAGTTTCATGACAGCGTTTTCCAGGGCCAGCATGGCTTTGAAGGCGTCGGGGGAAGCGGTGTAGAAATCGATACGCGGTTGCATGGTTTGCTCCAGAACAGTGGGGTGTGGCGCTACGTTAGCCCCAGGCTGGCGCGGTACAAATAGCCAATTATTGGGAAGTTCGAGTGACCAATGGGCAGGTTGTTCAGGCCCGGCTGCGCAACCAGTGCAAGAAGCGTTTCTTGGCCACGGGCTTGGGGGCTTCGCGGATCAGGTTCTGGGCGAGGTGCATCCGTACGTCCAACAGGTTCTTCATGGCGTCGTTGATGTCCTGACGGGCGTCAAGACACGGCTTGAGGTAATCCTTCTCGATGCGATAAAGGGTGCAGAACGTCTTGGCCGAAAAGCTTGCCAGTGCGGCCAGGTCGGAAATGATACCGGCTTCGCCAATCACCTCCCCTGGCCCCATGCGCCCGCCTTCCAATACCTGGCCGTCGCGTACCATGGTCACGCTAACCACGCCGGACTCGATGATGAACAGATGATCGCTCACCTCGCCGGCCGGCAGGATCACGTCCCCCGCACGGAAGGTCTGCAGGGTCATGTTCTGGCTGAAGGTGTCTTTTTCCTCCTGGCGCAAGGTCGAGAAAATGCTTGAGCTGTCCAACAATGCGCGGGGCCGTGACGAACCGTTGGTCGAGGCGCTTTCGCTGTCGGACAGCAGACTGATTCCCGACGCCCGCAGGTGTCGGAACGCCAGGTCGAACAATTGATTGCGGACTTCGCGCTTCTGGGCCCTCGAGACGACGAAGCCGCTGATTTCGTATTCCGCCCCGGCGCTGGTGGAGCTTTTCAGCGTGACGCAAGGGGCCGGGACGGCGAGCAAGGCGCGGCAACCGATCATCGCGCGCTCCAGCGCCTCGATCACTTTCTGCGGCCGGGCATGGGGACTGACCTGGACGCTGATGGACAACCCGTGCACATCGCTGGGCCGGCTGAAGTTGATGACCTTGGCCTTGGCCGCCAGCGAGTTGGGAATCACCGCCATGCTGCCCTGGGCGGTCTGCAAACGCGTGGCACGCCAGTCGATGTCGGTGACCCGGCCCTCGGTGCCGTCGATGGAGATCCAGTCATCGAGCTGATAAGGCTTGGTGGTGTTGAGCACGATGCCGGAGAACACGTCGCTGAGGGTACTTTGCAACGCCAGGCCGACGATGATCGCCATCGCCCCGGACGTCGCCAGCACCCCCTTGACCGGCAGATCCAGGACATAAGCCAGTGCGGCAATCACGGCGATCAGGAAGATCACCGCACCGAGCAGGTCCTGCAACAGCCGCCCGGTATGGCCGACCCGTTGCATCATCGCCGCGCCGATCAGCACCGTCAGGGTCCGTGCGGCGAACAGCCACCAGGCGATCTGCAGGCCGGTGGCCGCCAGGTGCCGCGGCACATCGTCGACCCACTGCGCAGGCTCCATGGGGTTGAGGCCTTCATTGAACAGCAGCATGCTGAACAACGAAAAAATCACCAGCCGCCCGCCGATTTTCCAATACGACCGCTGTGCACTGACCAGTCGCCACAACAGCATGTCGAGCACAAGCAGCACCAGGGCGCAGAGCAGCGGGTGATCGGTGATCAGAGACAGCATGGGGGACAGCTCCAGGAAGGCCATTGGCGAGAAGATTGGCACAGATGAACATGCCGTGGAATCACCACACCCCTTTTGGGAGCGAGCCTGCTCGCGATGTCGATTGATCCGTCAACGCAGCAGCGACTGGTAGACCGCTATCGCGAGCAGGCTCGCTCCCACAGGGACCGGTGTGGCCGACATTAGTCATCCATCCGGCCAAAACGCCCGGAGTGGAAATCACTGAAGGCCTGGTGGATTTCCTGCTCGCTGTTCATCACGAACGGGCCATGACCGACGATGGGTTCGTCGATGGGCTCGCCGCTGAGCAACAGCACCACCGCATCGTTATTGGCGTGCAGGGTCAACTGATCGCCGGCCCGGTCGAACAGGGCCAGTTGCCCGGCTTCGATCCGCTCGCGGTCATTGGCCTGGACCGTGCCATGCAGCACCACCAGTGCCGTGTTGCGGCCTTCGTGCAGGTCGAGGGTCAGGCTCTTGCCGCCGTTCAAGCGGATATCCCAGACATCGATGGGCGTGAAGGTCTTCGCCGGCCCTTGTCGGCCCTCGAAGGTTCCGGCGATCAGGCGCAGCCTGCCGGCGTCGTCCTTCAGCGCAATGTTCGGAATGTCACCCTTGAGCAGCGTCTGGTAGCCGGCCGGGGCCATCTTGTCCTTGGCGGGCAAGTTGACCCACAGCTGGACCATTTCCATGAACCCACCCTGGCGGGCAAAGTCTGCGGAATGGAATTCTTCATGGATGATCCCGGAAGCGGCGGTCATCCATTGCACGTCGCCCGGGCCGATCTTGCCGCCGCTGCCGGTGGAATCCCGGTGTTCCAGCTCACCCTGGTAAACGATGGTCACGGTTTCGAAACCCCGATGCGGATGCTGGCCGACACCGCGACGTTCAGTGGTGGGGGCGAATTCGCTTGGGGCCGCGTGGTCCAGCAGCAAGAACGGGCTGATGTGCTTGCCCAGGTTGTCGTAGGAAAACAGCGTGCGAACCGGGAAGCCATCGCCGACCCAATGGGGTCGCGGGCTGGTGTACAGACCAATGATCTTTTTCATGCTGCGTCTCCCAATCAGATGTTGCGATTCGATAGGTACAGCTTAAAACTGAGACCTTTGAGGCACTAGACTGCAAAAATCGGCTTTAGCGTTCTATATGGAGAACGATCATCGAAGACCTGAACACGCTCTACTATTTCACCCAAGTGGTCGAACACGGCGGTTTCGCCGCCGCCGGCCGGGCGCTGGATATGCCCAAGTCCAAGCTCAGCCGACGCATCGCACAGCTGGAGGAGCGGCTGGGCGTGCGCTTGATCCACCGCACCAGCCGGCATTGTTCGTTGACGGAGATCGGACAGGCCTATTATCAGCGCTGCCTGGCGATGCGGGTCGAAGCCGAGAGCGCGGCCGAAGTGATCGAGCGCAACCGTTCCGAACCCCAGGGGCTGGTGCGCATCAGTTGCCCGACGGCGTTGCTCAACAGTTGGGTCGGGTCGATGCTGACCCGTTACATGATCCGTTACCCACGGGTGGAATTGTTCATCGAGAGCACCAACCGCCGGGTCGACCTGATTCACGAGGGGTTCGATATCGCGTTGCGGGTGCGCTTCCCGCCGCTGGAAGACACCGACATGGTGATGAAAGTGCTGGGCAAGAGCACCCAATGCCTGGTGGGCAGCCCGATGTATCGTGAATACTTGTCCTCCCCCGCTTCCCCGGCCGACCTCAACGGTTTGCCCAGCCTGCACTGGGGGGCGGCGCAACGGGAGTATCAGTGGGAGTTGTCGGGGCCGGACGGCGCCAGCGCGCTGATCCGCCATGCGCCACGCATGGTCACCGACGATTTGCTTGCCCTGCGCCAAGCGGCATTGGCAGGCATCGGCATTGCCCACCTGCCCCACGTGCTGGTTCGCGATGACCTGTCGGCCGGGCGACTGGTGGAATTGATACCAGGCTGGGCACCGACTTGCGGGATTGTCCACGCGATTTTCGCGTCACGCCGCGGGTTGTTGCCGTCGGTGCGGACGCTGATCGATTTTCTGGCCGAGGAATTCAGCCGGAGTGATATGGCATAGCGCAGTTGCATGTGAGAGCGAGCCTGCTCGCGATGAACGATAACGCGGTCTGCGAATAGACCGAGTTGCCCGCATCGCGAGCAGGCTCGCTCCCACAGGGAGAAACCAAGGCTCAGAGGTGGTTGCGCTTGGCGAAATCCGACAAGCCCACCAGCGTCTTCAGGCCAAGCTTTTCCAGTAGCCGGGTCTTGTAGGTACTGACGGTTTTCGGACTCAGGTAGAGGGATTCGGCGACATCCTTGCCACGCATGCCCATGGACAGCATGCGCAGGATGGATAATTCGCGGGTGGAAAGGCTTTCCAGGGCCTGCTGTTCGGTGCGCTGCTGGAAGTCCAGCCTGACGGGCATCTGGGGAAAATAGGAGTAACCGGACTTCAAGGCATGAATGGCCTTGGTCAGTTCCTTCAGATCGCTTTTCTTGGTCACAAAGCCCCTGGCGCCAGCGGAGATGCAGCGGTTACAGAAGTGTTGCGCATCCTGGGAGGTAAATACCAGCACGCCGCACTCGGGGTACTGGGCCATGATCCAGACCAGCAAGTCCAGGCCATCGAAACCGTTCATCACCAGGTCCAGGATCACCAGTTCAGGCGTGCGCTCCTTGATCAGGGTCCTGGCATCGAGCACACCATCGGCGTCCCTGATCTGGGTAAACCCCTCGTTCTGGCAAATCAGCCGCAATGCCCCCCGTATGACGGGGTGGTCATCCACGATCAATACGTCTTTCAAGGCAACTCCCCAAATGAAAACGAACTACGCCGATGCCACGTTGCAGCGGACTCTTGCACAAGCGACAGGCCCGGCCACCTGTCAGGTCTGACAGTGCCGACCAATGGTCAGGATCAGCCGCCGTGGCTGTGCCTGAGGGGACGGCTCCAGGCATGGGCCGCTTCGCAGTCCGCTGGATCGACTCGTGCCATCAGGCGCGCCAGCGCTACGAGATCCGGCAACTGCGCAGGATGCAACTGCACGCTTGCCCGACGCGCGACAGGAACCGACAGGAGCCCAGCCTGCTGCGCGTTGTAGATCATCCCATGGCGCACCTGCGGGTTATCGATGAAGAAACCCGGCAGGTCCAACAGCCCTTCCGCCAGGCAGGCGTCGACGACCAGCAGGTCGAACGGCTCGATACCGAACGCCATCAATGTCATCAGCTCCTGCGCACTGCTCACGGGCGCAATCCGGAAATAGCCCTGTTGATTGAACAGGTACTCAAGCTTCATTCGATGAGAAGGGTCTGTATCGGCAATCATGATACGTAGTGCTTTATTCGGCATGACAGGCATCCCAATGACAACGCGACGGATATGAACCGGCTCGTAAACGTTAAGGGGCCTCAGGCTAGAGGAAGCTTTTGAGGGGCGCTGTAGGACGAGTCCTAAAAACAGTCGGAAAAAGCCCTCCTCGACACTCGGTTGTAGGAAGTCATTCGCGTGTGCGGCCAGGAGAAGCAAGCGCCCTCGTCACATGGTTCTCCAATCGTTCGGTGAGCAAGTCCATGACCTGGCGCAGGTCACCCACCGCGTTGGCAAGCAACACGCTGTCGGCGCTCCGACAGGCGTCCTCCACTGCCTCACAAGCCGCAACCAGGCCTTGCGCCTGGATGATCCGCGCCCCACCCTTGATCCGGTGCGCCAGGTCCGCGAGTCCGGACACATCGTGTCGGCTGAACAAGTCGATAAGTCGCACCTTGTCGCTGGCATTGGTGTCGACCAATTCCTCCAGCAGCTTTTTGATCGAGACGATGTCGCCTCCCGTCAGTTGTTCGAGGCTGGTCAGATCGAAATTGTCGGTCGACGCAACGACGCCCGCCTCGTCAGGCGGCGTACTGAGCGAACCCAGGCGCGCCTGCAGTTCCTTGAGGCCGATGGGCTTGAACAGGCAGTCGTCCATCCCGGCATCGATGCAGCGATCCTTTTCCTCACGCTGGGCATTGGCCGTGAACCCGAGGATCACCCCCCGCGGCAACCCTTGGGCCTGCTCTTCGTGGCGAATGGTGCGCGCCAGTTCATAGCCGCTCATCAATGGCATGTTGCAGTCGGTGATGACCGCATCGAAATGTCTGGCGCGCCAGGCCTGCAAACCCTGGATACCGTCCCCGGCCTCCTGGACCCGGTGCCCCAGGTAGTTCAGTTGCCGCGACAGCAGCAGGCGATTGGCCGGGTGGTCATCGATCACCAGGATGTCCAGGGCCTGGGCCGACACCGACGCCTCGACCTCGGCCGACGGTGCTTGCACCTGGGCGTCGAGCAAGGGCAGGCGCAACAGGACCTCGATCTGCGTACCCACCCCTGGCGTACTGCTCAACGCCAGGGTGCCGCCCATCATTTCGCACAAGGTGCGGCTGATCATCAGCCCCAGCCCGGAACCGCTGCGGGCGGACTGGCGATTATTGCCGGCCTGGGTAAAAGGGCTGAACAGACGTCGCTGGTCCTGCTGGGGAATCCCGCTGCCGGTGTCTTCCACCCGCAGGCAAATGCCCAGACGTTTGTCGTCATGATTCGCAGCAGCTTGCACACTCAGGCGTACCTGGCCTTGATCGGTGAACTTGATCGCGTTGCTCAGCAGGTTCGACACGATCTGCTTGAAGCGCAAGGGATCGATCAAGACATCCTTGTCGATCGCCGGGTCCAGGTCCAGTTGCAGGCGCAGATTTTTCTGCCGGGCCAGGCCCTCGAACATCCGCGCCACCGCCTCGACCAGTTGCGCCAGGTTGGCCCGCTCCGGCGCCAGGGACAATCGCCCCGACTCGATACGAGCGATGTCCAGGATGTCACCGATCAAGCCCAGCAACCCTTGGGCCGCATCGGAAGCGACTTCGATGGCAACCCGGTCCACGACACCCTGGTCGGCTTTTTTCAGGGCCAGCTCCAGCATGCCGATCAACGCATTCATCGGCGTGCGGATCTCATGACTCATGGTCGCCACGAAGGTGGTCTTGGCCCGATTGGCGTCGTCGGCACTTTCCTTGGCGACACGCAGTTGCTCCAGTAGCCGACGCAAATAAACGACCCAGCCCAGTGTCAGCACCAGCAACAGCGCGGCGACAGCAAACCCCTGGAGGATGGTGGTGCGATTACGCAGCCAGTAGCTGTCGTCGATCACCACTTCGCTGCGCCAGCGATTGGTCAGCTCGTCCATTTCTTCGGGGGAGATACTTAACAATGCCTTGTCCAGGATCGAATGCAGCTCCAGCGCATCCCGCCGGGTCGCCAGGGCAACATGCGCCGGCAGGCTGCCCACGGTGCTGGTGATCTGCAGCCTGTCACGGTATTGCCGCGAAATCAGGTAACGGGCGCTGATCAGCGAATTGACCGTGCCGTCCACCGTGCCGGCGGCCGCCATGGCCATGGCATCGGCGGTGTTTTGCGCCGGAACCAACTGCACACGGGGGAACTGCTCCAGCAGGTATTCACGCAATACATTGCCCCTCGTCAGTGCCAGTCGCTTGTCGTCCATCCGGTCCACGGTCAGCGGGACTTCGGCCTTGCGCGATGTCACCAGCACGAATGGCGTGCTCAAGTAAGGTCGGGTAAAGCGCAAGGCGTCCTCGAACTCAGGGGTCACCGGCGCTGCCGCCAGGACATCGGCCTGGCCGCTACTGACCAGCTCGATCAGGCCATCAAGCGAACTGCCACGTTGGAGATTGAACTTCAGGCCGGTACGCAAGCTGATCCTGGCCAGCACATCGGCGCTGATACCGCGAATCTGGCCCTGGTCATCGACAAACGTCAGCGGCGGGAAATGTTCGTTGACGGCCACCGTGATCCGCGGATGCGCATCCAGCCAACGCTGTTCATTGACACTGAAATGCAGCGCCTGCTGCCCAGGCATGCTGACGCCCCCGGCACTCCAGCGGCGCAGGATGCTCATGCGCTCACGGGTGGGGATCGCTTGCAAGGCGGCATCGACAATGCGCAACAAGCGCGGATTGTCGCGTTTGATCGCAAAGGCGAACGGTTGCACCTCCATGCGGGAAAAATCCGCCAGCTGGATATTGTTCAGGTAGTTCTTGCTGATCAGGTAGTTGGCGCTGATCGAATCCCCGAGGTAGACATCGGCCTGACCGAACGCCACTGCGCCAATTGCACTCAGGGTGGAGGGATACAGCTGCAAGGTGGCATCAGGATAGAACGCCTCGACCTTGGCCGGCGGCAAATAGTGGTACAGCATCGCCAACCGTTTGCCCGCCAGGTCCGCAGGCAAATCCTGGCTGTCATCAATGCGCGCCACGAGGGTGGGCAGGTCATCGGCGTACGCCTGAGACATGATCAGGTCCGGGTCATCGGCCTCGAAGCCGTTTGCAGTACCGAGCAAGTCAATCTCACCACTGTGCAGCGCCTGGAGCGATTCGGAACGGGATGGGTAGCGCCGCACTTGCACCTCGACCTGCAACAATTGCCCGAGCAACTGGACATAATCGGCGGTCAGGCCTTCATAATCGTTGCCATTGCCGGTGATGCCAAACGGTGAGTAATCCGGTGCCGAGGCCCCTACCAGCAACCTGCCTTTGTGCCGTAACCAGACCCGGTCGGCCTCATCCAGGGACACCGAATAGTCATCCACATGGGATCGCCCGAGTACGTGCAGCGATTCGGGGACTGCGCCAACCTGCAGCGCCACACTCAATGAGCCCAGCAACAACGCCGTCAGGCCCGTGCGTAGAAGCAGCATCATCTGAATCAGGTTTTTCGCCTGGCGGAATCGGCCCGAACTATCATTGTTTTCATGTCGGGCCAGGGTATGGTTCAGGCAGCGCTCGGCTTCCAGGTCAGTCCGGCGCCGGAATCCTGCTCGCGGCGATGGCGAGGTCAATCAATGCCTGCCGGTCATCGGCGTCCACATCCTTGTCACCATCGATATCACCATGCACCGATACCTTGTCGAACGGCCCTTGCGGCTCCGTCCTGGTGACACGCACGCTGTAGGAGGAGATGATCGAGTCACGGAATTCGTTGTCCGGGTCGTCATCGACGAAGCCAACCATGCGGGTCACGAAATCGATCTCCACCGCGCGGTAGGTCTGGCCGGTTTTCTCGGTCAATGTAATCAAGATGCCCTTGCTGGTTTCCATTCAATGACTCCTTTACGGATGGCCTGATGTCATTGAGTAATGTATTGCGGGTCAACCGGCCTGTCTGCTGTAAGAACTAACAGGTGCGCGCCTCATTCCCTGGCACCTTTATACTGCGGCGACCCGATTCGATTTCGACCAAGGAGAACCCCATGAGCTGGTCCGCCAGGCAATACGTCACGTTTGAACAGGAACGCACCCGGCCGGCCCGGGACCTGCTGGCCGCCATTCCCCCTGTGGAAGCGCGCTCGGTGATCGATCTGGGTTGCGGCCCCGGCAACTCTACGGAACTGTTGGTGGAGCATTTCAGTGGGGCAACGGTGCGTGGCCTGGACAGTTCCGGCGACATGATAGACGCCGCTCGCCAGCGCCTGCCCGCCGTGGCATTCGACATCGCCGATATCGGCCGATGGGACGAGCCCGGACCGTTCGATGTGATCTTCGCCAACGCCGTGCTGCAATGGCTGCCCGACCATGCCACCCTGCTGCCATCGCTGGTGAACAAACTCGCGCCGGGCGGCACCCTGGCGATCCAGATGCCCGACACGCTCCACCAGCCCTCCCACCGCCTGATGCGAGACATCGCCGCCAACGGCTCCTGGGCCCAGCAATTGGCCAGGGCGGCCGATACCCGCACGGAAGTGGCGAACGCCAGCACCTATTATTCGATCCTGAAGCCGCATTGCAGTCGCGTCGATGTGTGGCGTACCACCTACCACCACCCTTTGGCCGGCGGTGCCGCGGGTGTGGTGGAATGGTTCAAGGGCAGTGGTTTGCGGCCGTTTCTCGATCCATTGGACGAGGGGCAGCGTGCGCAGTACCTGGAGCAGTACCTCCACGCCGTCGAACAGGCCTACCCGGCCTTGGACGATGGCACGGTGCTGCTGCCGTTTCCACGGGTGTTCATGGTTGCGACGCGCGAGGAAGCCGCGTAGGGGGGCAAGCCCGGAGGAACATGAAGACCGCCTCCCCCAACTGAACTCTGCATGCCCCACGCCAGTCAGCAGGTAAGGCCCCTCAGCTCAAGGTGCTAAGCCCATGCAGATTTCCCTCGCGCAACAAGTTGCCCTCGTCACCGGCGCCAGCTCCGGCATCGGCGCGGGCTCGGCCAGGGCTCTGGCCGCCGCCGGTGCCGCCGTGGTGCTCAACTACCACTCCAATGCGGCCCTGGCCGAAGCGCTGGCCCGCGAGATCAACAACAATGGCGGCCGTGCCATCGCCCTCGGTGCCGATGTGTCCCAGGAGCAAGAGGTCGAGCGGCTGTTCGCCCAGAGCCTGGAGGCCTTCGGCACGCTGGACATCCTGGTCGCCAATTCCGGCCTGCAAAAAGACGCCGCTGCCGTCGACATGAGCCTGGACGACTGGAACACCGTGATCGGCGTCAACCTCACCGGCCAGTTCCTCTGCGCCCGCGCTGCGCTGCGGGTCTTCAACCGCCAGGGCATTCGCCAGGGCGTATCCCGGGCTGCCGGAAAAATCATCCACATGAGTTCGGTCCACCAACGCATTCCCTGGGCCGGGCACGTCAACTACGCGGCATCCAAGGGCGGTATCGATCTGTTGATGCAGAGCCTCGCCCAGGAAACCAGTCACCAGCGCATCCGCATCAACAGCATCGCCCCTGGCGCCATCCGCACCGCCATCAACCGGGAGGTTACCGAAGGCGAACAGGGGCAAAAGCTACTGGAGTTGATTCCTTACGGTCGCATCGGCGACGTGGAAGATGTTGCCAACGCAGTGGTCTGGCTGGCGTCGGACCTGTCCGATTATGTGGTGGGCACCACGTTGTTTATCGATGGCGGGATGAGCCTTTATCCGGGGTTTCGCGGCAATGGCTGATCATGATGAACCACAGAGCCCTATCGAGAACCACGGCATCATTGGCGACATGCGCAGTGCCGCGTTGGTCAACGACCGGGGCAGCGTCGATTTTTTCTGCTGGCCGGAATTCGACAGTCCCTCGATCTTCTGTTCACTGCTGGACACCCCGCAAGCGGGCATTTTCCAGATCACGCCCGACCTGCCGGGCGCCCGGCGCCAGCAGATCTACCTACCCGACACTAATGTGCTGCAAACCCGCTGGTTGAGCGACGGTGTGGTGGTGGAAATCACCGACCTGTTGCCCATCGGTGACACCGAGGATGACCTGCCGGTGCTGATGCGCAAGGTACACATGGCGGTCGGCCACGCAACGTTCCGCATGCGCTGCGCGGTGCGCCATGACTATGCCCGGGCCACCACCACGGCGCATCTGGAGGGCGCCCACGTGTGCTTCAAGGCCCAAGGGCAACCGAGCCTGCGCCTGCGCTCCGACCAGGCCATGACTCTGGACGGCAACGCGGCGGTGGCCGAGTTCACCCTGCAGGAAGGCCAGAGCGCCGAATTCCTGTTGGGCGGCATCGATGACCCCAGGCTTCAGGATAATGTCAGCGCGATATGCCTGGAACGGACCCTGGCGTTCTGGCGCGGCTGGATCGGTCAGTCCAATTACCGGGGCCGCTGGCGGGAAACGGTCAACCGGTCCGCCCTCGCACTGAAACTGCTGACCTCGCGCAAACACGGCGCCATCCTGGCCGCCGCTACCTTCGGCTTGCCGGAAACACGCGGCGGCGAGCGCAACTGGGACTACCGCTACACCTGGATCCGCGACGCCTCGTTCACCGTTTATGCGTTCATGCGCCTGGGCTTCGTCGAAGAGGCCAACGCCTATATGCGCTGGATGCGTGGCCGCGTCAGCGACTGCTGCGAACAGCCGGTCAAACTCAACATCCTGTATGGCCTCGACGGCAGGCAGGAATTGCCGGAAACCGAGCTGTCGCACCTGAGCGGCTTCGGCAATGCGCAGCCGGTACGTATCGGCAACCTGGCCTACGAACAAGTGCAACTGGACATCTACGGCGAGTTGATGGACGCGGTGTACCTGGTCAACAAATACGGCGAGGCCATTTCCCACCAAGGCTGGAAACACACCGTCAACGTGATCGACCAGGTGTGCGAAATCTGGCAGGACAAGGACGTAGGGATCTGGGAAATGCGCGGGGATAAACAGGACTTCCTGCATTCGCGCCTCATGTGCTGGGTGGCCGTCGACCGCGCCATCCGCCTCGCCGTCAAACGCTCGCTGCCCGCGCCGTTCACCCGCTGGGACGAGACTCGCCAGGCCATCTATCAAGACATCTGGACCCGTTTCTGGAACGATGAACGCCAGCATTTCGTCCAGCGCCTGGGCAGCACCGCCCTTGATGGCTCGATGCTGTTGATGCCGCTGGTGCGTTTTGTCAGCGCCCAGGACCCGCGCTGGCTGTCCACCCTGGATGCCATCGAAAAGCATCTGGTGCGCGACGGCATGGTGTATCGCTACCGCAACGACGATGACCCGATCGACGGCCTCAGCGGCACCGAAGGTTCATTCGTCGCCTGCTCGTTCTGGTACGTCGAATGCCTGGCCCGTGCCGGTCGTGTGGAAAAAGCCCAACTGGAGTTCGAACAACTGCTGCGCTACGCCAACCCGCTGGGGCTGTATGCCGAAGAGTTCGATGGCCATGGTTATCATTTGGGCAACACGCCCCAGGCCCTGAGCCATCTGGCGTTGATCAGCGCGGCGAGTTTCCTGGATCGAAAGTTGAGTGGGGAGAAGAACAACTGGCAGCCGTGAGCCGGGCTGACGCTCCTGTGGCGAGGGGATTTATCCCCTCGCCACAGAAGTGATGCGTCAGACCGCTGGCTCGATGTCATCCAGTGCACGATTGGCCAGTAACGTACCCAATTCGATCAACTGCTGAATACCCGCATTCGGCCCATTCATCGTCATGGGTCCTTTCAGGTTGCCAGTCCCCCAAACCCCTCCTAAGATCGATGCTCTCACGGGTGCAGCGGAGCTGCCCGATAAAAACCCGACTCAAGGATTAGGCATGAACTCTGTGAAACGCACCATCGACACCCCGCCCCGTACGGGCCTGACCCGGGAAGAGCTCTGGGAAAGCCAGGACAAGGGCTTGATCAAGTGCTGGGAAATCGGCCGCGACCGGGCGACGAAATTCCCGGAGTTGGCGCAACGTTGCCGGGCCGGAGAGCTGCCGGTGCTGGGTTGGAAAGGCGGAGTCAATCGCAGCCTGAAGAAAAACGAAAAATTCGGCTGCCTCAAATACCTCGCCCAATGGCAAGGCTTGCGCGGTGAAGACCTGGACATCGACTTGTCTCAGGAACGCACGCTGACCTGCACCAGCACGAAGATGGTCGTGACTTTCACGCCAGACCGGGCCAAATACGTGAATCAGGAACCCGCCTGAGCACAACCGGGCGCTGCCGGAGGCCGATATGAACCACGATCCCAAAATCAGTTTCGCGGTGACGCCGCTGCTGCGCATCGCCTACGAAGAGCGCGGTCCCGCCAGCGGCGATCCGGTCATCCTGCTGCACGGTTTTCCTTATGATCCCAGGGCCTTCGATGAAGTAGCGCCGGTCCTGGCCCGGCATGGTTACCGGGTCATCGTGCCCTACCTGCGCGGCTACGGCCCGACCCGGTTCAACAATCCGGCGATCATGCGTTCCGGCCAACAAGCCGCGCTGGCCCAGGACCTGTTGGACCTGATGCATGCACTCAACATCCCCCAGGCCGCGTTATGCGGCTATGACTGGGGCGGCCGGGCGGCCTGCATTGTGGCGGCGCTGTGGCCCGAGCGCGTGCGCTGCCTGGTCACCGGCGACGGCTACAATCTGCAGGACATTCCCCGCTCAACCCAACCGCTGGACCCGCAGACGGAACATCGGTTGTGGTATCAGTATTATTTCCATACCGCCCGAGGCGTGGAGGGTTTGACGCAGAACCGGCGTGAGCTGTGTGAGTGGCTCTGGCGGCTGTGGTCACCGACCTGGAAACGCGGCGCGCAGCTGTATCCTCTCAGCGCGCCCTCCTTCGACAACCCTGACTTCGTCGACGTGGTGATTCATTCCTACCGCCATCGGTTCATGTATGCACCGGGGGATCCGACCCTTGAATGGATGGAAGAACAGCTTACGGCGCAACCGGCCATCAGCGTGCCCAGCATTTCCCTGTGCGGGGCCGACGACGGCGTGGGGCCAGCTCCTGAACAGGATGAAGATGCCCGGCATTTCAGCGGCCCCTACGAGCGTCGAGTGCTGAGCGGCGTGGGTCACAACATTCCCCAGGAGGCGCCCGAGGCCACGCTCAAGGCCCTGCTGGATCTGCTTGAAGGCTGACAGCGAAACGCTCGCGATACGCCTGGGGCGTCACTCCCATGGCCCGCAGGAAACTGCGGCGCAGGGTTTCCTCGCTGCCGAAGCCACATTGCACCGCCACCCGCTTGATCGGCACGCCGGTATCGGATAACAGGCGGCGGGCGGTTTCCACGCGAATCAATTCCACCGCCCGTGCCGGGGTCTGGCCGGTCTCGGTGCGGTAGTGGCGGACAAAGCTACGCTCGCTCATGCCTGCCTGGGCGGCCAGGTTGGGCAGGCCGAGGTCCTGGGTGAGGTTTTCGGCGATCCAGGCGTGCAGCTCGTCAAAACGGCCGCCCTGATTCTGTAGCGACAGGGTCACGCTGAATTGCGATTGCCCGCCCGGCCGCTTGAGGAACACCACCAACTGCCGGGCAACTTCCAGGGCCAC
Organism: Pseudomonas sp. SJZ078; assembly: GCF_007828255.1. Lineage (NCBI taxonomy): Bacteria > Pseudomonadati > Pseudomonadota > Gammaproteobacteria > Pseudomonadales > Pseudomonadaceae > Pseudomonas > Pseudomonas sp. SJZ078. The sequence goes on along the minus strand of NZ_VIUG01000028.1, from coordinate 4,992 downwards.
AGGGCGCCCCAAGTCATCTTCCACCAGCGCCAGGGCCAGGTCGATGCCCGCCGTGACCCCGGCCGAAGTCCAGACCGGACCATCGTTGATGAAAATCGGATTGGGTTCGACGCGCAACTGAGGATGCTGCTCGGCCAGCTGCTCACAACGGGTCCAGTGCGTAACCACCCGGCGCCCGTCCAGCCAGCCGCTGGCGGCCAGCAGGAACGCCCCTGTGCATACCGAGGCCACCCGCCGCGAACGTTGGCCGTGGTCCTTGACCCAGGCCACCAGCGCGGGATCCTTCGCTGCCTCGTACACGCCCCAGCCACCGGCGATCAACAAGGTGTCGCTGCCTTCGGTCGGCAGAGGCTCGGCCACCAGCGCCAAGCCCGCCGAAGAGACCACCGCGCCACCACCGGCGGAGATCACCGTCGGCGCGTATGGCAATGGCAAGCCTCGCTGGCGCGCCATATCGTTGGCCGAGGCAAATACCTGCAAGGGCCCGGTGACATCGAGCACTTGCACGTTGGCAAAAGCCAGGACATGAACGGTTTTCGGTGGATTGGGCATGTTGGCGTAATTCGTGGGCTTATTGGCGTATACGCCAGAGCCTACGGACCTAAAGTAGAACCGTCCAGTCCCCGGGCATCATCCAAAGGAGAAACGCCATGACATTACAGATCGGTTTGCTGTTATTTCCCCAGGTCCAACAGTTGGACTTAACCGGCCCTTATGACGTGCTGGCCTCGTTGCCAGACGTAACGGTGCATCTGATCTGGAAAGACCTGGCACCGATCACCTCAAGTACCGGACTGGTGTTGTTGCCCACCACCACGTTCGAAGACTGCCCGAAGCTGGACGTGATCTGCATCCCGGGCGGCACCGGCGTCGGCCCCTTGATGGAGGACGAGCAGACGCTGGCATTCATCAAGCGTAAGGCCAGCCAAGCGCAATACATCACGTCGGTGTGCACCGGGGCGCTGGTGCTCGGTGCGGCGGGCCTGTTGCGAGGGAAGCGGGCCACTACCCATTGGGCCTACCACAGCTTGCTGTCCACCCTGGGTGCCACCCCGATCAAGGATCGCGTGGTGCGTGACGGCAAGTTGATCACCGGTGGCGGTATTACCGCCGGAATCGATTTTGCCTTGACCCTGGCGGCCGAACTGTTTGATCAAGACACCGCCGAACTGGTCCAGTTGCAACTCGAATACGCCCCAGCCCCGCCCTTCGACGCTGGCTGCCCGGACACCGCGCCGGCGAAAATACTGGAGGACGCCAAGCGGCGCGCGGCGGAATCGTTCCGGGTACGCTCGCAGATCACCGAGCGTGCTGCGGCACGGTTGGAAATGCCTGCCTAGCGGTTTGCGGCGAGCGGATCAGTTCGCTCGCCGCTCGCTCATTCCACTCAGTACGGACTGGCCGTCGGCCGTACGACCAGTTCACTGACGTCCACATCCGCCGGCTGTTCGATGGCGTAGGCAATCGCCCTGGCTATGGCCTCGGCGGGTATGGCGATCCTGCGGAACTCGCGCATTTCGGCGCGTCCACCTTCATCGGAAATACTCTCGGCCAATTCCGATTCGGTCACGCCAGGGGAAATCACCGTCACCCGCACGTCACCACCGACCTCCTGGCGCAATCCCTCGGAAATCGCCCGCACGGCATACTTGGTGGCGCAATACACCGCGGCGGTGGGGCTGACCGCGTAAGCACCGATGGAGGCGATGTTGATGAACTGACCGCTGCGCTGACGCTGCATCAAGGGCAGTCCCGCCGCGATGCCATGAAGCACGCCACGGATGTTGACGTCGATCATGCGGTCCCACTCCTCGACCTTCAGCGCTTCGAGCTTGGAGAGCGGCATGACGCCGGCGTTGTTGATGATCACATCCACCTTGCCGAAACGTTCGACGGCGAAGTCGATCAGGCTCTGTACATCGTCGCGGCGGGTCACGTCCACGGCTTTGCAGACAGCCTGCCGGCCGCCGGCTTCGATCTCCTGGACCAGCGCTTGCAGGCGATCGACACGTCGGGCGCCGAGTACTACGCGGGCACCGCGGACGGCCAGCAGACGTGCCGCAGCTTCGCCAATCCCGCTGCTGGCACCGGTAATCACGACTACTTTGTTTTGAATATCGGACATGATGGTTCCCTCGTCTGGATGTGTTGGCCCCCGGAGGGAGCGTTTCGACAGGTCCAGATTAGGGAAGCGGGCGCTGGCAGGGTTAGCCGGATCCTCCTGCGCACTTGCACGATCCTGTAGCAATAAAAGCCGGCTATGGTCGCCGGCCGCGCAATCGGCTTTACTAGCGCGACCGATTTATTTGGCCAGGGAGATTGATCGGATGTCGGCATCCACGCCCATACAGATTGCGTCAGACGACAGCGTCGACCAACGCCGCGCCGAGCTCGCAGCGCTGATGAAACGTTTCGCGCCAGAAAATGGAGTATTCCCCACGGCCATCGGGTCCTTGAACCTGATTCGCAGCGACCAGCCAACCGATGCTCTGCATGTCGTGCATAAGCCAGGCCTGTGCGTCATCATCGAGGGAAGCAAAGAGGTACGGCTGGCGGATGAGTGCTACGTTTACGATCCACTCAATTACCTGGTGGTTTCGGTCACCCTGCCATTGGCCGGACAAGTCATCGAAGGCAGCCCGGAGCGGCCTTACCTGTGCATTCGCCTGGATATCGATCCGGCACAGATCTGCCGCCTGATCGCAGACGTCAGCCCTATCGGTGTACCGGCTCAACGGACCGGACGAGGATTGTTCCTGGACCGCATTGATGCGCCGCTGCTGGATGCGGTGTTGCGCCTGCTGCGATTACTCGACAGCCCAGACGACATAGCCACCCTGGCTCCTCTGGCCCAGCAGGAGATTTTCTATCGCCTGCTGCGCGGTGCCCAAGGCCAGCGCTTGCATGAGATTGCCATTCCCGATACTCAGGCTCATCGCATCAGCCGCGCCATCGAGTGGCTCAATACCCATTATGCCGAGCCGTTGAGCATCGACAGCCTCGCACAGATGATCAACCTCAGCCCTTCGGCATTGCATCACCGCTTCAAGGCCGTGACCGCCATGAGCCCGTTGCAATACCAGAAGCAGCTGCGTCTGCAGGAAGCCCGACGGCTGCTGCTGTCGGAGAACAGCGACGTTTCGTCAATCGGCTACAAAATGGGGTATGAAAGCCCTTCGCAGTTCAGCCGGGAATATAGCCGTCTATTTGGCGCGTCTCCCAGCAAGGACATCGCCCGCCTGCGTGCCCAGGCGCTGCAGACCAACAGCGCCTGATCCCCCGGCACAGATGCCTATGCACGGCCGTCGCACTTTTTCACAGATGAAAAAAAAACCCGCCGAAGCGGGTTTTTTGAGGACCAATTTGACTCCTGTCTGGCATTCCGTGCCTGGTCCCATCATCCATGATCCCGAGCACTCCCTGTACTCAGTGGATGGACACAGATTAAGCCCATGATCGGTCCGGAAAAAGACGAGAACGCAGCGCCGATGTGTAAGTCTTTCGCTATACAAGGCCGTGGCACCTTTTAACAGGCGAAAAAAAACCCGCCGAAGCGGGTTTTTCCAAGACCATTACGACTCCCTGTCGATAGCCATCCTTGCAAGGTCGATCGTCCCTGATCCTGAGCACTCCCTGTGCTTCAGTGGATGAGTACAGAATACGCGTCGGATCCAAAGCACAATAGTCGAGATAACTATCATCGCGTGTAAGACATTCGCTATACCACCCTTCCGAAAACCCTTAGCTTCCCCAGGTGAGTCCTATGAAAACGCCGGTGGATATGGCTCAAGACTTGTTCAGGAACGCTTCGATGTTGGTCATCTGTTCATCCCAACCGCGGCTGTCCATGCGGAACGCCTTGAGTCGGCGTGCCTCGGGAATGCCATCAAACCCCGACTCCACGACCTTGAGCAAAGTGCCTCCATCCATGTCTTCCAGTTCGAACTGGACCCGTGTTTCAGGTTCCTGGGAGTAATCCACCTGGGGTTCGACGGCGTAGGGATGCCAGCGAAACGAGAACACCCGCTCGGGCTCGACCCGCTCTACCAGCACGTCCCAGGTAAGGTGCTCATAACCAGGATAAGTGATCTGGCCCTGGGTCCTCTCTCCGGCCACAAACCGTTTGCCCTCCAGGGCCACGCCAAACCATTGGCCAAAGGCTTCGGCGTTGGCCAGGGCTCGCCAGACCTGGGAGCGCGGAGCCTTGAGCAGGATCTTTCTTTCGATGCGATCGGATAAATGCATGGGTCACCTCCTGTGTTCAACAGTAGGCCTGTAAGACCACAAGGCCAACCGGAAAGTTGTATCGGGCCGTTGTTTGACCCTGCACTGACCCAGCTCCAAAGGAGCGATGTACACTCCCCCAACCCTTTCAAGGAGAGATCGATCATGACCCCACGCTTGCTTCTGGCCCTGACACCGTTGCTCTTTGCCGCCGCCGCCCAAGCCGACAACTGCGCCAATGCCACTACCCAAGGCGAGATGAATCAATGCGCGGCCCAAGAGAAGAATGCCGCCGACAACGAACTCAACAGTTTGTACAAACAGATCACAGCGCGCCTGAAAGACAACCCCGAGGCCAAGCAGTCATTGGTCAAGGCACAACGGGCCTGGATCGGTTTCCGTGATGCCGAATGCAATTTCTCTGCGTCTGGGGTCGAGGGTGGCAGCGTCTATCCGCTGATCTACGGCAATTGCATCACAGCGCTCACCAAGGCGCGAGTCGAGACCTTCAAGACCTACCTCAAGTGCAAGGAAGGAGATCTGAGCTGCCCGGTGCCGGAGGCATAAACGTCTGACCTAAGTGATTGAACGGGTGCCCATCGACGTAGTAGGCACCTGGTCTCACACGTCCACAATGGCTACAGGTTTTCACGGACAAAAACAAAACCCCTACCTGCATCAGCAGATAGGGGTTTCGGAATTTAATCTTGACGATGACCTACTCTCACATGGGGAAACCCCACACTACCATCGGCGATGCATCGTTTC